>NZ_JBJZON010000011.1:0-188139 GCF_047200735.1 Pseudonocardia oceanicola
CACGCTCCTGCCCGACGACCGACCGCCGTGTTCCGACGGCGCGGCCATCCTCGCCGACGGGTCGGGCCGCTGTCTCGCGACCCCCATGGTCTGTTGCGCGGCCCACACCGGCTGACGGGCCGTGCGACCCGCGCGCAGGGTGATCAGCCGGTGCGGGTGTCCGGGTCGAGCCGGGACCGCAGCCGGTCGAGGGTCTGGGCCAGCAGCCGCGAGACGTGCATCTGGGAGATGCCGACCTGTTCGGCGATCTGGGTCTGGGTCATGTTGCCGAAGAACCGGAGCATGACGATGGTGCGTTCGCGCTCGGCCAGCTCGCCGAGCACGGGCCGCAGGGCCTGGCGGTGGTCGACCCGGTCGAGCTCCGCGTCGGCCGCGCCGACCAGCTCGCCGACCGTGGCGCTGCCCTGCTCGGAGGAGAGCATCTCGTCGAGCGACGAGCTGCGGTAGGCCTCGGAGGCCTCCAGGCCCTCGAGCACCTCGGCGACCGGCACGCCGAGCAGCTCGGCGATCTCCGACGGCCGGGGGGCCCGGCCGAGCCGCTGCGACAGCTCGGACACCGCGCCGTTGATGGACACGTGCATGTCCTTGAGCCGCCGCGGCACCCGCATCGACCAGCCCTGGTCGCGGAAGTGCCGGCGGACCTCGCCGCTGATGGTGGGCACGGCGAAGGAGAAGAAGTCCGTGCCCTTCTCCGGGGAGTAGCGGTCGACCGCGTTGATGAGCCCGACGGTCGCGACCTGCACCAGGTCGTCGAGCGGTTCGCCGCGGTGGGCGAAGCGGCGCGCGATGTGCTGCGCGATCGGCAGGAAGCCGGTCACCAGACGATCACGGAGCTTCTCGCGACCCGGGTCGTCCTTCTCGAGCCCGGCGTACTCGACCAGGAGCGGGGTCAGGTGGCCGTACTCGGAGTCGGCCGCACTCACCGGGAGGCTGCGTCGGCGCGCTTGTGCAGGCGGATCCCCACGGTCCCGCTGCCGTTCGCCTCGAGCTCCACCTCGTCGGCCAGGGTCTGCAGGACCCGCCAGCCGAAGGTGTCCGTGGACACCGGGCTGGCCGCGTCACCGGTGTCCACCTCGGCGTGGACGCGGATGAGTTCCTCGCGCACGTCGAAGGTGCACCGGAGCGACGACCCCGGCACGGCGACGTCGACCAGGGTCGCGCACGCTTCGTCGACGGCCATCCGCAGGTCCGAGATGGCGTCCAGGTCGAAGTCCGCGCGGGCGGCGAGGTCCGAGGCGACGGCACGGACCGTCGGGATCAGCGAGGCCGAGGCGCTGGTGCGCACCTCCACCACCGATCCCGGCGTCTCCGCCGTCCCCGGGCCGTCTCCGGCGCCCACGGGAGCCACTTCGGACACGCGAGGTCTTCCCTTCGTCACGGACCCGTTCGGGCCCTCGATCCCCATCGTGCTACCCGGGGTGCGGTCTAATCAATCCGCCCGCCGGGGGCGACCGGCCGGGCGTTCGCCGTCCACCCGGGCGAGGAGCTCGTCCAGGCCCGGGAGCAGCGTGAACAACTGGTCCGAGCCGGTGACCTCGAGCGGCCGGGTGACCGCCCGGGAGCCCCCCAGCAGGTGCAGGGCGCGGCCCTGTGCCTCCGCCCGGTGCGCGGCCCGGATGAGCACCGCCAGCCCGCTCGACGCCAGGAACCCGACGCCGGCGAGGTCGACCGCGGCCACCGCGTGCACCGGCTCGGCCTCGAGCAGCCCGCCGAGCGCCTCAGCCAGGGCCGGGGCCGTCAGGGTGTCCACCTCGCCGTCGACCACCAGCACGTGCACGCCGGGGACGGGACGGGTGAGATGGGTGCCGAGTCCACCCGGACGGGACGGACCACGAGACGCGGGGGACGACACGGCACTCACCTCCGACGTCGACGCGCCCGCGCGGGTCGCGGGCGAGCGGGGGCGCGAGTCGGCTGCGATCTCAACCGATCCCGGCGAACCCTACCCATCGGGCGGATGCCACCGGGGCGCGGGTGGGGCGGACGGCCATTACGCTCGGTGCGTGAAGACGACCGACCCGCGCGGGCTGGCCGAGGACCTGGCCCAGGAGGTGGCCCAGGGGGTCGCCGAGCCCGGCGTGCCCGACGGGCCCGGCGAGCTGCCCCAGGTCCTCTACGACGCGCCCGCGGCCGTTCTCGTGATCGACCTGGAGGAGCGCAAGGTCGTCTACGCGAACGCCGCGGCCGTGGAGCTCACCGGCAACCGCGTGTCGCTGCCGGTCGACATCGACGACTGGGGCGACGCCGCGGGCCTGACCGACCTCGGCGGGAAGCGGATGAGCGAGACCAGCTCGCCGCTGTCGCTCGTGGCGCGGGGCATCCCCGTGGCGGGCGAGCCGGTCGCGGTGCACGACGCCGCCCGCCGTGGCTCGACGGCGACCGAGGAGCAGCGCGAGGCGGCCGAGGGCCGGCTGCTGTGGGTGACGGGGTTCGGTCTCGGCCCCGGCGGAAGGGGCGAGGCCGGGAAGCGGGTGCCGGTCCCCGAGGAGCTCGAGTCGCGGGCGCTCGTGGTGTTCCTGCAGCTCTCGGGCAGCGAGCACGGCGACCGCCGCCGGCTCGAGGTGCTGCGCGACCGGGCGGTCGTCGCCACCGACATGTCGTTCACCATCACCGACCCGCGACGCGCCGACGACCCACTTATCTGGGTCAACCCGTCGTTCACCCGGCTCACCGGGTACGAGGTGGAGGAGGCGGTCGGTCGCAACTGCAGGTTCCTGCAGGGCCGCAACACGGATCCGGCGTCGATCGAGCGGATGCGCGCGGCGCTGCGCGCGCAGGAGCCGATCACCGAGGTGCTGCTGAACTACCGCAAGGACGGCACGGCCTTCTGGAACCAGGTGTCGATCTCGCCGGTGGTCGACGGCGCGGGTGACCTCGTCAACTTCGTCGGCGTGCAGAACGACGTCACCGAGCGGGTGCTCGTGGAGCAGGAGCGTCGCGCGGCCCTCGCCGACGCCGAGGAGGCCCGCAGCCAGCTGCGCCTGCTCGCCGAGGCGACCACGCAGATGACCGAGGCGCTCGGTGTCGACGACGCGTGCCAGGGCCTGGCCCGCCTGGTGGTCTCGCAGCTCGCGGACGTCTGCGCGGTGGACCTGCTGGACCGCCCTGCCTCCGGCGCGCCCCGCCGTGTCGCCGTCGCCGCCCGGGACCGCGCCGACGAGGACCGGATCGTGCGCATGGCCGCCGCCCACGACCACCGGCCCGGCAGCGACAGCTCCACGGGTCGGGTGCTGGCCACCGGCGAGCCGGTGCTGCTGTCGGACCTCCCCGAGCGCGGCGCCGACCGCTACGGGGACGACACGACGGCGGCCACGCTCTACGACGGGCTGCGTCTGCGGTCGGCGATCGTCGTGCCGCTGCGCGCCCGCGGCAAGGTCCTCGGCACCCTCACCCTGGCGACCCAGCACCCGTACGGCCGCCGCTACAGCCAGAAGGACCTCCACCTGGCCACCGACCTCGCCGGGCGGGCCGGTCTCACCGTCGACAACGCACGGCTCTACGAACGCGAGCACGCGGCCGCGGCGACCCTGCAGCACAGCCTGCTGCCGGCCGTACCCGAGGTGGGTCGCCTGCAGATCGCGGCGCGGTACCGGGTGGGCACGGACGGCAACCAGGTCGGTGGCGACTGGTACGACGTGCTGCCGCTGCCCGACGGCTCGGTCGGCATCGCGGTGGGCGACGTCGTCGGCCACGACCTGTCGGCCGCGGCGGCGATGGGGCAGCTGCGTGGTGTGCTGCGCTCCTACGCGTGGGACGGCGGCCGCCCCGGTTCCGTGCTCGACCGTTGCGACCAGCTCGTGCAGGGCCTGGAGATGGCGTCGATGGCCACCGCGGTCTACGCCCGGCTCGAACCGCCACGCTCCTCGGGCGACCGGCTGCTGCGCTACGCGAACGCGGGGCACCCGGCGCCGCTGCTGCTCACCCGCGAGGGCGAGCTGCGCCGGCTGGACGAGCACCTCTCGCCGATGATCGGCGTCGTTCCCACGCTCGGCCGGGCGGGGCAGGAGGGGCGCACCGAGGCCACGCTGACCGTGCCGGCCGGCGCGCTGCTGCTGCTCTACACGGACGGCCTGACCGACATCGCGGGGGAGGACGCCGACGAGCGGGCCGAGCTGCTCGAGCGCACCCTGCGGGAGGTTCCCGCCGGCTCACCGGCCGAGGACGTGGTCGACCGGGTCCTGGCGGCCTGCGAGCCGGACCACCTCCGGGACGACATCGCGGTCCTCGCGGTCCGACTCGAGGGCTGAGCCGGTCGTCGGTCCTCGCCCGCTCGTCCCGCGGCGACGACCGCTGCGCTCGTTCGAGTGAACCGACCGGCCCCCCGGCCCGCCCGCTCACGGACCCGTGGTGCCCGTTCGGCGTGCGGGGCCGTCTTCGGGGACGTGGGCAGGAAACGATGCCGTTGACACCGGTCGACGAGGCCGGAGCGAGACGACCGGCAATGGGGCCGGCCGAGCAGGGGGGCGATTGTCGGATGGTGGCGGTGCCGGGGATCGAGGGCATCGGCACGCCGGCGCAGCGGCGCGGCGGGCCCGTCCGCCTCGAGCCGGCGCGGCGGCGGCTGGTCGCGGTGGCGGTGAGCCCGATGGAGCTGCTGCGGCCGGAGTCCGACCTCGCCCGCGTGGTCGCCGACGCCGGCCGGGTGGACCTGCTCCTCGCGCGCGACGACGCGCCCGCCGCGCCGTCGCCCGCCCGGGGCGAGACCGCCGGCGGCCCGTCGGTCTCCCTCGGCCGCGGCGACGTCCGGTTCGACGAGGTCGGTCCGTGGGGCGCCGGCGTCGTCGGGCTCGACGCGTGGGACGAGGACGACCCCGGCGCCGAGGACGACTTCGGCGCCGAGGACGACTTCGGCGCCGAGGACGAGGACGACGCGCACGGGTTCTCCGCCGCGGTGGAGGCACTCGGCCTGCCGGACGTGCACGTCCACCGGCTCGGGTTGCCCGACCGGATCGGTCCCGGCGCGGAGGACGACCTGGTCGCCGCCCTCTCCGAGCTCGTCGGCTTCGACCCCGAGCCCGGGGTGTACTGCGTCGCCCCGCTGCCCTCGCCGGCCGATCCCGAGCGGACGACGGTCGTGGCCGCCGTCCAGCGGGTGGTCCGGGTGTACGCACTGCCGCTGCTGCGCTACCGCTGTCTCGAGCTCAGCGTCGTCGACGGGTGAGCCCGCCGGTCGATCGGACGACCGTGCGACACGACGGAGGGGCGGTCCCGGACCCGGGACCGCCCCTCCGTCGTGTGTGTCGTGCCGTGTCGGTCCTCCCGCGCCCCCGACGCCGCGGGAGCAGGACCGGCCCGTGGGCGTCAGCTCGCGGAGGCGAGCTTGCGCTTCTGCTGGTCGCGGCGCTCCAGCAGCACCCGGCGCTCCGACTCGCCGAGCCCGCCCCAGACCCCGAACGGCTCGCGCGTCTCCAGCGCGAACTCGCGGCACAGGTCCATCACCGGGCACCGCTGGCACACCGCCTTGGCCTGTGCGGTCCGGCGGGCGCGGGAGGGGTTGCGCTCGCCGTCCGGATGGAAGAACACCGCGCTGTCCATGCCGCGGCACGCGCCCAGGCGCTGCCACTGCCACGCGTGGTCCATGGGCCCAGGGAGGCGGGACACGTCGCTCACTCGGCTCACCTTCGCTTCCGTCGGAGGGGCCCGACCACGTGCCGGGCGATCTGCCGCGGCGTTCCCCAACCCTTTCCCGGTCAAACGCCGGATCGGCCGCAACACAGCGGAGGAGGCGAGGCGACACCCACACGGGAACGAACCGGTAGGCCGGGACGAACGGGGCCGGACGCGAGTCCGTGCAGCTCAGAGCAGTCGGAGAGGATCGCGCGGTCGACGGCGCGGCGCACCTCGGGGCACCATATGTGGCCCTCGTCACACGTGTTCCGGTGAGCTCAGGTGTCCTGCAGGGCCTGCTCGACCGTGTCGTGGATGTCGAACATCGGCACCAGACCCGCGATCGAGAGCGGGCGCAGCACCCGCCGGCCGGTGCACGCGAGCCGCAGTTCCACCCCGGCCTGGTGTGCGGCCTCACGGACCTCGATCAGCACGGCGAGCCCGCTGGTGCCGAGGAACGTGACGCCGTCGAGTGCCAGCACCACGCGCTGGGCGCCATCCGACAGCTGGGTGAGCACGACGGAGCGCAGTTGCGGGGAGGTCAACATGTCGACCTCGCCGCCGACCTCGACGACGACCTGCCCCTCGCCCGCGGGCCGGGTGGAGACGGTGATCTGGTCGTCCGACTCGCCGCGGCGGACCGCGGCGCCGGAGGCGTCGTGCGTGTGCTGCATTGGCGGAACGGTAAGGGGTGCCCGACCTCGCTGCCACTCGGAGCGGAACCGCTCAGCGCAGCTGGTGATGGCGGTCGTCCGGCCGTCGCGTGCGGCCCGTCCGGCCCAGCAGCTCGAGCAGCGGGACGGCGACGCGGCGGCTGGTCCCGAGCGCCTGGCGGGCCTCGCTGAGCGTGAAGACCGGCCCGATGGTCCGCAGGACCTCGACCGCGCGGTCCGGGCCGTCCGGGAGCAGGACGACGCCGCGGGCCAGCTCCACCAGCTCGCCCGCCCGCACCAGCGCGGCGAGCTCCTTGGTGCCGAGGCCGAGCTCGGCGAGCCGGTCGGCGTCGGGGGCCGCGAACGGGGCGCCCGCGAGGTCCCGGCGCAGTGTCGCGAGCGCCTCGCGGACCGGCGCCGGCAGTGCGTGCGCCCGGTCGAGCCGGACCCGGCCGTCACGCAGCACGAGCGGGACCTCGTCCTGGTCCGCGGTGGCCAGCACGGGGGGCAGCAGCGCGGCGTCGGGCAGGCCGGCGGCGCGCCGGGCGGCCTCGGTCGTGAGCCCGGGATCGAGCGGCTCCGCCGCGTCGTGGGCGCGGACCGCCTCGGCGAGGGCGGCCACGGCCACGCCCGCCCGTCCGAGGTCGACCAGCCACCCGTGTGCCGACGGGACGCGCAGCGCCGCCACCTGCTCGGGCGGGACGCCCATCGCGACCAGGTCCGCCGCCCGGGCGACACCACGCCGGGCCAGCTCGCGGGCGGCGGTGCCGAATCCCGGCGCGGCGAGTGCGTCGGCCCGCCGCCCGGCCGCCCCTCGCCGGACCAACGCCGGCGGCCGGACGTCGAGGACGACGGCGCCGGCGAGGACCGCGCGCCGGCCCGGGTCGCGCAGGACGGCGCGGTCGCCGATGCGCAGCGGCAAGGCGTGCTCCAGGCGCAGACGCGCGTGGCGGGGCCCCAGCGGGCGCACCCGGACGCCGGTCGCGGCGGCCCCGGCGTGCAGCATCAGCTGCCTCGGCAGCTCGACGGGGGCGTCCGGCTCCGCCCGGCTCCCCGGCGCCCGCAGCCGGACGTCGATCTCGGTCGCGGTCAGCCAGGCGCCCGGGGTGAGCAGGGCGTCGCCGCGCCCGACCGCCTCCTTCGGCAGACCGCGCAGGTTCACCGCGACCCGCGCGACGCCGGTGACCTCCGCGCGCGGTTCCCCGAGGCTCTCCAGACCCCGGACGCCGACCCGGCGGCCGCCGAGCTCCAGCTCGTCGCCGAGCCGGATCGTGCCGGCCCCGAGGGTCCCGGTCACGACCGTCCCGGCACCACGGATGGTGAAGGCGCGATCCACCCACAGGCGGACGTCCGCCGCCGGATCGGGCTCCGGCAGGCCGCCGACCAGCTCCTCGAGCGCGGTGCGCAGCGCGGGGAGGCCCTCGCCGCGCGGCGCGCACACCGGGACGACGGGCAGCTCGCCGAGCGACGAGCGGGCCAGCGCCTCCCGTGCGTCCTCCTGCGCCGGTTCCGGGTCGAGCAGATCGCACCGGGTGATCACGAGCAGGCCCCGGTCGACGCCGAGCGCGTCGAGGGCGTCGAGGTGCTCCGCGGACTGGGGCATCCAGCCCTCGTCGGCGGCGACCACGATCATCGCCGCGGGTACCGGGCCGGCCCCGGCCAGCATCGTCGTCACGAAACGTTCGTGGCCGGGCACGTCGACGAAGGCCAGGTCGGTCCCGGAAGCCAGCCGGGTCCAGGCGAACCCGAGGTCGATCGTCAGGCCCCGGCGGCGCTCCTCGGCGAGCCGGTCGGGCTCCATCCCGGTCAGGGCCCGGACCAGGGTGGACTTGCCGTGGTCGACGTGCCCCGCCGTCGCGATCACGCGGGCGGGCACGTCAGCTCCCCGCCGTGCGGGTGGCGGTGCCGGTCGTGGCGGTACCGGTCGCGGGAGCGCCGGCCGGGTCGGTGTCGCCCGGAGCGGCGCCGGACCTCGCGGCCGTCCGGACCGCGGCGGCGAGGGCGGCGTCGTCGGCCGGGTCCAGGGCGCGCAGGTCCAGCAGGCAGCGCCCGGCCACCAGGCGGCCCAGGACGGCCGGGTCGCCCCCGCGCAGGATCGCGGCGAACCGCTCCGGCAGGGCCACGGCCGCGCTGGGCAGCGTGAGGCCCGGGGCGCCCCCGCCGCCGACCGTCGCGACCGAGTCGACGGCCTCGACGACCCCGGGGCCGAGGGCTGCCGCCAGCTCGGCGGCCAGCCGGCGGGCGCGGTGGCGCAGCTCGTCGACCGCGGCGTCCAGGGCGGCGCGGACCGGGGTGACGGGACCGCGCAGCGTGGCCTCCAACGCGGCCAGCGTGAGCTTGTCGACGCGCATCGCGCGGGCGAGCGGGAAGCGCCGCACCCTCTCCACGAGCGCCGCACCCTCGCCGGCGCCGCCCAGCACCAGGCCCGCCTGCGGACCGCCGAGGAGCTTGTCGCCGGAGGCGGTGACCAGGGTGGCGCCGCGGGCGAGCATGCCGGCGGCGTCGGGCTCCTCGGGCAGCAGTGGGTGCGGGGTGAGCAGACCGGAGCCGATGTCGGCGACGACCGGGACGCCCAGACCCGCCAGCTCCTCCGGGCCGACCGCGCTGGTGAAGCCGCTGACCGTGAAGTTCGACGGGTGCACCTTGAGCACGAACCCGGTGTCGGGGCCGATCGCGCGTTCGTAGTCCGCGAGGTGGGTGCGGTTGGTGGTGCCGACCTCGCGCAGCCGCGCCCCGGTCGACTCGAGCAGGTCCGGGATGCGGAAGCCGTCGCCGATCTCGACGAGCTCGCCGCGCGACACGACGATCTCCCTGCCGGTGGCGAGCGTTGCGGCGACCAGGGCCAGCGCGGCGGCGCCGTTGTTCGCGACGTGCGCGGCGGCGGCTCCCGGGACGGCCTCGAGCAGGGCGTCGATCACCCCGGCGCCGCGGCGGCCGCGGGTGCCGGTGCCGAGGTCGAGCTCGACGTCGCAGGTGCCGGCCGCCACCGCGAGGGCCGCGCGGGCCGCGGCGGAGAGCGGGGCCCGGCCGAGGTTGGTGTGCAGCAGCACGCCGGTCGCGTTGAGCACCGGACGCAGCCGGGTCGCCGTGCGGGGGAGGGCGGCGAGCGCGGCCTCGGCCACCTCGGCCGGCGGGATCTCGCCGGCGCGTGCGCGCTGCTGCGCGTCGACGACCGCGCGCTTCACCAGCGCGCGGCCGAGCCGGTGCACCGCCTCCGCCAGGCGCGGGTCGGCGAGCACCGCATCCGTGCGCGGCACCGCGCGACGTGGGTCGGGCGGGGGGGCGGTCGTGCCGCGGACCGGGGCGTCCGTCATGGGGAGAGCATGCCGTGCCTGTCAGCCGGGGCGCAGCGCGTGCCGGTTCTCCGTGGTCCGCCCGCGGCGCGGTTCCGGGACCCGCACGTCGGCGGGGTCGGCGTGCCGGTCCTGCGCGGCCGCGAACAGGTCCGCGGTGCCGGGGGTGGGGGTCCACACCGCGGTCTCCTGCTCGGCGGTCTCCTGCTCGGCGGTCTCGGGCTCGGGTGTCTCGGGCTCGACGGCGTCCGACTCGGCGGTCTCCTGCTCGTCGGCGTCCGGCTCGGCCGTGTCCTGCACGGTGGCGTCGTCCTGCTCGGTGGCGTCGTCCTGCTCGGTGGCGTCGTCCTGCTCGGTGGCCTCGCCGCGCTCGGTGGCGGGGTGGGGCTCGGCGTCGTCCGCGCGGATGCCGGGACCGGCGGTGATCGGGTCCCCGTTCTCGGCCGTGGTCCGGGAAGCGTCGTCGGATCCGGTCGCGACGGCGCCACCGGTCGTGTCGTCCGGGGAGGTCTCGGTCCCGACCGCGTCGACGTCCGGGGAGGTCTCGGTCCCGACGGCGTCGACGTCGCCCTCGGCCTCCGGCGCGGAGCCCGTTCCGTCCGCCCCGGCGACCGGGCCCTCGCCCTTGACCGGGATCTCGCCCTCGACCGGGATCTCGCCCTCGAGCATGGTGACGACCTCGTTCCCGGGCGCGGCGGCGGCCCCGCCGTCCTCGGGGGCGCCTCCGGCCCCGGCGACGGCGTCGCCGCCGGCCACCTCGACGGTCTCGTCCGCCGGTTCCGCGGCCCCCGCGGCGAGGGCGTCGTCGAGCCCACGCAGCTCGGCGCCCAGCGCGGCGTGCACGCGGGCCAGTTCGCTCCGCACGGCGGCCCGCAGCCCCGCGAGCTCCTCGCCCTGCCGGACGTGCTCGGTCACCTGCACCGCGAGGGCGGCGCGTTCCCGGGCCACCGCCGCCCGCTCGGCCTCTGCCTCCACGCGGGCCTGCCCCGCGGCGGCGTGCGCGCGCTCCATCAGCTCGGCGGCCTCCCGGGTGGCGGCCGCCCGGATCTCGGCGGCCTCGCGGGTGGCGGCGGCCCGGATGTCGGCGGCCTCGCGCTCGGCGAGCCGCAGGACCTTCTCCGCCCGGAAGCCGAAGCTCTGCGGCACGGCCGGCAGGCCCTCGGCGGGGGTACCGGCCCGCAGCGTCCGCAGCTCCTCGGCGAGACCCGCGGCGTGCTGCTCGGCCATGCGGCGCGCGTTCTCGGCTGCCTGGGCGCGCCGCTCCAGCTCGCGGACCAGCGCATCGACCTGGTCGCGCGCGTAGCCGCGCCGCACCACCTCGAAGGCGCCGGACCGGCTGACCGGGTCACGCTCCGGAACGGAAGTCACGCCTCCAGAGTGTGACCACCGGATCGGGTGGTCTCCCTCCGGGGTCGGTCGGGCTCGGTCAGCGGGAGCCCGCCTGCGGCGGACGGACGGGATACGGTCGGGCAATGACGCGGGGAACGACGCAGCCGGCGCCCAGGCTCACCCAGTTCAGCCACGGGGCGGGGTGCGGGTGCAAGATCGGTCCGGGGCGGCTCGCCGAGGTCCTCGCCGGGGTCACCCCGCCCAGCCATCCCGACCTGCTCGTCGGCACCGAAACGGGTGACGACGCCGCGGTGTGGCGGCTCGACGCCGATCGCGCGCTCGTCGCGACGACGGACTTCTTCACGCCGGTCGTCGACGACCCGCGGACGTGGGGGCGCATCGCCGCGACCAACGCCGTGTCCGACGTCTACGCGATGGGCGGGCGCCCGCTCTTCGCGCTGAACATCGTGGCCTGGCCCTCGGAGACGCTGCCGCCGGAGATGCTCGGCGAGGTGCTGGAGGGGGGCGCCGACGTGGGCCGCGAGTGCGGCTTCGCCGTGGTCGGCGGGCACTCGATCGACGACCCGGAGCCCAAGTACGGGCTGGCCGTGGTCGGCGAGCTGCACCCGGACCGGATCCTCACCAACACCGGCCTGCGCCCGGGCGACGCGCTCGTGCTCACCAAGCCCCTCGGCGTCGGCATCGCGACGACGGCGGTCAAGGCGGGCACCGCGGGTGAGGACCTGCTGGACCGGGCGGTGGCCTCGATGTGCACGCCCAACGCCGCCGCCTCGGCCGCCGCGGTGGCCGCCGGGGCCGCGGGGTGCACGGACGTCACCGGGTTCGGCCTGCTGGGGCACCTGCGCAAGATGGCGGCCGCCTCCGGGGTGGACGCCGAGGTCGTCGCCCGGGACGTGCCGCTGCTGCCGGGGGTGCGCGAGCTGGCCGAGGCCGGCACGGTGCCCGGCGGCACGCGGCGCAACCGGGACTGGGCGGCCGAGGTGCTCGACCTCGGGCCGGGCGTCACCGAGACGGACGTCCTGCTGCTCGCCGACGCCCAGACCTCGGGCGGGCTGCTGTTCGGCGCCGCCCCGGACCGCGCGGCGGCCGCCGTGGCGGAACTGCCCGGCGCCGCCGTCATCGGGCGGGTGCGGGGAGGGACCGGGCGGATCCGCGTCAGCCGGTGAGGCCGGCACGCGGCGCCGGTGACGGATGGCGGAGGCGGACGGGAATCGAACCCGCCTGACCGAGGTACTCGGCCACGTCGGTGTTGAAGACCGCGGGGGCCACCAGGCGCCCAGACGCCTCCCTGGTGCGGGTCAGCCGGTGGGACGCAGCGCGTCGGACACGCCGTCGGCCACGTCGAACAGCGCGAGCAGGCCGGTGGCCTCGAGCGCCCGGGTGACGATGCGCGACCCGCACACCAGCCGCAGCGTGTGCCCGCGCCGCTCCACCGCGTCCTTCGCCGCGACGAGCACGGCCAGCCCGGCGGACCCCAGGAAGGTGACCCCGGACAGGTCCAGGACGACGAGCGGGGCCTCGGGGAGCCGGGCGTCGAGCTCGGTGCGCAGCAGGGGCGCCGTCAACGTGTCGATCTCGCCTCGGACATGCGCCACCAGCGACGCACCGTCCCCCTCGCCGGCCCGTTCGAAGCGGACGACGTCCTCGATCTCGACGCCACCCTCGTCGGCGGGGGTCTCACTGCTCATTAGGCACCGTGCTCCTCGACTTCCGCGGACGCGTGCTGCGGACTGTCGCCTCAACCGCCCGCCAACCCTACGGGGGCGCGCCGCGCGCGCACAACAAACGCCCCCTCCGGCGGGTCGCAGGATGTCGAGGTTTGCGAAAGTGTGATCCAGGGCACTCTGCGCCGACGCGTCCCGAATGTCCCCTCCGGAACGCGTCGACCAGGAGGAACCGTGTACCGACGGACATCGCGCGCCGATCTGGCGCGGCTCGGCCACGTACTGGCCGGCCTGTCCTACCCGGCCGCGAAGTGGCAGATCATCGCGCACGCCGACCACTACGGGGCGGACTCGGTCAGTGCGGCCCAGCTGTGGTCGCTGCCGGTCGGGACCTACCCCGATCTGACGGCGATCGGAGTGGCGCTGGGCCTGCTCCCGCCCGCCCGGCCGGGCTACCGTGTGCAGCCGGGCGTGCAGGCCGCGGCGGCCGACCAGGCCCGCGCGCGCGACGACGCGGACGCCTGACACCGCGGCCGCCGGCACTCGGGCCGGGCCGGGCCGGGCCGCCGTTCGGCGGTTGCCGGTTCATGTGACGTGGACCACTCTCGGTCCATGGCGACATATGTGCTCGTCCACGGCGGTTTCGTCGGCGGCTGGTACTGGGACGAGGTGCGGCCCCGGTTGGAGAAGGCCGGCCACACGGTCGACGTCGTCCCGCAGCTGCCGAGCTCCGGGCCCGACCCCTCGGCGCTCGGTGACCTCGTGGCGGACGCCGAGGTGGTTCGCCGGCACGTGGGGTCGGCGGAGGAGCCCGTGGTGCTCGTCGGGCATTCCTACGGCGGCATGGTGATCACCGAACTCGCCGATCACCCCGACGTCGCGCACAGCGTGTACGTCGCCGCCTTCTGGCCGGCCCGGGGCGCGTCGGTGTTCGACATGCTGAGCACGATGCCACCGCTGACCTGGGCCGCGCCCCAGGACGACGGCACCATGCGGGTGACGGACGACCTTGCGGAAGCGCACCGGGCGCTCTGCGCCGACGTGCCGTGGGACCGGGCCGAGCCCCTCCTGCGCCGGGCACGGCCGCAGTCGCTCGCCAGTGCGGTCGCACCCAGCTCGGCACCGGACCGGACGCACCCGGTGACCTACGTGATCTGCGAGGACGACGCCACCTTCCCCGTCACCGCCCAGGAGGCGATGGCCGCGGCCGCCGACCACGTCGAGCGGCTGCCGTCGTCGCACGCGCCGATGTTCTCGATGCCCGACCGGCTGGTGGAGGTGCTCGACCGGGTCCGCTGACCGGACGGCACACCGGGGCGGGGCGGACGTACGGAGGGTGGTGCTGGCCTCCCCGCGGCCACGGGTGGGCGCCGCGCAGGATCCACGGGTCAGCACGGTCGTCCGGCCGGGCGCGGGCCGACAGGGTTGCCCCGACCGCCCGGACTCCCCGCCCGGGCCGACCCGGAGGACCCGCATGCGCCCCGTCCCGCCCCCCGCCGGCCTCGAGCGCGGAATCCCCGTGCAGGTCGGGAACGTGCCCGCGCCCCGCCGCCCCGTGCACGCGCAGGCCGTGGCCACGGCTCCGCCCAGCCCGGCGCGCCCCGGCCCGGCCAGCCCGGCGCCCGGGCACCAGCCCGCCCGGCCGCCCGGTGCCCGGCACGTCCACCCGCCCCGCAACCACCAAGCTCCGCTGTCCCTCGAGCGGGACCTGGGTTGCGCTCAGCTCGGCCAGCAACGGCAC
The DNA here is from genome assembly GCF_047200735.1 of Pseudonocardia oceanicola. Lineage (NCBI taxonomy): Bacteria > Bacillati > Actinomycetota > Actinomycetes > Pseudonocardiales > Pseudonocardiaceae > Pseudonocardia > Pseudonocardia oceanicola. The sequence goes on from NZ_JBJZON010000011.1 coordinate 14,309, forward strand.
GACCTGGTCGAGGGTCCACTCCTGGGCCGCGAGAGGCTCGCCCGGATGGATCTCCTCGAGCAGCACGGCCCGGCAGCCTCCTCGGCCCGCAGCACCCTCACCACATGGCGCCGATCGGCCCACAGCCGCAGCGCGCACACCTCGGCGTCAACAAGGCTCGAGTCCGGGCTGAGCTTGAGCACCACCCGCGACCGACCGGCCCACGTTGTCGCGCACCGCACGATCACCGAGGTCCCGCCTGCTGTCGGGGCAGAGCGCGAGGTGAGCTGCCACTGCCGGGCCACCCGGTCGAGCAGCTGCGGCAGCCCGTCGAGCCAAGACCGCACCCCGCCACCGACGCGGGCGACCAGCCGGTCCCGCGCGTCGTCGGTCAACTGGGTCCTGTCGCGCCGTCCGGGTTCGACGCACGACGACACGCCCCGACCGTAGTGGTTGATCACCTACTCCTGCGCGGTGAGCACGGTCGCCGTCCTGTCTCAATGAACGGGGCCCGCGGGTGGCCGGCTGACCTGGGAGGAGCCAACTTGGGTGAGACGCGTTGACGAGCCCCGTCGCAGTGAACCTGGCCTCCGTGGGAAGCCGGTGGGGAGGGCCGCGGCGGCTCTGAGGCCGGAGTCAGCCGGTTCGGGGCACTCCGTCGCGCCGCGTGCTGATTGCGGTAGGGATGTCTCCGGGGTGGTCGACGATGGCGGTGAGGACGCTTGTGGTCGCCGCGGTGGTGCCGACGGGAAGACGCGCAGTGTCGCTGGTGATGATGTCGCGCTCACCGGCGAAGTGTCCGGTGTCGGGGTCGATGAGCAGGTCGCGGTCCCGGTGGGCGCAATGCCAGCGCAAGGCCAGACGAGGATGGCCGTCCACATCGGTTGTCGCGTCGATCAACTCCACGTCATCGAGTTGAACAAGTGCTTGGTAGATCGCTGCGCGGAGGTCCGCCGGGACCCGGCCATGTCGCAACGCGTCAGTGGCGTAGGTGAACGGGCCGGAGAACGGGGTGCTGGGGCTGTCGTGCTGCAGCCGGCGTAGCAGCAGCTCAGGATCGCGGGGCAGGTCGGCCAGGAACCGGTGATCGGGCTGCTGCCAGCTTCCGCAGCTCGGCTCGACCGTGCTGCCGGGGTGGCGGACCAGGTGGTCAAACTCTGCGGTCCGGGGTCGGCTGGGCTGGTCGAGGTCGACCCCGTCGGCGCGGGCCTGATCCTCGGTGCCGAGCACCCAGACCCGGCGCCCAGAGGCGCGCTGGGCGGAGAACCAGTCACCGGCCGGATCGGCCGGGAACCAGCAGTCCCTGCGGTGTTCGGCCAGGCTGGCGTAGCGCGTCTCCGGGACACCTTCGCGCCCACTGAGGAAGCTGTGGAACCCCATCCACCAGGCGTGCGTGGAGACAAGCCGGTACTGACCATCGCCGAGGGGCTCGTCGGCCGCTCGAATCACTTTGTCGTTCAAGCTGCCCCTTGACGAGAGTCCACTGCTAGTAGGGGAGCAGCGTTGCAGATGGACAGTCGCGGCCGTCGTCGAGGCTGAAGACTGCGGCCTCAGCCCTGATCGCGTCTGCGTCCAGGTCGGTCGCGGTCTCGAAGATGTCTTGCTCGCTTGGATGTTCGTGGCGAGCGGGCTACTTCGCAGGCTCGGCGCAGACAGCCCAGTGTTCATGCTCGCGCGACCGCCGCCACCGCGTCGCAGGCCCGGACGCGGCAAGGCGATCGGCGAGCCAGATGGTGGCGTCGGGATCCCACCCCGCGAGGACCGTGGCGCCGTCGGCGCCGTCGCCGGCACTGCCATCGGCCTCGTCGAGCGGCAGGGCCCGGCCTGCGGTCGCGAGATACGCGGCCACAGTGAGGTGCACGCCGTCGTAGTCTCCGGCCATCGCCGGCCAGTCCGGGATGAACCAGCGTCCGACCCGGCCGGTGGTGCGGTACCAGTCGTGGCGGCGTGACCGCGACACCTCCAGCGGGTAACGACCCACCAGCCTCACCCACGCCGCCGGCCCGTCGATCTCGTACACCCGCGCGCCCGGTGCGGGTCGCAGCGGTGACACCACGGCTTCGGTCCAGCCGCCGAAGTCCTCGCTCAGTGCCAGCTGTGTCGCGCCCAGTCCCGTACGGGCACGCGAGGTCGTCACGGTCTCCCACGCCGGGGTGGACCACCACTGGCCGCTGTAGGGCGAGGACGGCTTGATCGGGCTCCACCCGTTCGGGGAGGTCCCCGGGTGACGTCGGCTGTGGTCTGAGAGCGTGGGTTGGTGAGCCCCGAGGCGTCGGCCGATCCGTCCAACCTGTCGCAGCTGGCGAACTGGGACGGGGCGGGTGGTGGCTTCTGGACGGGCAACGCTGATCGCTTCGACGAGGGCGTCGCGGGCTACCGCGCTCGGTTCCTGGCCGCGGCCGAGATCAACGAGACCTCTCACGTGCTCGACGTTGGCTGCGGCAGCGGGCAGGCCACTCGCGATGCGGCCCGGGCAGCTTCAGCAGGAACCGCGCTGGGGGTGGACCTGTCCTCGGCCAGGGTGGCACTCGCTCGCCGGCGGGCCGGGCTCGAGGGGCTGACGAACGTGTCGTTCGAGCAAGCTGACGCCCAGGTCTATCCCTTCCCGCAGCAGGGCTTCGAGATCGCCATCAGCCGACATGGCGCGATGTTCTTCGGCGACCCGATCGCGGCGTTCGCCAACATCGGTCGAGCACTGCGACCGGGGGGACGGCTTGTCCTGCTGACCTGGCAGCCCTTCGAGCAGCAGGAATGGCTGCGCAGCTTGTTCACCTTGCTCGCTGCGGGGCAGCCGGTGCCCGCCCCGCCGGCTGATGCGCCGAGTCCGTTCGCGCTGAGCGACCCCGAGAGAATCCGGAGCCTTCTGACCTCCGCGGGTTTCGCTGACGTGGCGTTGGAGGGGTTGGCTGAGCCGATGTTCTTCGGCTCGGACGTCGAGGACGCGTTGCGCTTCATCACCGGCCAGCACGCAGGGTTGCTGGACAAGCTCAGCCCGGTCGAGCGGGAGCAGGCCGTTGGTGAACTGCGGGCCGACCTCACCCGCCATCTCCTCGGGCGGGGAGTGTTCTACGAGTCGGCGGCCTGGCTCGTGCATGCCCGCTGGCCCTGATCCGACCGCGACAGTGCTCACTCAGCTCGCCGAGTTCGGGCGTGGGCGAGCCGGCAGGAGGTCGTACAGGTCGTTCCCGGCGAAGGTCAGGCGGTCGATGATCGCGACGCAGAGTCGGGGGTCGGTGAAGGTGCGGGCCCAGCCGGAGGGCGAACAATTCGAACACCAGTCACGGGTCGGCGTCGTCCTCGACCAGGATCACCATCGCCGGGATGGGGCCGACGTTCTGGGCAATCCACGGACGCCGCCGGGAGAACCGCGCGGTGCGCTGCCGGAGCGACCTGTCATGGATGAGGCGCCGCCTCCGGCGGCGCGGGCCGGCACGCCGGCCCCGCTCGGCTCGCTCGCCCTGCCTCCGCCCCGCTCACAGCCGGCGACACCGGCTACCCGGCCCCCACATCGTCAGGGGGGCCGATCCAGGCACGCCACGCCGGCAGCGCAATCGCAGCGAGCCGCCCATAGCCAGCAGCCCCCGGATGCGCACCGTCCCCGTCGCGGACTTCGGCCATCCACCGGCGGTCCTCGAGTAGCTCGTGCACGACCTCGACGAAAGGTGTCCCAGAGGCCGCGCAGACCTCCCGGAACTGCCCGCTCAAGGTCACGACGCGCCGATTCACCTCGGCATCAGCGATGGGCGGCGGGCCGATGACCATCACCGCGAGGCCAACCCGGCTGGCACCGACGAGCAGGTGGTGCAGGTTGGCGACGCTCCGCTCGGGTGTGACCCGCAACCTCCCGTTCACCACCGTGCTGTCGTTGACCCCGAAGGACACCATCAGCCGCTCGTCAGTGCCGGGCATCCGGCGGGCGGCCACCTCGCGCTCCCAACGATCGAGGACATCGCCACTGGTGTCCCGCCGGACGCCCAGGTTGTACGCCGTCGTTGGCACACCACGCTGCCAGGCATCGGAGGCCAGGCGCCCGAACCAGCCTCGACACTCAGAATCTCCGACGCCGGCGACGAACGAATCGCCGACGGCTACGACACGAAGATCCCGCGAGCTGCTCACCTTCCGAGCGTTCCACAGGAGCACAAACCCGACGGGCTCTGCCCGCACCCGACATCGCTCGGCGACCCTCCCCGCCCGCGCGTTCGTCGTTGACGACAGCGGCTTCCCCGAGGACGGCGTCGACTGACCCTGGGTAGCCCGTGTGCACTCCGGGTCGCTGGGTAGGTCGGGAACGTCAGATCGGGGTGAGCGTGCACGCGGTCACCGACTGGGCCTCCGCCGTGATCGACTGGCGGCTGTTCCTGCCGCGCTCGTTGAGGATGCGGGGCCGCGGCGCGTCGGTCACATCACTGGCAGAGCTCGAACTTCGTCCCGGGTGCCGGAGGGGCGAAGCCGGCGGTGCCGGTGGTGCCGTCGTTCTGCCACGTGAAGCGGGCCAAGAACGGCTCGACGAGGCTCGTGGTGCCCTGCAGGTAGTTCCCGGTCGTGACCGGCGAGCTCGGGTCGCCGGGCCTCATCGGCTGCGACTGGCGTCCGACGCCGGTGGGGGTGCCTGCACCGTCCACCGCTCGGCGCCGATCTTTGCGTTCTTGATGCCGCAGTGCACGAACAGCTCGTACGGGCGGGACTCCCCCACCTTCCAGCCCGGCTGCGCGGCGACGTCCGGCAGGCCACCGTCCCCGGTCGCCGGCGTGGAGTTCCCGCCAGGCTGCGGGCCTGCCCGTTCGTGCCGCGCTCCACCGGCCCTCGCACGGGCGGCGGCGGGTCCTTGATCACGCGGCCCGCGGCGGGGCCATCGGCCGGGCTGGCCGGTGTGGTGGCTGCGGCGGCCACGACGGCGGGGGGTTCCGTCGCGGTCGGGGTCGCTGCCGGGATCGCGCTGGTGTCGACGTTCAGGCTGGTGGAGCTGGAGGTGGGTTCTACCCCACCACCGCAGCCCGCCAGGAGCGCACTGGAGATCGCGAGCACCAGAACGGCGCCGAGACCTCCGTACGCGACAGGTCGGCCGGGATGGGAGACCAGCCGTCCACCGCCCCGCTCCCGTCGTCGCGCCCGGCCGTCCGCTCACCGCCGCCGCCACCCCGCGCCTGGGCCGCCGGGCCCTGCGTCGTGAGCAGCTCGCCACCCTGGCCGCACCGCGGCGCCGCTACTCGCTCCTGGCCCGGCTGCTCTTCGTCACCATGGACCTGCTCTACGGGCGCCGGCGCACGCTCGAGAAGTTCCAGGTGCTCGAGATCGTCGCCCGGATCCCCTACCAGATCTGGGAGAACGCGGCCTACCGTCTGCTCACCCGCCGGCACCGGGACAGCGCCCTCGCCCGCCGCATCCACGAGCGGATCGAGGAGAACCGGGAGCAGCAGGACAACGAGCAGTGGCACCTGCTGATCGTCGGCGAGCTCGTCCGCGCGTCCGGGCGGCGGCCGGGCCGGCTGCGCTTCCGGGTGCTGCCGCTGCTGCTCGCGCTGTCGTACTACCACGTGGCCTGGCTGATGTTCGTGCTCGCGCCGCGCTGGAGCTACCGCCTCAACGCCGACTTCGAGGACCACGCCGAGCACGAGTACGCCGAGTTCGTCGCCGAGCACCCGGAGCTGGAGGCGGTGCCGCACCGCTCGGCGTTCGCCGACCGCTACGGCGCCCACGGGACCGTCGCCGACCTGCTGCGCCAGATCGGGCACGACGAGCGGATGCACAAGCAGGAGTCGGAGCGCTACCTGCGGGAGGGCCACCTGGGGTGACGCGCTGCGGGACCGACCCGGGCCGGGCGTAACGCCCGGCCCGTGCCCGGCGAGGACAGGCCGAGGGTGGTGCCGGTACCACCCTGCTCCGGCGTGCCAGCCGGGCTCCTTGCCGCGGACCCTCCCGGCCTGGACCCGGCCCTCCCTAGGGTGAGCAGGTGACACAGCAGATCGAGTCCGGTGGAGTCGGTGCCCACGGCGGCACGGCGCCCGGTCCCGCCCTGGTCGTCCGCGGTCTGCGCAAGACCTACGAGGCCGGCACCGCGCCCGTCCGTGCGCTGCGCGGCGTCGACCTCACCGTGCGCGCCGGCGAGTTCGTGGCGCTCATGGGTCCTTCGGGCTGCGGCAAGTCCACGCTCCTGCACCTGCTCGCCGGCCTCGACCGCCCGGACGAGGGCACGATCGCCCTCGACGGGACGCGTATCGAGGAGCTGGGCGCCCAGCGGCTCGCCCGGCTGCGCCGGTACGGCGTCGGCCTGGTCTTCCAGTTCTTCCACCTCATCGAGCACATGTCGGCGCTGGAGAACGTCTCCCTCGCCGCCCTCGTCGCCGGCGCGAAGCCTGCCGAGGCGACGGCCCGCGCACGCGACCTGCTCGACCAGCTCGGCCTGCTCGACAAGGCCCGGGAGCTGCCGGCCGCGCTCTCCGGCGGCCAGCGCCAGCGCGTCGCGATCGCCCGCGCGCTGGCCAACCGCCCCGCGCTCCTGTTGGCCGACGAGCCCACCGGCGCCCTGGACTCGGACGGCGCCGCCGAGGTCCTCGACCTCTTCCAGCGCCTGCACACCCAGGGCCAGACCATCCTCATGGTCACCCACAGCCGCGAGGTCGCGGAGGGCGCCCAGCGGCTGGTCCGCATGCGGGACGGCCGGATCCTGGCCGACGGCGAGCCGTCCGGCCCCGTCGAGGCGCCCGCCGGGCTGCGGGTGCCCCGGTGAGCGACCGCACCCCCCTGCCGGCCGGGGCCGGGTTCCGCAGCCACCGGCGCGCCGGCGTCGGCACGGGGCGGCGGGCGCGCAGCTCGCTGCTGCTGTCCGGGGTCATCGGCGCGGCCGGGGTGCTCGCGCCCGGCGTCGTCGTCGGGCTGCTGGGCGGTGGCCCGGCCTGGTGGGTCACCGGGCTGATCGCCGCCGTGGTGCTCGCGGCCGGTGTCGCGTCGATGTTCAGTGCCGGCGCCCGGCGCGCCAGCACCGCCGTGCTGATCGGTGCCTCGGAGTTCGGCGGGCTGTCCGTGGCGGTCTGCGCCGGCCTGCTGGTGATGCTGCTGGTCTTCGGGCGCATGCCGCTGGGGGCCGAGCGCGCGCTGCTGAACCCCGCGCTGGTCGGGATGCTCGTCGTGGCGACCGTGGCCGGCCCGCTCGGCCGCCGCGCCGCCCGTGCCACCCGCGCGGCGCTGCAGGGTGTCCGCCGCTCGCCGGACGAGCTGCTCGCCGACTTCGCCGAGCGGGCCGGCCGCGGCACCCCCGTCGACGACCTGCTCCGCCAGCTCGCCGAGACCATGCGGCAGGACTGGCGGCTGTCCCGGGTGCAGATCTGGGCCGACCGGGGCGAGGCGGGGGACTCCCTCGCGCGCAGCCTCGTCGTCCCGCTCCCGGTGGAGCCGGGCCCCGAGCCGCCCCCGCTCGACGCCGACGAGCTCGCCACCCTGCAGCGCGCCGGCGTCGCCGGGCCGGGCTGGCTGGAGCTGTGGCTGCCGCACCTGATCGAGGAGGACGGGCCCGCGCGCCGCGGGCAGCTCCGGCTCGCCCCCGCGGTGCACGGCGGCGAGGTGCTGGCGCTGGTGGTCGTCGAGCGGGACGCCGACGCGGACACCTTCGGCGAGGCGGACGAGCGGGCGCTCGCCGAGGTCGCCCGGCGGCTGGCGATCGTGCTGCGCAACCGGGCGCTCGACGAGGCCCTCCGGACCACTCTCGCCGACCTGCGCCGCACCAACGCCGACCTGCAGGCCTCCCGTACCCGCCTGGTCGCGGCGGCCGACGCCGAACGTCGGCGCATCGAGCGGGACCTGCACGACGGTGCGCAGCAGCACCTGGTCGCGCTCGCCGTCGGGTTGCGACTGGTCCGCGACACCCTCGCCTCGCCCGACGATCCGAACGCCGAGCTGCTCGACGAGCTCGACCGCGGCGTCCGCGACTCCATCCAGGCGCTGCGGGACCTCGCGCACGGCATCTACCCGCCGCTGCTGCGCGACGCCGGCCTGGGCGACGCGCTGCGGGCGGCGGCCAAGCGGAGTCCGCTCACCGTCGAGGTCCACGCCGCCGGCGTGGGCCGGATGCCGGAGCAGGCCGAGGCCGCGGTCTACTTCTGCTGCCTCGAGGCGCTGCAGAACGCGGGCAAGCACGCCCCCGGCGCCCACGTCACGATCACCCTGCGGGCGGAGCCGGGCGCCGACGGCGACGAGCTGACCGTGGTCGTCGCGGACGACGGACCCGGCTTCGACCTGACCCGGGTCGCCGGCGGGGGCGGGCTGCAGAACATGGCGGACCGGCTCGGCGCCATCGGCGGGACCGTCGAGCTCGTGTCGGCCCCGGGCGAGGGCACGATCGTCACCGGGCGCATCCCGGTCCCGGCCGGGGGAGCGGTGGGGGCGTCCCCACGGACGCCGCCCGTCGCCTCGCGCCCGGCGCCCGTGGCGGGCTGAGCGGTGCCGGCGCGCGGTCCCGGCGTGCCGGGCACGACCGGTGCGGTCGCCCTGGTCGCCCGCGCCGGGCTGCGGGAACGGCGCTGGAGCCTGCTCGCCCTCGGGGTGGTGCTCGGCCTGGTCGGGGGCGTCGTCCTGGGCGCGGTCGCGCTCGGCGAACGCACCGCCAGCGCCTACCCGCGGCTCGTCGAGGCGGTCCGGCTCGACGACGCCCGGGTCATCGTCCCGGCGGACCGGCCCGCCCTGGTCCAGGCCCTGCCGACCCTGCCGGGTGTGGCCGACGCGTGGCTGACCGAGGCCTGGGTGGCGCAGGTCGACGGCCCGAAACTGCGGTACTTCTCGCTGGCCGCGGGCACCTCGCCGCACCCGGACCTGGTCACCCCGGTGATCGTCGACGGCCGCGGCGCCGATCCGGGCGCCGCGGACGAGGTGGTGGTGTCCGAGCGGCTGGCCGAGCACGGCGTCGGGCTCGGCACGGTCCTGCCGCTGCGGATGCTCACCCTCGAGGACATGGCCGCGTTCGCGGTCGGGTTCACCCCGCACGGCCCGGCGACCGCGGTGCGTGTCGTCGGCATCGCCCGGATGCCGGCGTGGGGACAGGCGCTCCCGGACGTCCTCGCCGGTCCCGCCTTCGCCCGCGCGTGGGCCGGGACCGGGATCGGGCACGCCGCCTACGTCCGGCTCGACCCCGGTCCCGGCGCCGCCGCGCGCTTCGCCGAGGCCGTCGCCGCCCGGTCCGCCGCGCAGCCCTCGATCGTCGGCGACTACCTCGGCCCGGGGGTCGAGCACCCGCGCGTCCCCGACCCCGCCGTGCAGGCCGCCGAACGGGCACTGCTCCTCGGTGTCGGGCTGTTCGCGCTGGTCGTGGGCCTGGGTGCGGTGCAGGTCGTCGGGCTCGGGCTGCTGCGCACCGCGGGTACGGCCCGCGCGGCGCGATCCGTGGAGTCCGCCCTGGGCATGACGGCGGCGCAGAGCGTGGCCGCCCGCGTCCTCGCGGCCGTGCCCGCGGCGGCGGTGGCCGGGCTGCTCGGTGCCGCGGTGGTGGTCGCCGCCGGCGTCCTCGCGCCGCTCGGCAGCCAGGCCCGCTTCGAGCCGGAGCCGGGGTTCCGGCCGCAGTGGGCGCTCGCCGCGGCCGGCGGGGTGGCGCTCGCGGCGGCGTTCCTCCTGCTCACGGCGTCGACGGCGGCGTTCGCGTGGCGCCGTCGCGCGCTGGCCGTCCCCGGGCCGGCCGAGGCCCGGCCGGGGTCGATCGCCGCCGCCGTCCGCGGGTCGCTGGGCCGGTGGCCCACCCTGCTGCTCGGCAGCAGGCTCGCGCGGGCGGGCACGCGGCGCGGTGTTCCGGCGGTGGTGACGGTCCTCGCCGCCGCCGCCGCGGTCGCCGGGATCGTCGCCACGGTGACGATCGGGGCGAGCCTCGACCGGCTGGTCACGACCCCGCAGCGGTGGGCGGGCGGGGCCGACCTCACGATCGCCGACAGCCGCGAGCCGGACGTCGTCGCGCTGGTCGAGGACCCGCGGGTCGCCGCGCTGGCGATCACCGACACCACGTACGCGCGGCTCGGCGACGGCGGCACGCTCGGGATCGTCAGCATCACCCCGCGCAAGGCCGTGCCGCCGGTCGAGCTGGTGTCCGGGCGACTGCCGGCCGGGCCGGACGAGGTCGCGGTCAACCCCCGGCTCGCCGCGGAACGCGGGCTGTCCGCGGGCGACCGGGTGGACACCCTGGCGACCGACGGCGCGCCGCACCCGATGACCGTCGTCGGGCTCGCGGTGGCGCCCAACGACAACGACGGCCCACTCGGGCAGGACCTCCTCGCCACGCCGGAGGGGCTGACCGCGGTGAGCCCGGACCGGAACCACCCCGTCCTCACCACGTACGTCTGGGCCCGGCCGGGCGCGGCGGACGCGCTGGCCACGGAGCTGGGCAGCCGGCTCGAGCTGGCGCCGCCGACCACGCCCGAGGCGATCCGCAACCTCGGCGACCTCGGCCGGCTGCCGGACGTGCTGGCGGTGGTGCTCGCCGTCGTCGCGGGCGCGGGGCTGGCCCACTCGCTGCTGGTCGGGGCGCGGCGGCTGGCCCGCGAGATGGCGGTGTTCTCCGTGCTCGGTGCCACCCCCGGGCAGGTGCGCGTCACCCTCGGCGTGCTCGCCGGGGCCACCGCGGTGCCCGCCGTGCTGCTGGGCGTGCCGATGGGACTCGGGATCGGCCGGCTGTTCTGGTGGCAGGTGACCTCCGCGATCGGGGTCGGCGGGGACATCGACGTGCCGGTCGGCCCGATCGCGCTGCTCGTCGCCGCGGTGCCGCTGGGCGCCGCGCTCGTCGCCGCCGTCCCCGCACTGCGGGCCCGCACCCCCGTCGTCGCGTCCCTGGCGGCCCCCTGATGACGGCCCCGGGCCGGCGGCCGACGAGGAGCGCCCTGCCGGGAGGGGGAGCCGGGTGGCACGTCCGCGCCGTCGCCCGCGCCGAGCTGCGCACCGGGCTCCGGGCGCTCCTCGCGCTCGGCCTGATCGCGGGCGTGGTCGGTGGGCTGCTGCTCGGCGCCGCAGTGGTCGCCGACCGCACCGGCAGCGCCTACCCGCGGCTGGTCGAGCGCAGCGGGCTCGACGACGCCCGCGCCTACCTCCCGGCCGATCTCCCCGAGGTCACCGCCCGTTTCGCCGGGCTGCCCGGGGTCGAGGAGAGCTGGACGGCCTACGCCTGGATCGCGCGGATCGCCGGCCCGACGCTGCAGTACACCTCGGTGATCGCCGGCCCGGAACGGCCCGACGACCTGGTCGCGCCGGTGATCGTCGCCGGCCGCGCCCCGCGCGTGGAGGCGGCCGACGAGCTGCTCGTCGGCGAGCCGCTGGCCGCGGCGGCCGGGCTGCGGGTGGGGGACCGGATCACGCTGAAGATGCTGACGCTGCGCCAGATCGCGCGGTTCGACGTCGGGTTCGGCGAGCCGGAGGGTGCGACCCGGCGGATGACGGTGGTCGGGATCGGGCGGATGCCGTCCTGGAGCGGCGCGCTCGGCGACTCCCTGTCCACCCCGGCCTTCGCCGCGCGGAACGCGGGGGCGGCGGGCGGACGCTCGGGGTTCGCCCGGCTCGCCTACACCGGCGACCCCGCGGCCGACGCGGCCCTGCGCGCCGAGTTCGTCGCCGCGCTCGCCCGCAGCTACGAGGGCCTGCCCCGGCCGTCGATCGTGGGCAACTACGTGCCGGAGATCCCGACCTTCCCCACCACCGACCCCGACCCCGCGGTTGCCGCGGCCGAACGCGTGCTCGGCATCGGGCTCTGGGGGTTCGCCCTGGTCGTCGGGGTCGGCGGATGCGTCGTGGTCGGGCAGGGGCTGGTGCGCCACCACGCCCGGGGGGCGACGGACCAGCGGGTGGAGAACGCGCTCGGGATGACGGCCGCCGAGCGGATCGGGGCCCGGGTGCTGGCGGCCGGGGCGGGCGCGGGGGTGGCGGCGGTCGTCGCCGCGGGGATGACGGTGGCCGCGGGCGCCGTCGAACCCATCGGCAGCCAGGCCCGCTTCGAGCCCGACACGGGCTTCCGGCCGGTCTGGGGCGTCGTCGCCGGGGGCGCGCTGGTCGTGGCGTTGTGCTTCCTCGCCCTGGCCGCCGTGAGCGCCGCGCTCGCCGGCCGGGCCGCGGCCACCCGGCCGCTGCCGGGCAGGTACCGGCCCGCGCGCTGGGCGGTCCGGTGGCCCCCCCTGTTCGTGGGGCTGCGGCTGGCGCTGCGCGGCCGCACGCTGCCCGGGACGATCGGCCTGCCCGCGGCGATCACGGCGACCGGGGTCGCCGTGACGGTCGCGGGGATCGTCGCGTCGACCATGCTCGGGGCCAGCCTGCAGCGGCTCGTCGACACCCCCGCCCGCTACGGGTTCACCGCCGACCTCACCATCGCCGACGCCCGGGAACCGGACCTGGCCGCGCTCGCGGCCGATCCGCGCGTCGCCGGGCTCACCGAGGTCGAGACCGGACGCGTGACGGTCGACCCGGCCCACTCCCGGCAGATCGACGCGTACGCGCACGTGCAGCGCAAGGGCGACGTGCCGGTCTCGCTGGTGAGCGGCCGGATGCCGGTGGTGCCGGGGGAGGTGGCCGTCGGCGCCCGGGTGGCGGTGCGCGAGCAGCTCGGCCTCGGCGATCCCGTCGAGGTCACCTCGTCCGACGGCCGCACGGCGCGGCTCACCGTGACCGGCGTGGCCGTCCCGCAGCCCGAGCGCGGCGCCCCGCTCGGCGAGGGCCTGATCATGACGCCGGACCAGCTCCGGGAGCTCTTCCGGCAGCCGCTCGCGTCGGCGCACGTCCTCGCCGCGCCCGGGCAGGCGGCTGCGCTCTACGCCGACCTCGCCCAGCGGCTGGAGGTGCACCTGCCGGGGATGCCGCCGGAGATCGACACCCTGGCCGGGCTGCTCCGGCTGCCCGAGATCCTCGCGACGCTGCTGGCCGTCGTCGCCGTGGCGGGCCTGGTGCACACGTTGATCGGTGCGGTCCGGCGGCACACCCGGGACGCCGCGCTGCTGTCCGTGCTGGGGGCGACCCCGGGGCAGGTGCGCGCCGCGCTGGGTGTGCTGGCCGGGACCACGGTGCTGCCCGGCGTCGTGTTCGGCGTGCTGTTCGGGCTCGGCGCCGGCCGGCTGCTGTGGTGGCAGGTGGCGAGCCAGACCGGCGTGGCACCCGACGTCGCCGTGCCGGTGTGGCCGATCGCCCTGATCGTCCCCGCCGTGCTCGTCGAGTCGCTGGTGCTCGGGGCGGTGCCGGCGGTGCGGGTGGCGCGCGAACCCGTGGCGGTGTCCCTGCGCACCGGGTAGCCGGGGTCGTGGCGCCTCAGGCGGCCGTGGTGATCCGGTCCCACAGGGCCCGCAGCACCGGGGCGCCGAGTTCCTCCTTGTGCAGGTAGCCCGCGATGCCGGGCCCGTCCGGGTCGATCCGCAGGTCCTCGAGGCGGTAGGTCGAGCACAGCACGGTGCGGGTGTCCGGCGCGGCGGCCGAGACCCGCGCGGCCGCCTCGGCCCCGTCGATCCCGGGCAGGTTGACGTCCATGAGCACGAGGTCCGGTCGGACCTCGGCGACGGCGTCGACGGCGGCCTCCCCGGTCTCGGCGACCCCCGCGATCTCCCAGCCGGGCATGCGGCGGATGACCGCGGCGGCAGCGGACCGGAACGGTCGGTGGTCGTCCACGACCAGCACGCGCACCCGGGCCGTCGACGCGACTCGTTCCTCCATGCGGGACAGTCTGCCCCGCCGACGCCGGATCCGCCGAGGATGCGGCCCCGTCGCCCGCCGGTGCCCACCTCCTGGCGCGAGGGTGGTACTGGCCCCACCCCGGTTCACGGGGTGAACCCCTCGTGACCACCGGACCCGCGACGGCACAGTTCTTCCCGTCATCCACCGGCCGGGCGTACGCCGCGGCTGCGGGCGAGGGCCGACGGGCCCGGACCGCCACATCCGAGAGGACCCTCCATGACCGGCACCATCGCCCGAGCCGCCGCCGCGGTCGCCGTCGCCGCCTCGGTCACCCTGGCCACGGTGGCCACCGCGAGCACCGCCTCGGCCGCCGAACCCGGCGCCCCACCCGGACCGGCCGGGCCGCAGCAGGCCTCGCCGACCGAGCAGGCCGCCGCCGAGGTGCGGCCCGCGATCGTGTACCTGAGCCAGACGTTCACCGCCTACGTCGGCGACGGCGCCGGGCTGTACTTCAACAACGGCCAGCCGCTCAGCCTCAACGCCACCTGCACCGGTTTCGGCGTGAACCCGCAGGGCTACATCGCCACCGCCGGCCACTGTGTGGACACCACCAGTGCCGACGGCGTGCGCGCGGACTTCATCCAGATGGTGGCGCAGGACGTCGCCGCGTCGACGCCCGGCCTGACCGTGCAGGACGTCGTGGCCTACGGCCTGGCGAACTGGACCGTCGAGGGCGAGGCCAAGGGCTCGCCGATCGACGCGCAGTACTCGGCCGTGATCGGCTCGGGCACCGGCAGCGGGGCCGAGGGCAAGGTCGTCCCGGCCCGGCTGGTCGACTTCCGGCCGGCCACCCAGGGCGACGTCGCGCTGTTGAAGATCGAGAGCTCCGATCTGCCGTCCGTGCAGCTCGGTGGCGAGACGGACACCGCCGTCGGCACGCCGGTCCTCTCGATCGGCTACCCGGCCGCGGCCGACGCCGTCACCGACCCGACGCTCGAGCCGTCCAACAAGGACGGCCAGATCAGCACCAGGCGCACCATGGGCAGCGTCCCGTTCTACGAGACCTCCGCGTCGCTGTCGCCGGGGATGAGCGGTGGCCCGACCGTCGACCTGGAGGGTGAGGTCCTGGGCATCAACAGTGCGCACCTGCCCGACGACCAGGCCTTCAACTTCATCGCCCCGGCGACCGGGCTGACCGAGCTGCTGGCCCGCAACGGCGTGCAGAACCAGCTGGGCCCCAACGACACCCGCTACCGCGACGCGCTCGCGAACTACTACGCCGGCCACTACACCGACGCCATCGCCGGGTTCGAGCGGCTGCTGCTCGTCGACCCCGACCACGGGCAGGCGCAGCAGTTCAAGACCGAGGCCGCGAAGGCCAAGGAGCGCTTCGGCGACACCCCGGTCGCGCCCGCCGCACAGCAGAGCGACGAGACCGGCCCCTGGGGCCTCACCCCCTGGCTGTTCTGGACGATCGTCGGCGGTGCGGCCGCCCTGGTCGTGGGCGGGATCGCGCTCGGCGCGGCGCTGCGCCGCCGTCGCAAGGGCGGCGAGGACCCCGGCGCCGTCGTCGACATCCCCGCCCCGCGCGACCCGCGCCTCGACGGCCACGGCAACGGGACGCCCGGCGGACACGCCCCGCGCATGCCGCAGGCGCCGTGGGGGAGCACACCCGTGCCGCAGCCGCCGTCGACGCTCCGGCAGCCGGGCTCGCAGCGGCCCGCCGGCACCGCGGACGGACCGACGACGGTCGTCACCCCGGCCGACATCATGGCCGCGCAGCGCCCGGCCCCCGCCGCCCCGTTCGTGCACCGCGGCCCCGGCGCGCAGCAGGGCACCCCCGGCACGCAGCAGGGCACCCCCGGCACGCCGCAGGGCACCCCCGGCACGCACCAGGGGACCCCCGGCGCGCAGCTGGGCACCCCCGGCGCGCAGCTGGGCTTCCCGCCCGCGCCCCCCGCCCCACGGGCGTCGTCGGTCCCGCCTGCCCCGCCGGTGAACGGGTCGGGCGAGGAACCCGCCGCGCCCACCGCGGTCGACTCGATCCCGAGGGCCGCGAACTGCCCGCACTGCGGCTCGACCCTCACCCCCGGCGCGGTCTTCTGCGCCACCTGCGGGACCCGGCAGAGCTGAGCGGAGCCGGCGCGGGGCCGACACCGGCCACCCGACCCGCACCACCCACCCGAGGGGCCGGTCCGGACCATCGGGCCGGCCCCTCGGCCGTTCCGACAGGATCCGTCCGCGGTCGTGTCGAGAACGCCGGGCCGCCTCCGACCACGTCGCGAGCGGCGCCCACCAGGGGGCCGGCGCGGGAGGAACCGTCATGCGATCGCTGATCCACTTCGTCCACACCTCGCTCGACGGCCGCATCCAGGGGCCGAGGGGCGAGTTCGACTGGCCCGAGATGGGCCCGGAGCTGTCCGCCTACTCGCTGGTGCTCCACGAGGAGCTCGACACGCTCCTCTACGGCCGGCGCGTCTGGGAGATGATGGCCGCCCACTGGCCGACCGCCGACCGGGTCTCCGACCACCCGCACGACCGGGCGTACGCGCCGGTCTGGCGGGAGACGGACAAGGTCGTGGTCTCGCGCACCCTCGAGCGCGTCGACGTCGAGCGGACCACGCTCATCACGCAGGACGTCCCGAACGCGATCAGCGCGCTCAAGCAGCGCCCCGGCAAGGACATCGTGCTGATGGGCGGAGCCGGGCTCGCCGGGTCCCTGGCCGCGGCCGGACTGGTCGACGAGCTGCGGATCGTCGTGCACCCGGTCGTCCTCGGCGGGCCGCACGCCGTGCTGCCGGCGGGTGACGTGCGGCTGGGCTTCGACCTGGTGGACAGCCGGGTGCTCGACGGCCGGTCGGTGCTCTCGACCTACCGCGCCTCGGCCGCCCCGGCCTGAGCGTCCCGTGCGCCGTCAGCTGTTCTGCAGGTAGACCAGGACGGCGGAGACCCGGCGGTTGAGGTCGCGCTCCTCGGACAGCCCGAGCTTGGAGAAGATCGAGTTGGTGTGCTTCTCGATCGCCCGCTCGGACAGCACGAGCGAGGCCGCGATCGAGGCGTTGCTCTTGCCCTGCGCCATCTCGCCGAGCACCTCGAGCTCGCGCGGGGTGAGCGCGTCGAGCTCCGAGGGCTTGGCGCGCTGGGCCGCGACCAGGCCCTCGATCACGGTCGGGTCGATCACCGAGCCACCCTCGGCGACCCGGCGCACCGCCTCGGCCAGCTCGTCGCCGTCGGCCACCCGCTCCTTGAGAAGGTAGCCCCGCCGTGCGGTCCCGTCGGCGAGCAGGGTGAGCGCGTACTGCGCCTCGGCGTACTGCGACAGCAGGATCACACCGGTGTCCGGCTTGCGGACGCGCAGGTCCGCGGCCACCGACAGCCCCTCGTCGGAGTTCGTCGGGGGCATCCGGATGTCGGTGACGACGACGTCGGGGTCGTGCTCGTCGATCAGGGCGGTGAGCGTCGGGCGATCGGGCGCCGCGCCGACGAGCGAGAGGTCCTCGGCGCCGTCGATCAGGCGCACCAGTCCGTGCCTGAGCAGGGCGTTGTCCTCCGCCAGGACCACTCGGATCTTCACGGGCACAGCCTAGTGGTACACCAGCCGTAGATCGTTGTCGTCGTGCGTCGACGTGGTCCCGGCGCTGGTCGTGGCTGGTGCGGGTGCCGGCACGAGACAGCGCAGGCGCCCACCCCTCCGGCAGCACGCGTTCCCGACCGGGCAGCCGCACGACGGGGCGCGACGTGTGACCTCGCTCCCTCACCCGACGCGTCTGCGCAGATCACCGCATCGTGTGATCGCAGGGTGTCTCTGTACACGCTCGGTGAACTCGACTCGTGGATTCCACTTTTCCTAGTGTCGCTCTCGTGCGACTGACCGCGGCCACCGATCTGGCACTTCGGATCCTGATGCGGACGGCGGTGCTCGACGACGGCGAGTGCCCGCCCACCCGGGAGATCGCCGCGGCCGTGGGGGCGCCCCACAGCCACGCGGCCAAGGTCGTGACCCGGCTGCGGCACCTCGGCGTGCTCGAGGCCCGCCGCGGCCGGGGCGGCGGCCTGGCCCTGACCTCGGCGGGCCGCCACGGCTCGGTCGGCCGCCTCGTCCGCGCCCTGGAGGGTGAGGGCGACGTCGTCGGTTGTGACGACGACCCACCCTGCCCGCTGCGCGCGGGCTGTCGCCTGCGCACGGCGCTGCGTGAGGCCCGCGAGGCCTTCTACGCCGCGCTCGACCCCTACACGATCGACGACCTCGTCGGGGCCCCCACCGGGCCACTGCTGGTCGGCCTGTCCCCGCCGGCCCCCGTCGGCTGATCACCGACACCACGACCCGTGCGGCACCACCGCACGTCGAACTCGAGTCGAATTCCAGTTTGGAGCCTCCCCGATGCTGTCCGAGAAGTCCGCAGCCACCGTCCAGGCGACCCTGCCCGCCGTCGCCGGGGCCATCGACGAGATCACCACCGCGTTCTACCGTCGCCTGTTCGACGCCCACCCCGAGTTGCTGCGCGACCTGTTCAACCGCGGCAACCAGGCCAACGGCACCCAGCCTCGCGCCCTCGCCGGCTCCATCGCGGTGTTCGCCTCCGCCCTGCTGGCCCACCCGGACGTCCGCCCGGACGCGATGCTGTCCCGGATCGCGCACAAGCACGCCTCCCTCGGCATCACCCGCGACCAGTACGACATCGTCCACACCCACCTGTTCGCCGCGATCGTCGAGGTGCTGGGCGAGGCGGTCACCGAGGAGGTCGCCGCGGCCTGGGACGAGGTGTACTGGCTGATGGCCAACGCCCTGGTCGCGATCGAGGCCCGGCTCTACGCGCAGGCCGGAACCGACACCGGGGACATCTGGCGCGACCACCGCGTCGTCGGGCTGCTGCGCGAGACCGACGACGTCACCACCTTCGTGCTGCGGCCCACCGACGGCGAGCCCGTCGCCGCCTCGCGGCCCGGGCAGTACGTGTCGGTGCAGGTCCGGATGCCCGACGGCGCCCACCAGATCCGCCAGTACAGCGTGTCCACCCAGCGTCCGGACACTCTGCGCTTCAGTGTCAAGCGGGTCGTCGGCACCCCGGACGGGGAGGTCTCCACCCATCTGCACGACCGGGTCCGCCTCGGCGACGTGCTGCGCGTCAGCCACCCCTTCGGCGACGTCGTCCTCGACGACGGCAACCGGCCCGTACTGCTGGCCTCGGCCGGCATCGGCGCCACCCCCATGATCGACATGCTCGGCCACCTCGCCGCCGTCGACTCACCACGCCGGGTGCTCGCCGTGCACGCCGACCGCACCCCCGACACCCACCCGCTGCGCTCCGACCTCGAGCAGCTCGTCGCCAAGCTCCCCGACGCCACCGCCGCGGTCTGGTACGAGCACCCCGCGCAGCCCTGGCCCGCCGACCGCACCGGGCTGGTCGACCTCACCCCCCTCGACATCCCCGCCGACACCGTCGCCTACCTGTGCGGGCCCGTCGGGTTCATGCGCTCGGTGCGCGCACAGCTGCTCGAGCGCGGCGTGCCCGCCGCCGACATCCACTACGAGGTCTTCGGCCCGGACCTGGGACTCGACCAGGCCTGAACGAGCCGCTCACGTCCGCGCCCGGCCGGGTCCGCGGCCTCCCGGCGGATCCGGCCGGATCACCGGATGGGCGGCCTCCCCGTCGAGCCGCGCCGCGGTGGCCGCGAGCTCGGAGCGGGCTGTGCGGTCCGCGCGTGCGCTGGCCGTGCGAGAGGTGACCAGCCCTCGGCAGCGTGCGCCGACCGGCGGGAGCTCAGTGCAGGCCGAGCACCGGCTCGCGCGGGCGCTCCGCGCGGGCCGGCGGCACGGCCTCGATCATGAGCGGCGGCACCCGGCCGCCGGAGCGCAGGGCGCGACGCCGGGACCGCAGGTAGAGCAGCGGCCCGGAGAGCAGGGCGCGGTGCCGCCGGCCGGGGCCCGGTGCCGTGGCGGCGGACCCGGCCGTCACCCCGGCGTCGCGGTCGGCGATCGCGCCCAGCCGACGGACGGCGGCCGGGATGCGGCGCAGCGCGGCGGCCCGGCCACGCGGCGAGAGCGCGACCTTGGTCAGGAACCCGCCCAGCCCGACGGCGTACCCCTCGACCTGCTCCTGCAGCCCGGCGAGATCGGCGCGGTGGTGGTGGCGCACCCACGCCGCGGGTTCGTAGGCCAGCACGTGCCCGGCCAGCACCAGCCGCACCAGGAACTCGCAGTCCTCGCCGCTGCGGGTGGGGGAGCCGGGACCGAAGGCCTCGTCGAAGCCGCCGATCTCGCGTGCGAGGTCCGCCCGCACGGCCAGGTTCGCGCCGATCCCCAGCAGACCGGGTGCGAACGGGAAGATCGCCGAGTCCTCCGGGGGCGCCGCGAGCGAGAAGGTCCGCGGGCGGAAGCCCTTCGCCCAGCCCAGCGTCGCGTCGGCGACCCGCTCCTGCTCGGTGTCGAGGCGGGCGGCCAGCACCGGTCCGCTCACGCACACCACCTCGGGGTCCGCGGCGAAGGCACCGGCCAGCCGCCGGGCCCACGCGGTGTCGACCTCGGTGTCGTCGTCGGTGAAGGCGACCAGCCGCGTCCCCGCCTCGGCCAGGCCACGGTTGCGGCCCGCGGACGTGCCCCGGCGCGGCTCGCGCAGGTAGCGGACCCGCGGGTCGCCGATCCCGGCGACGACCCGCTCGGTCGCGTCGTCGGTGGGGTCGTTGTCGACCACCAGCACGGTGACGGCGGGGTGGTCGCCGGCCAGCACCGCGCGCACCGCGCGGCCCAGGCTCTCCGCGCGCCCCCGGGTGGCGATCACGACGGTGACCGGCTCCACGGAGCTCGGCACCGGGCGCGCCGCGGGCAACGCGCCGAGCTGCGCGAGGACCGCCTCGGCGACGGTCACGGCGTCGGCCACGCCCGCGCGCAGCGGCACGGTCACCTGCCCCACGGCGTCGCCGTGCGCGGTCACCAGCAGCCGCGCGGCGGTGAAGCGGGGGTCGACGTGCAGGCCCGCGACGTCGTCGACGTCGGTCTCGCCGACCCACGTGGGCCCGTGCTCGTCCGTCATCTCTCGCAACCCTTCCGTTCCCGCCCGGCACCCGGAGCTCGGATCTCCCGGAGGGAACGACCACGAGTCTCCGCACGCACGCTGTGACCGCCCTGAGAACGACCGCAACCCCAGCTCAGTGACGTCCTTCTGGGGGCCCACCCGGGTGGTCGCGCTCGATGTCGTCACTCCGAGTCACTGATCGGGAGGACACGCCCGGGCCGGGGTAGGGTCCTCGCGTGGGTGAGGGATCGAGGGCCCGCCGGCCGCGCGCCGGCATCGTCGTGACCGGCAGCGAGTTGCTGACCGGCGTCATCCGGGACGCCAACGGGCCGTGGGCCGCCCGCGAGCTCGGCGAGCTCGGGTTCGAGGTCGCGCAGGTCGTGATCGTCGGCGACCGGCCGGAGGACCTGGCCGCCGCCCTGCGGCAGGTGACCGAGGGTGGCGTCGACCTCGTGGTCACGAGCGGGGGCCTGGGGCCGACCGCGGACGACATCACGGTCGAGATCGTCGCCGCCTACGTGGGTTCCGAGCTGGAGCTCGACACCGCGATGCAGGAGACGATCGGGCGGCGGGTGGCCCGGTGGGCGAAGCGCACCGGGTTCGACGGCCCGGCCCTGGACGAGGCGACGCGCAAGCAGGCGATGGTGCCGCGCGGTGCGGTCGTGCTGGACCCGGTCGGCACCGCGCCCGGGCTGGTCGTGCGGCGCCCCGACGGGCCGCTGGTCGTGGTCCTGCCCGGCCCGCCGCGCGAGCTGCAGGGGATGTGGCCGGCGATGCTGGAGGCGGCACCGTTCGCCGAGCTGCTGGCCGGCGTGCCACGGGCCGAGGCGCGGTCGTTGCGCTTCTTCAACCTGCCCGAGTCGGAGATCGCCGAGACCCTCCGCGACATCGAGCGTGCGCGCGACCTGTCCGACGTCGAGGTCATCACCTGCCTGCGCCGCTCGGAGCTGGAGGTGGACCTGCACCCGCTGCCCGGTGCCGAACCGGTGGCCGCCGAGCTCGCCGACGAGCTGATCGCGCGGCACCGCGGGCAGTTGGTCAGCGCGGTCGGCGCGACCACGGACGAGTTGCTCGCGGAGGCGCTGCTGGAGCGCGGGCTCACCGTCGCGACGGGGGAGTCGTGCACCGGCGGGATGCTGGCGTCGCGGTTGATCGACCGCGGCGGTTCGTCGGCGTACGTCAACGGTGGGGTGGTCGCCTACTCGAACGAGGCGAAGACCGCCCTGCTCGGCGTGCCGGCGGAGACGATCGCCGAGCACGGGGCGGTGTCGCCCGAGGTGGCCCGGGCCCTCGCCGACGGGGCGCGGGAGAGGTTCGGCGCGTCGATCGGCGTGGGCATCACCGGCGTGGCCGGGCCCGGCGGCGGGACCGAAGCCAAGCCCGTGGGGTACGTCTGCTTCTGTGTGACGACGGCGGACGGGCAGGTCCTCGCCCGCGACCCCGTCCTCCCCGGGGCCCGGGGGGACATCCGGGAGCGCTCCACCGACCTCGCCATGCACCTCCTGCTCCGCGCCGCCGGCGGCCTCCCCCGCTGACCCGCCTCACGGGCGCCGTCGCGCGACCTCCCCGCGCCGCATCCCCCGACTCGCCGGAGCCGAGACCCCGACTCGCGGAGAGTAGGAGCGCCCGTCCCGCGAGTCGCGCTGTGAGTTCCCGCGAGTCGCGCTGTGAGTTCCCGCGAGTCGCGCTGTGAGTTCCCGCGAGTCGCGCTGTGAGTTCCCGCGAGTCGGGCTGTGGGCTTCGGCGAGTCGGGGCCGGGCCCGCCGGGTGCGGGCCCGGCCCGCCGGCTCAGCTCGCCCGGGCGGCAGCGAAGCGCTCCTGCGCGTCCGCCCAGTTCACGACGTTCCACCACGCCTTGACGTAGTCCGGCTTGACGTTCTTGTACTGCAGGTAGAAGGCGTGCTCCCACATGTCCAGCAGGACGATCGGGACCTGGCCGGCCGGCAGCTGGGACTGCTGGTCGTAGAGCTGGTGCACCAGGAGCCGCTTCCCGAGCCGGTCCCAACCGAGGATCGCCCAGCCGGAGCCCTGGATCGTGGTGGCCGCGGCCGTGAAGTGGGCCCGGAAGGCGTCGAACGAGCCGAAGTCCTCGTCGAGCGCCGCGGCGAGCTCGCCGTCCGGCTTGTCGCCGCCCTCGGGGGACAGGTTCTGCCAGAACGCCGAGTGGTTCACGTGCCCGCCGAGGTTGAACGCGAGCGTCTTCTCCAGCCCGACGATCGCGTCGAAGTTCCCGCCGGCGCGCGCCTCCGCGAGCGTGTCGAGGACGCCGTTGAGCGCGGTGACGTAGGTGTTGTGGTGCTTGGAGTGGTGCAGCTCCATGATCTCGGGCGCGATGTGCGGGGCGAGCGCGCCGTAGTCGTAGGGCAGGTCGGGCAGCGTGTACTCGGCCACGAGGTGTTCTCCGTTCCGTGTCGGGGTCCGTCGGGACCGACGCTATCCCTTGTTGCAAGTTGTTCGCAGCTCGTAGTCAACTGCGATAAGGTGATCCGCGTCCGCCCGATGCGGACCGCGGCGTCGGTGATCGTTCTGGCAGCTCGACATCCGTGCGCCACGAGAGGGCCGTCCGGCACGTCCGGCGGCCCTCTCGTCGTGGCGCCTCCGGGCCGCTCCGGCTGGTCGCGTCGCCCAGGACCTGCGACGATTTCTCTGTCGCCACCGGCGCTCCCCGCGGTGGTGGGGAAGGGGGACGACGTGGACGACGGCAGGATCTTCGGCGACGGTCTGGCCGTCGGTCCCGATCTCCGCGGAGCCGCGGAGGTCGCGACCGCGGAGGCGCTGGGCGGTTTCGAGGGGCGTGCACCCGATCTGCTGGTGGTCTTCGTGGCCACGGGGCGCGGTGGCGACCCCGACGGGGCCGCGGCGGCCGCCGTGCGCGCCATGGAGATCGCGGGCGCACGTGCCGCCATCGGCACGACCGCACACGGGGTGATCGCCGACGGCCGCGGTGTCGAGCAGGAACCGTCGGTGTCGGTGTTCGCCGCGGCCCTGCCGGGGGTCCCGCTCGACACGTTCCGGCTCGCCGCGCGGCCCAGGTCCGGGGGTGTGGAGGTCACGGGCACGCCGCCCGCGGCGGCCGCGGCCGGCGCGGAGGCCGCGATCCTGCTCGCCGACCCGTTCTCCTTCCCGATCGGCGGGTATCTCGAGCGGTCCGGCGAGCTGCTCCCGGACCTCCCGCTGATGGGCGGGCTGGCGAGCGTCGGAGCCGCCCCCGGGGGGAACCGCCTCGTGCTCGACGGCGAGGTGCTCGACGGCGGGGCGACCGGCGTGCTGATCGGGCGCGGCGCGGGGGTCCACACCGTGGTGAGCCAGGGCTGCCGCCCGATCGGGCCGCCGATGATCGTGACCGCGGCGAAGGCGAACCTGCTGCTGGAGCTGGCCGGCGAGCAGGCCTGCGCGAAGCTCGGCGCGATCGTTCAGGCGCTGCCGCCGGAGGAGCAGCACCAGACGGCGCAGGCCCTGCACCTGGGCGTCGCGATGGACGAGTACGCCGACGAGCACGGCCGCGGCGACTTCCTCATCCGCGGGGTGATGGGCATCGACCCGGAGGCGGGCGCGGTGGCGGTCGGCGACGTCGTCGAGATCGGGCGGACCGTGCGGTTCCAGGTGCGCGACGCCGTGGGTGCGGGCGAGGACCTGGCCCACCTGCTCGACGAGCTCCCGCAGGTCCGCGGCGCGCTGCTGTTCTCGTGCAACGGCCGCGGGACCGGCATGTTCCCCGACGCCGACCACGACCCGCGGGTCGTCCGGGCGGAGCTGGGCGACGTCCCGGTCGCCGGGTTCTTCGCCGCCGGCGAGATCGGGCCGGTGGGTGGGCGGAACCACCTGCACAGCTTCACGGCCTCGGTGCTGGCGTTCGAGTAGGAGCGACCGGCAGGCCCCTCGGCCCGTGAGCGGCTACCCCGCTCGGCGGTGCCGGGAGCGGCCCGTGCATGTCTCATCGAGGGTCACCTGTCGGCCGCGAACTCGTCGTCACCGCGGGGGGAGGCGATCGGTCAGCGCACGGTCCGGAAGAAGGTCCGCACCTCGTCGACGAAGGTCTCCGGCTGCTCCAGCGACGCGAAGTGCCCGCCCGCCACCGGGTGCGAGAAGTGCCGCAGGTCCGTGAAGCGGCGCTCGAGCCAGTGCCGCGGCAGCCGGCTCATCTCGTGCGGGAAGATCGTGGCGCCGGTCGGCACCTCCACCGTGTCCATGCGCTGCTTGCGGAAGCTCTCCCAGTACAGCCGCGCGCTGGAGGCGGCACTCGCGGTGAGCCAGTAGATCATCACGTTGTCCAGCAACCGGTCCCGCGAGATCACGTTCTCGGGGTGCCCGGCGCAGTCGGTCCAGTCCCAGAACTTCTCGACGATCCAGCACGCCTGGCCGACCGGGGAGTCCGTGAGCCCGTACCCGAGCGTCTGCGGCCGGGTGGCCTGCTCGGCGGAGTAGCCGGTGCCGGAGACCTTGAAGCGCTTGGCGAACATCAGCGCCTCCTTCTCCCCCGCGGAGAGGGTCCGGCGCTCCTCCTGGGGCGGGGCCTCGGCGAGCGGCATCGTGAGGTGGATGCCGGTGATCGCCTCGGGGATCCCCGTGCCCAGGGCCGCGGTGATCATCGAGCCCCAGTCCCCGCCCTGCGCGCCGTAGCGGTCGTAGCCGAGCCGGTCCATCAGCTGCGCCCACGCCGTGGCGATCCGCTCGACGCCCCAGCCCGACACCTCGGGCTTGCCGCTGAACCCGAACCCGGGCAGTGACGGGATGACGACGTGGAAGGCGTCGGCCGGGTCCTCCGGCTTGGTGAGCGCGTCGATCAGCCCGACGTACTCGATCACCGATCCGGGCCACCCGTGCGTGAGGATCAGCGGCATCGCGTCCTCGTGCGGGGACCGGACGTGCAGGAAGTGCACCTCGACGGTGTCGTCGCCGCCGCCGTCGAGACCGGTCGTGAACTGCGGGTACGAGTTCAGCTCGGCCTCGCAGCGGCGCCAGTCGTACGCCTCCGCCCAGTAGGCGACCAGCTCCTTCGCGTAGTCGAGGGGGACGCCCTGGGTCCAGCCGCCGACCGTCGCCGGCTCGGGCCAGCGGGTCCGGCGCAGCCGGTCGCGCAGGTCGTCGAGGTCGGCCTCGGGGATGTCGATCCGGAAGTCGCGCACGGCCCTACAGTTGCACGCCGCGGCTGAGGGCGCCGTCGGCCACCAGGTTGGTCCCGCTGATCCGGCTCGCGCGCGGGCTGGCCAGCATGACGACGGCGTAGGCCGTCTCCTCGGGCGTGCCCATCCGGCCCGTGGGGTTCAGCCCCATCGCCTGGGCGAAGAACTCCGGCTGGGTGCGCTCGATGGTCTGCCAGACGCCGCCGTCGAAGTAGACGTTGCCGGGGGAGACGGCGTTGGCGCGGATGCCCTTGGCGGCGAGGTCGAACGCGAGCCCGGACATGTAGTGCACGATCGCGGCCTTCATGACCCCGTAGGAGCCGCCGGCGAAGTCGGCCTCACGCCCGGAGACGCTCGACACCGCGACGATCGCCGGCGCATCGCTCTTCTCGAGGTACGGCATGGCCGCCTCGACCATCCGCACGGTGTGCATCAGGTCGACCTCGAACGCGTTCTTCCAGTTCTCCTCACCGGGTCCGATGGCCAGGGCGCTGACGTTGGCGATCACGATGTCGATCCCGCCGGCCTCGCCCTCGTCGCGCACCCAGGCGGCGAGTGCCTCCGCGTCGGCGACGTCGAGGGCCCGGCCGCTCGCCCCGGTCGCCTTCGCCTTGGCCGCCACCTCCTCGGCGTTGCGGGCGCAGAAGGCGACCGTGGCCCCCTCCTCGACCAGCAGGTCGACGACCGCGCCGCCGATGCCCTTCGTCCCGCCGGTGACCAGGGCCTTCCGGCCGCGCAGCTGCAGGTCCACGCGTCTCTCCTTCAGATCGTGCGGGCCGTGTCGCGCAGGTGGGCGTGCATGCCCCCGTACGCCGACCCGGCGGGCAGGAGGTTCTTCGCGATCTTGGTGACCGCGCTGTAGTTCGTGTCGACCACGTTGGCGAGCGGCGACTCGGAGATCTGGGTGAGCAGCTGGTAGGCGTCGAGGCGGTCCAGCCCGTACAGCTCCCCGAGCCAGGCGATCATGCCGATCTGGCTGGCCCGCCAGGCGTCCTCCAAGGGCCGGGCCGAGCCGACGACCGTGTAGTGCGTGTCCGACTCGATCCGCGGCCACACCGTCGGCGTGCCCTTGATCAGCTCGACGAGCAGCGTGACGTCCATGGCCCCCTCGACGGCGGTGCCGCAGCTCTCGCCCTCGCCCTGGCGGTAGTGCCCGTCGCCCACCGAGAACAGCGCGCCCTCGACGTTGACGCCCAGGTAGCAGGTCACGCCCGGTTTCATCTCGGGCGTGTCCATGTTGCCGCCGAACAGGTCCGGCACCAGGCTCGACCGCACCTCGCGCCCGGCCGGGGCCACTCCCACCGTGCCGAGCATCGGAGCGCACGGCAGCTCGAGCTCCAGGTCCACGCTCTGCGCCGCGAACCGGACGACACCCCGCGCCCGGTCGAGCTCGTAGATCCAGGTCCGCTCGGGCAGCGGGTCGTGCAGCAGCGCGGTGCGGTCGGTGGTGGACAGCGCACCGAAGAAGGGGATGGTGCTCGACGCGCCCCAGTCCCGCGCCGGCGTCAGGTCGACGACGTGCAGGGCGAGGGTGTCGCCCGGTTCGGCGCCCTCCACGTGGAAGGGGCCGGTCTGCGGGTTCACCTCGGCCATGTTCAGCACGGCACTGGGCCGGTCGCTCGTGGAGGTCAGGCGCCCGGAGAAGGCGTCCTCGGTCCAGAGCCGCAGCAGGGTGCCGGGCGTGATCCGGTGCGACGGCGCCACCCCGCCGAAGGTCCAGACGTACTGGTCGCGCGTCGGCCGGTACTCCACCACGTCCATGCCCGCGATCGTTGCGCCCTCACCCATCGTGCCACAAGCCCACGGCGAGCGAACGGCACTCTCGTTCACACCTACGGAACGAGCGCGCCGCTCGCTCGGTCCGACCGCGCGAGCGCGGACGCGCCGAGGGCGCGTGAGATGCCCCGCGCGGCGGCGAGTACCGCGGGCACGTAGGCGTGCGGGTTCGCCTCGATCGGGACCACGATGGACAGGGCGGCGACGACTCGGCCCTGACCGGCCCGGATCGGCGCCCCCACCGACTGCGACACCATCTCGATCTGCTGCTCGCTGATCGCGACCCCGGTCCGCCGGACCTCGCCCAGCAGGTGTCGCACCCGGTACGGGTCGGTCACCGTCCTCGGGGTGAACCGGCGGAAGGGCGCGGCCAGCACCTTCGCGACGTGCTCCGGGCCGGCGTGCGCGAGCAGGGCCAGTCCGACACCCGTCGCCGTCGCCGGCAGTCGGGAGCCGGCGCGGGAGCGGATGCTCACCGCGTCGCGGGCGGCGAGCCGCTCGACGTAGACGACCTCGGCGCCGTCGAGCACGGCGAGCTGGACGTTCTCCCGGGTGACCTCGTGCAGGTCCTCGAGGTACGGCATCGCCCGCTCGCGCAGCCCGAGCCCGCGCGGGGCGAGCGCACCCACCTCCCACAGCCGCAGCCCGACCCGGTAGAGCCCGCCCTCGCCGCGCTCCAGCGCACCCCACGCGGCGAGCTCGCCGACGAGCCGGTGGGTCGTGGTCAGGGGGAGCCCGGTGCGCCTGCTGATCTCGGTCAGGGAGAGCTCCGGGGTGGCCGCGGTGAAGGCGCCGAGGACGTCGAGGACCCGCGCCGTCACCGTCGACCTGCCCGCCACGAGCGGGCATTCTTCCGCAGAACGGAAGGCCGGTCGAGCGGTGGCGGCCCCGTGCCGCACAGTGCTGGTCGACGCGCCGACAGGCACCGTGCAGCGAGACGCTCGGAGAGGAGCGATCGATGACCCTGGCCCGACCCCGGCCCTACCAGCAGCCGAGGGACACCCACCCGCCGCTGGACTTCGCGGGGTACAAGAGCACCGGGCTGCGGGCGCCCACGCAGCGGCCGATCATCGTCCCGCAGCGGCTGACCGAGGTCACCGGCCCGCTGCTCGTCGGCGAGATCGGGCCGAACGACCACGACCTGACCCGCCAGCACGAGGGCGAGCCCCTCGGCCAGCGGATCACCGTGTCCGGCCGGGTCCTCGACTCCGACGGCCGCCCGGTCCCGGACACGCTGGTGGAGGTCTGGCAGGCCAACGCCGCGGGCCGCTACGCCCACGAGCGCGACAACTGGCCCGCCCCGCTGGACCCCCACTTCTCCGGTGGCGGCCGCGTGGTCACGAACTCGCTCGGCGAGTACTCGTTCACCACGATCAAGCCCGGCGCCTACCCGTGGGGCAACCACCACAACGCCTGGCGACCGGCGCACATCCACTTCTCGCTGTTCGGGTGGGCGTTCACCCAGCGGCTCGTCACCCAGATGTACTTCCCCGAGGACCCGCTGTTCCCGTTCGACCCGATCTTCAACTCGGTGCCCGAGGGCGCCCGCGAGCGGATGGTCTCCACCTTCGACATGGACACCACGCAGCCCGAGTGGGCGCTGTCCTACCGCTGGGACATCGTGCTGCGCGGCCGCGAGCAGACCCCCTTCGAGGAGCCCCATGAGTGAGCAGCTGCCCCTGACGCCGTCGCAGACCGTCGGGCCGTACCTGAGGCTCGGGCTGGACTGGTCGAAGGGTGCCGACGTGGTCCCGCCCGGCACCCCGGGCGAGATCGTGATCTCCGGGATCGTCCGGGACGGCGCCGGCGTCCCCGTGACGGACGGCCTGATCGAGACCTGGCAGGCCGACCCCGACGGTCGGTTCGCCCACCCGGACGACCCGCGCGGCGCCGCCGAGCCGAGCGTGCCGGGCTTCCTCGGGTTCGGGCGCAGCTGCACGGACGAGACGGGCCGGTGGAGCGTCCGGACCGTGCTGCCGGGCGCGTTGCCCGGCCTGGACACCGACGCCGCGGAGGCGCCGCACCTCGACGTCTCGGTCTTCGCCCGCGGGCTGCTCGACCGGGTGGTCACCCGGATCTACTTCGACGGCCAGCCCGCCAACGACACCGACCCGGTCCTCGCCGCGGTGCCGGCCGGGCGACGGGGCACGCTGATCGCCGAGAAGGTCGGGGAGGCGGAGTACCGCTTCGACATCCACCTGCAGGGTGACCGGGAGACGGTGTTCCTGCAGGTCTGAGATCCGCGCAGGATCAGGGCACGGTCGCGAAGCTCACCGAGCGGAACGTGTACTCGCCGGAGCCCGGCGAGACCGAGTCCGGGGAGGTCCAGCGCGCCGCCCGACGGGCGGCCGCCGCGGTCTCCCCGGTCGCGTTCTCCGTCGCCGCCTCCTCCTGCTGCGTGCAGGTCCGCGTGGACAGCAGCGCCACCTTGTCGGTGCGGTTCACCGACTCCGTCCAGGCCGTGCCCGGACCGGTGGCCAGCGACGTCAGGTCGTAGCAGTGTCCGACCTCCGGGTCGACGAGCGCGTCGGACTGCGGCGACCACGTGCCGTCCGGCGCGGTGCCGTTCTGCGCCAGGTAGTAGCCGTGCGCGACGGCCGGGTCGCTCGTCGGCGCGGCGGAGGCCCCCGTCGCCGCCG
Source organism: Pseudonocardia oceanicola (assembly GCF_047200735.1). Taxonomy (NCBI): domain Bacteria; kingdom Bacillati; phylum Actinomycetota; class Actinomycetes; order Pseudonocardiales; family Pseudonocardiaceae; genus Pseudonocardia; species Pseudonocardia oceanicola. The sequence continues at coordinate 44,450 of NZ_JBJZON010000011.1, forward strand.
CGACGCCCCCTGCGGCGACGAGTGCGACGACCCCGAGTGCCACTGCCGTCCGACGCATCCCCGGATTCCCCCCGTCCGTGCTCCGGTCCGCCACCCGGACGGGTGGCGTTCGACCTCGCACGGTCAACGTCCGTCTCTCGTCCCGGTGACGGCTCGCGGAGATCACGACCTCGTCACGATCTCCCCGGTGGGATGAAAGATCGTCCCTCACAGCGTTTGCACAGCCGGGAGAAGGCGTAGACCCAGGCGGGGATGAGACAACGGTACCGATCACGGAATCGGGCGGAAGAGGTGGACGGGTGACGGCGAGCAGGGCGATCGAGGTGACGCCCCCGGCGCACGTCCTGGCGGAGGTCGCCGCCCGTGCGGTCGCGGGCCTCGGCCGTGGGGTCGCCGGGTGCCGGGCGCGCTTCCCGCTGGTGGTCCAGATGGTCCGGTTCGCGGTCGTCGGCGGGCTCGGCACCGCCGTCAACGCCGCCCTCTACCTGCTGATGCGGCTGGCCCTCGACGCCGTGCCGGCCAACCTCGTCGCCCTGCTGCTCAGCACGGCGGTGAGCACGGAGGCCAACCGGCGTTTCACCTTCGACGGCGCCGCGGCCCACCGCTGGCGGGTCTTCCTGCAGGACGCGGGGACCGTCGCCTTCTACGCCGGCTACAGCACCGCCGTGCTGCTCGTGCTGCACGAGATCGTCCCCGGGGCGACGCCGCTGGAGGAGTCGGCGGCGGTCACGCTCGCGAGCGTGCTCGGCGGGCTGATCCGCTTCGCCGTCCTCAAGGCGTGGGTCTTCGAGGCGGGTGGCGCGGCCGACCCGGGACCGGCTGCCGCGGCGGACGTGCCCGGCTACGGTCCGGACCATGGCGGACATGACGGGGTTCACGTCGTTCGACGTCACGGTCGACGGGGTCCGGATCCACGGGACGCGCGGCGGCGAGGGCCCGCCGGTCCTCCTGCTCCACGGCTTCCCGCAGACCCACGTGATGTGGCGGCCGGTGATGCGCGAGCTGGCCGCGCGGCACACCGTCGTCGCGACCGACCTGCGCGGCTACGGCGAGTCCGGCCGACCTCCCTCCGGTGAGGACCACTACGGCTACTCGTTCCGCGCCATGGCGGCCGACCAGGCCGGGGTGATGACGGAGCTGGGGTTCGAGCGGTTCGCCGTCGTCGGGCACGACCGGGGTGCCCGGGTGACCCACCGGCTCGGGCTCGACCACGCCGACCGCGTGGAGCGGCTCGCGCTGCTGGACATCCTGCCGACGAGCTATGTCTACGAGCACGTCGACCGCGCGCTCGCCCAGGCCTACTACCACTGGTTCTTCTTCATCCAGCCCGCCGACCTCCCCGAGCGGCTGATCGCCGGCGACCCGATCTACTACCTGCACCGTCTGCTCGGCAGCTGGGGGAGCGGGCTCGCGGCCCACGACGCCGAGTCCCTCGCCGCCTACGAGCAGGCCTTCGCCGACCCGGAGGCGCGGCACGCGATGCTCGAGGACTACCGGGCGGGCGCCACGATCGACCTGGAGCACGACGCGGAGGGTGCGCGGCTCGCCGCCCCCGGCCTGGTGTTGTGGGGCGAGAAGGGGGTGGTCGGGCGCAACCCCGAGTCCCCGCTCGAGGTCTGGCGCCGGCTCTCCGCCGATCCCGCCCTCGTCACCGGGCGGGCGATCCCCGACGCGGGACACTTCCTGGTGGAGGAGAACCTCCCCGCCACGGTCTCGGCCCTGCAGGACTTCCTGGCGCCGTGATCACTCGTCTCACGACACCCCGCGCACCTGCCCGTCCCACAGCTCCCGCAGCGCGGCCCGCCGCTCCGCCCGGTCCAGCCCGCGCAGGTCGGCGACGCCCCGGTCGGTGACGACCACCTCGACGTCGTGCGACGCCGTGGTGACCGGCCGGGACAGCCGCTCGACGAGTGTCGGGCGGTCCTTCACCGTCGACGGCATCGCGATCACCGACATCCCCGGCCCACGCACCCCGGCGGCACAGAAGTCGGGGTGCCCACCGATCATGCCGGCGCTGGCCCGGCCGACGCCCTCGACGTTGACCTGCCCGTCGAGGTCGATCTCCAGGGCGGCGTTGAGCCCGATCAGCGGCGGCGCACCGGCCGCGGACAGCCGGCCGATGTCGTGGGTGACCTCGACGGGGTGCAGGATCCGCCGGCCGTCGGCCCACTCGTAGAGCCGCCGGGTGCCGCAGAGGTAGGCGGCGACCGGCTCGTCGAGCAGCAGGCCCTTCGCGTCGAGATCGACGATCGGGTCGGGTAGCAGGCCCGAGTCGATCCGCACGGGCACCTCGAGCGCCCCGACCATCGCCTGGGCGAGCCGGCCGGGCCCCACCTGCACCCGGGCGCCCTCGGGAACGAGCCCGGCGACGTGCCGCGCCACGATCTCGTCGACCGGGGTGGGGGTGGCGTCGGGGATCTCGATCGGCGGCGCGTCCGTCTCGCCGAGCACGGTGACCCGGTCCTCGGGGATCGGCGGACCGACCTCGGCGAGCGGGGTGGCCGTGGAGACGACGGCGGCCACCGGCACCCCCGCGTCGACGAGCCCCCGCAGGTAGGAGGTCTCTGCGCCGAGGTGCAGCCCGTCCGGGCCGCGGACCACGGTGGCGACGAGCAGGTCGGGCCGCAACGCGCCGGCCATCAGCGCCGGGACCGCGGACAGCCGGCAGGGGACGACGTGCGCCTGTCCGGCCTCGACCATGGCCCGCACGCCGGGCCCGCCCATCAGCACCCGGACGTCGGCGAACGCCGCCGGGTCGAGGTCGGGGGCCCGGCCCGGCATCCAGCCGAGCACCAGCCGGACCCCCTTGCCCGCGGCCGCGCGGGTGAGCGGGCCGTGCAGGGACAGCGGGGTCCCACACCCGTCGCCGAGGGCCACCCGCATGCCGGGGCGCACCAGGTCCGACAGCTCCCGCACAGCGACCATGGTCGGATTCGACCACACGGCGGGACGGGCCGGGAGCACCTAGGTTCGAGGGATGGCCGACATCGCAGGCGCCGCCCAGTCGAGCACGGAGGAGTTCGTGCGCGAGCCGCTCGGCGTGCAGGAACGGATCACCTCGGACGGATCGTCGCCGTGGCCCGTGGAGCCGGACCGGTACCGCCTGGTCGGGGCCCGCGCCTGCCCGTGGGCGAACCGGACGATCATCGCGCGGCGGCTGCTGGGGCTGGAGCCGGTGCTCTCGCTGGGCATCGCGGGCCCGCTGCACGACGACCGGAGCTGGCGTTTCCACCTCGACCCCGAGAACAAGGACCCGGTCCTGGGGATCGAGTACCTGCGCGAGGCCTACGAGAAGGCCGTGCCGGGCTACGACAAGGGCGTGACGGTCCCGGCGGTCGTCGAGGTGGCCGGCGGCGAGGTCGTGACCAACGACTACTGGTCGCTCGAGTTCGACTTCGCGACGCAGTGGACGGCGTACCACCGCCCGGGCGCGCCGGACCTGTTCCCGGAGAAGTACCGCGACGAGATCGACGAGGTCTCGGAGGGCATCTTCCACGACGTCAACAACGGCGTGTACAAGTGCGGGTTCGCCAAGGGGCAGCGGGCGTACGAACGGGCGTACGCGGCGCTGTTCGACCGGCTCGACGAGCTGTCCGAGCGGTTGGCGGACCAGCGCTACCTCGTCGGCGACACGATCACCGAGGCGGACGTGCGGCTGTGGGTCACGCTCGTCCGGTTCGACGCCGCCTACCACGGCCACTTCAAGTGCAACCGGCAGAAGCTCACCGAGATGCCGGTGCTCTGGGCCTACGCCCGCGACCTGTTCCAGACGCCGGGCTTCGGCGACACGATCGACTTCACCCAGATCAAGCAGCACTACTACGGGGTGCACGAGGAGATCAACCCGACGGGCATCGTGCCGGTCGGCCCCGACCTCTCCGGCTGGCTCACCCCGCACCACCGCGAGGAACTGGGCGGGCGGCCCTTCGGCGACGGCACCCCGCCCGAGCCGCCGCCGGTGGGGGAGCAGGTCCCGCCGCCGCGCTGACCGGGGATCGTCGTGCCCGGCTCCGTGAGTGGCAGGAGTGGCTGGTGCACCGCAACAGCCGACCATGATCGCGAGGCGTGGATCGGAAACCGCGGTGAGCGCGGACTCCGCTCCACAATCGGTGATCTTCACTGCCGGCCCGACGCGCGGGGCGGGGGTGTGCGGGACGACCCGGCGCGACAGGGACACTGGGGTGCGATGCGGATCGAGAGCTTCCCTCCCGGAGACCTGGCGCCAGGAGCCCCCGAGCGGCGCCCCCCGCGTCGGCGCCGACGCGCGGTCTCGGTCCTCTCCGCGGGACTGGTGGTCGGGGCGTTGCTGGCGGGTGTGGGGGTGATCACGGGCGCCGCTCCGGACGTCGCGCTCTCGGCCCGCGCCGCAGGCACACCCCGACAGCAGGCCCAACAGCAGGCCCCCACTCCCGGCGCGGCCGCGCCGGATCCTGCTCCCGCCGACCCGCGTCCCACCTGCGTCTCGATGGTGCAGGCCCTCGCCCCGCGGGACCGGCTGGCCCAGCGGCTCATGGTGGGTGTCGACGCCGCCGATCCCGCCGGTGCCGCGCGGATCGTCCGCGACTCGCACGTCGGCGGGATCTTCCTCGGCGGCAACGCGACCGCCCTGCTGCGGAACGCGGCGCTCGACGCGGTCCAGGCGGCCGGGAACCTGCCGGTCGCCGTGGCCGTCGACGACGAGGGCGGTCGCGTCCAGCGCATCGACCAGCTCGACGGCGAGCTGCCCAGCGCCCGCGCGCTGGCGAGGAAGACCCCGGAGCAGGTGCGCGCCCTGGCCGAGGAGCGCGGCCGGCAGCTGGCGGCCCGGGGCGTGACCTGGGACCTGGCTCCGGACGTCGACGTCAGCGACCAGCCGGCGAACTCGGTGATCGGCGACCGCTCCTTCTCGAACGACCCCGCCGTGGTGACCCGCTACGCCGGCGCCTTCGAGGAGGGGCTGCGCCGGGCCGGCGTCTACGGCGTGCTCAAACACTTCCCGGGCCACGGGCACTCCAGCGGCGACTCGCACCAGGGCCGGGTCTCGGTGCCGCCGCTAGACCAGCTGCGGCAGGCCGACCTGAGGCCCTACGCCGACCTGCTGGCCCGGCTCGACCACGACCGCGTCGGCGTGATGGTCGGGCACCTCGACGTCCCGGGCCTGACCGACGAGCTGCCCTCCTCGCTCACCCCGGCGACCTACGCGCTGCTGCGCGACGAGTACCGGTTCGACGGCCTGGTCATGACGGACGACCTCGGCGCGATGAAGGCCGTCAGCGACCGGTTCACGCTGCCGCAGGCGAGCCTGACGGCGCTCATGGCGGGAGCGGACGTCGCCCTCTCGTCGAACGTCGAGCCGGTCGCCCCGATCCTCGACGCCCTCCAGCAGGCCCTCGACTCGGGGAAGATCGCCGCCGCGGACAACGACCGGGCGGTCGAGCGCGTCCTCGCCGCGAAGGACCTCTGCCGTCGCACATGAGCGAACGGCGCCCTCGCTCACTGAAGCGAGGGCGCCGTTCGTCCGACCAGGGAGTTACATGTCCAGCCCGCCGTTGACGGCCAGGACGCTGCCGGTGATGTAGCCGGCGTCGTCGTCGAGGAGGAACTGGACGGCGCGGGCGATCTCGCTCGCCTGCCCCAACCGCCCGACGGGGACGCCCGCGAGCAGCCTCTCCAGCACCTTCTCCGGGACCCCGGCGACCATCTCGGTCTCGATGTAGCCGGGGGCCACGCAGTTGACCGTGATGCCCTTGCGCGCCACCTCCTGCGCGAGGCTCTTGCTGAACCCGAACAGGCCGGACTTCGACGCGGCGTAGTTCGCCTGCCCCACGGCGCCGGACTCGCCGATCACCGAGCTGATGTTGACGATCCGGCCGAAGCCGTTGTCCGACATGTGGTCCAGCACGGCCTTGGTCATGTAGAAGGCGCCGGAGAGGTTGATCCGCAGCACCGCGTGCCAGTCCTCGACGGTCATCCGCCGCACGGTCTTGTCGACGGTGATCCCCGCGTTGTTGACCAGGTAGTCGATCTTCCCGTGGGCCTCGAGCACCTCGGCGGCGTAGCGCTGGCAGTCCTCCGGGACGCCGACGTTGCCCTGGTGCACCGAGACCGAGCACCCCTCGGCGCGGAGCTTCTCGGCCAGGTCGTCGGCGGCCTTCGAGTTGGAGCTGTAGCCGGCCGCCACGTGCACCCCGGCGCGGGCCAGCGTGGTGGTGATGGCCGCCCCGATCCCGCGGGCGCCACCGGTGACGAGGGCGACGCGGGGCTCGGGGTGGGTGTCGGTCGCGAGCGGAGCAGCGGCGGCGGAGGTCATGATCAGGTCTCCAGTTCCTCGAGGGTGCGTGCGATGCCCCGGCGGACGGCGTCGACGAGGTACGGCCGGAGCTGGTGCGGGTCGACGATGTGGTGGACGGACCCGACGCGCTGGGCCCGCTGGATCGAGTGCGTGCTGTCGAACTCCTCGGCGACGGCGCCGAGCTTCTCCGAGCGGACGGCGGCCCGGACGGAGGCGAGCTCGGCGCGCAGCCGGGAGGCCTCGGCGTCGGACCCGGCCTCGACGGCGGCGGCGATGCGCGCCTCGAGACCCGTGACCCGCTCGTCGGCGGCGGTCCGCTTGCGGACCTCACCGGCGAACACCACGGCGGCGGCCGGCGCGCCGCCCAGGACGGAGGCGTACGAGCCTTCGACGGCCGCGACCTCCATGTGGTCGTTGAGCGTCGCGGAGAAGACCACGAACGCCCCGCCGTGGTAGCGGGAGACCACGCAGAACACGATCGGACCGTCGAAGTTGACGATCGCCCGGCCGATCTCCGCGCCGTACTCCAGCTGCAGCGAGCGCAGGGACTCCGGCGAGCCGTCGAACCCGGACAGGTTCGCCAGCACCACCAGCGGCCGGTTGCCGCTCGCCGCGTTGATCGCCCGCGCCGTCTTCTTCGACGAGCGCGGGAAGAGGGTGCCCGCGGTGAACTGCTCGGGCCCGTCGACGGGCAGGACGCCGCGCCGCGGGATCGGCTTGGACTCGATGCCGAGCAGGGACACGGGCTGGCCGCCCAGGTGGGCGTCGAACACGACGACGGAGTCCGCGTCGTGCATGTCCGCCCACCGCTCGAGCGGGGCGTGGTCCAGGTCGGCCACGCCGCGCATCACGGAGCGGATGTCGAAGGGCTTCTTGCGCCCCGGGTTGGTCTCGGACGAGAAGATCTGGCCGAGGGTGGTGAACTCCCCGCCGTCGTGCGGCGCGGTGGTGACGTCCCGCTGCACGGGGTCGTCGGTCGGGGCCGACCGGGGGAACCGCTCGCCGGGCACCCGGTAGGTGTGCTCGTAGTGCCGGAACAGGACGTCGACGGCCCCGGCCAGGTCGGGCGCCCAGTACTGCGCCTGCCCGTTCGGGCCCATGATCCGGTCGTAGCCGCCGATGCCGAAGTTGTCCTCGGCCGAGACACCGCCGGAGTAGTCCAGGCTCTGTTTGCCGGTGAGCACCATCGCACTGTCCGGCGTCATGACCAGGATGCCCTTGGTGTGCAGCAGCATCGTGGCCTCGGCGTTCCAGTAGGGCTGGGCGCCGACGTTGATCCCGGTGACGACGACGTTGACCTCGCCGCCCTCCTGGGTGAACTCGATGATCGCCCGCAGCGCGCGGGAGATCCAGTCCATGTTCTCCGTGCCGGAGTCCATGGCGATCTTGGCGCCCGACGACACGGCGAACCACTCGACCGGCACGTCCAGCTCGCGGGCGAGCCGGATCGCCGCACACACCCGCGCGCACTCGGGCTCGGCCAGCGCGCCCAGCCCCCGCGTCGGGTCGCCGAGCAGCACCACCCGCGTCATGCCCTCGGGTTGCTTCGCCGTGGGCGCGGTGACCGTGCCGAGCACGATGTTGGCCGTGTTGCGGCCCGGCTCGCGCTCCACCGGCTCGGCCACCGGGTGCACCCCGGAGCCCTCGACCAGGTCGTACTCGACGAACCGGCCCTCCGGCCCGGTGAGCATCGGGATGATCTCGTAGGGGTAGACCGCCCCGCGCCGCTGCGCCTTGATCACGTTCTGGGCGTAGGCGTCGAGCTCGCGCATCGGGCCCGTCGGCGGCTCGTCGAGCCGCACGGTCAGGCCGGCGCCCGGCGGGCGGGAGAGCCGCAGGAGGTACTCGTGCGGGGTCCGCTCGCCCGGACGCTCGGCGCGGAACTGGACCATGACCTGCTCGAGGCCCAGCGACCCGGTGCGGGCGGCGAGCCGCCGCACCACGGTGTCGAGCTCCTCCAACGGGATGCCGACGACCGGCCAGACGTGCAGCAGGATCCGGTTCCAGGCCAGCTTCGCCAGCTTCGGCTCGCGGCTGCGCGCACTGCGCAGGCTGTCGAGGCAGGCGTCGATCGCCCGCTCGAGCTCGGGCAGGGACCGGATGGTCCCGCCGTCGGCGGGTGTGCCGGAGGGCGCTCCGGCACCGCCGTCGCGCAGCACGGTCAGCCGCCGGACGTCGGCCAGGGCCAGCAGGCGCTGGTCCTCGCGCACGTTCTTGCCGGTGACGTGGAACAGGTGCACGTCCGGCTCGGCCGGCAGCCGGCGCAGGTCGAAGTTGCCGAGCCGCCAGAGCCCGAGCCGCTCGCCGACCAGCGGGTGCAGGCCGCGCAGTGTCCGGTCCTCGACCAGCGTGCCGTCGGCCTCCGGCCGGAAGGTGAACCAGACGGGGCCCGGGTCGGCGAGCACGTCGGGCGACCCGGACGGGTTCGGGCGCACGGCGACGGCGACGCGGGCCACCCGGCCCGGCGGCACCGCCCCGATCGCGGCGCGCACCCGGTCGGCGCGGGCGTCCGGGTCGCCCCGGTCGTCCGCGTGGGCCGAGGTGACGTAGAGGTCCACGAGCGCCGTGCGCCCCTCGGGCAGATCCTCGACCAGCCGCCGCATCTGGTTCGCGGCGGCCAGCGCGCGCCGCGGGTCGTTGTTGTCGATCACCGTGGCGAGGACCGTGCGGTCCTTGCCGCGGTGCGTGTACGACGCGGTGAGCACCGGCAGCCCGAGGCTCTCGTTGATCCGCAGGTCCTGCAGCGGCCGGATCCGGTAGTAGCGCCGCGTCATGACCTCGAGCAGGGCGGCGTTGTGCCGCGCGCCGAACACCCCGAGGATCGGCTCGGACGAGGCGACCAGCGCCTCGATCCGCTCCGCCCGCTCCGGGGCGTCCGGGTGCTCGGCCAGGTGGTCGAGCTGCTCGCGGACCTCGTGCTGCACCCGCTCGCGCTCGGCGGCGACCGCCGGGGCGTCGAACGAGTGGTAGCGGACCTGGCGGGCCAGGTCGCCGACGACGGGGTGCCGCAGCTGGGTGGCGAGCACCAGGTCGTCGAGCGTGCGCAGGTACTCCTCGCGGCGCGCCGCCGGCAGCCCGGTCAGCGACGCCGGGTGCGCCAGCCGCCATTGCAGCAGGTCGAGGATCACCGGCTCGTGCGCGGTGGCGCGCCGGTGTGCCAGGAACATCCAGTACAGCGCCGGCTCGAGCTGCGTGCCGGGACCCTCCAGGTCCACGCCGTAGTGCGCGAGCGCGCGGCGCAGCTTGGCGCGGAAGGACTCCGGCAGCTGCTCCTGCTCGACGTCCCGGGACCGCAGGTAGGCGTGCAGGTACTCCTGCGGGTTGCGACCGGACTCACCGGTGCCGTTGCCGTTGCCGTCGGCGGGCTCGTCGGACTCGCGGCGGTTGCGGGACAGGGCCGACAGGTCGGTGAAGATCCGCAGCACCGCGGTCTCGCCCGCGAGCACGGCCGGGTCGTCGCCGGGCAGCGTGGCCCGCGCGGCCTCGAGCCGGGCCAGCAGCGGTCGGGCCTCCCGCTCGTCGACGTCGAAGCCCAGCACCTGCCAGCGCAGTGCGGTGAGCACGTCGGCGGCGGTGGCGGCGGGATCGGCGTCGGCACCGGCGCCGAGCAGCGCGGAGAAGTCGGCGCGGTCGCCGCCCGCGGCGGGGCCGCCGGCGTCGGCCGCGGGCTCGAGCCGGACGAGCTTCGTGCCGCCCTCGACCTGGGTGTTCGACGGCACCAGGACTTCGGCCACGGTGCCGGCGAACGGCGCCCGCAGCGCGGTCTCGAGCTTCATCGACTCGACGATCGCGACGACGTCGCCCTCGGCGACCTCCTGCCCGGCGGTCACCGGGACGGCGACGACCATGGCCGGGGCGGGCGCCCGGACCATGCCGGCCTCCCCGCCGGAGATCCGGTGCACGGCTCCGTCGACCTCGACGAGGTAGTCCGTGTCCTGCGGCGCCGACAGCACCGAGTAGGTGGTGCCGCCGACGGTGAGCCGGCGCTCGAAGCGGCCGGAGCGCTCGACGTCGACGTCGACGGCCTGCGGCGTGGTCCCCGGCACCTCGAGCACCACCCGGTAGCGGTTGGCGCGGGTGCGGGCGACCCGCAGGCGGTAGGACTCGCCCCCCGCGCGGACATCGGTCTGGTGCCAGGTCTCGGCGCCGACCTCCGGCCGGCCCCGTTCGGCGGCGGTGAACAGCCGCTCCCGCTGCCGGGCGACGTGCCCGTCGTGCGCCTCGACGGCGGTGGCGAGCAGCGCGACGTCGAGCCGGCGCGGCGGCACGTAGCCCTGCGCCATCAGCCCGTCGAGCCAGGTCGTGTCGGTCTCGCCGGTGATCAGCTGGGGCCGCTGGAGCAGGTCGAGCAGGAAGGCCTTGTTGGTGGTCCCGCCCTCGATCACCGCGGCCGTCTGGCGCAGTGCGCGCAGCAGCCGGGCGCGGGCCTCGTCGCGGTCGCGGCCCCACGCGATGATCTTCGCGATCATCGAGTCGAACTGCGGCGGGATGACGTCGCCGGCCGCGACGCCGGTGTCCACCCGGATCCCGGGGCCGGAGGGCAGCGCGAGGTGCTCGATGACGCCGGGGGCGGGCGCGAAGCCGCGCTCCGGGTCCTCGGCGGTCAGGCGCGCCTCGATCGCCCAGCCCGTGCCGCGGGGCGGCTCCGACGGACCACCGTGGAGCGGCCCGTCGGCGAGATCGGCCAGCTTGCCGCCCCCGGCCACGTGCAGCTGCAGCTTGACGATGTCGACGCCGGTGCACGCCTCGGTGACCGGGTGCTCGACCTGCAGCCGCGTGTTGACCTCGAGGAACGACAGCAGCCGCTCCTTGGGCTCGTAGAGGAACTCCACCGTGCCGGCGTTGACGTAGCCGGCGGCGCGGGCGAGCTCGGCCGCGGAGGTGCGCAGCAGCTCCTCCTGCTCCGCGTCCAGCGCGGTCGAGGCGGACTCCTCGACGACCTTCTGGTTGCGGCGCTGCACGGAGCAGTCCCGCACGCCCAGGGTCCAGACGTCGCCGGTGGCGTCGGCGACGACCTGCACCTCGACGTGCCGGCCGCCGCGCACCGCGCGCTCGAGGAACACGGTCGCGTCGCCGGCGGTCTTGCCGGCCTCGGACGCGGCGCGCTCGAAGGCCTCGGCGAGGTCGTCGGGCGTGGCGACGTAGCGGATCCCGCGCCCGCCGCCGCCCGCGGTGGCCTTGACCATCAGCGGGTAGCCGATCGTCTCCGCCTTCTCCCTCGCCTCGGCGAGGTCGGCGACCGGGCCGCCGGACCAGGCCGCGAGCGGCACGCCGACGCGCTCGGCGAGCCGCTTCGCGGCGATCTTGTCCCCGAGGTCGCGCATGACCTCGGGCGACGGGCCGATGAAGGTGATGCCGAGGTTCCGGCACAGCTCGGCGAACTCCGCCTTCTCCGACACGAAGCCCCAGCCCGGCCAGACGGCGTCGGCGCGGGCCACCTTCAGGGCCCGCTCCAGCTCCGCGTGATCGAGGTAGGGCGACGGACCGAGGTGGTCGGGGTCGTCCGGGCCGATGAGCACGGCCTCGTCGGCCTCGCGCACGAACATGGCGCGGCGGTCCACGGCGGTGTACAGCGCGATGGTGCGCAGCGGGGGTCCACCCGCTGCGCCGACCGTCGACGGGGTCGACGTGCCGACGGTCGACGGAGTCGACGCGTTCCACTCGCGCACGGCGTGGATGAGCCGCATGGCGGGCTCACCACGGTTGACGATCGCGATCCGGGAGAAGCTGCTCACGAGGGCCATCCTGCTACGCCCCGAACGCCGCGTGGACATCCTCCATGGAGGTTCCGGCGACCGGGGCCCGCGGTAACACCGTTGCCGCCCGGTCCTGCACCGCGGGCGGCAGCACGACCTCCGGGGCCATGATGGCCGGATCGACCGTGAGGACGGCGTAGCCGCCCACCGCGCCGGCCCCGAAACCGGGCGCGAAGACCCGGGTGGGCCGGGTGACGACGCCGTCGCGCACGGCGTCGAACAGCGCGATCGGGATCGACGCGGCGGAGACGTTGCCCATGTCACCGATGTCGAAGTAGAGCTGGTCCGCGCTCAGCCCCGCCTTCTCGGCCAGCTGCACGATCATCGTGCGGTTGGCCTGGTGCGGCACGATCAGCTCGATGGCGTCGAGCAGCTTCCCGCCGTCCGGGCCGGGCAGCGCGTCGAGCTCGCCGATCATCTGCTCGAGGTAGCGGGCGACCAGCGCCTTCACCTCGGGACCGTAGACCGTGATGTCGTTGTCGAACTCCGGGTTCGGCCAGATGATCGAGTTGACCTGGGCGGGGGGCCCGCTCGCGTAGGTCTGCAGGACCTCGACGTCGCCCGCGGACCCCTCCGCCGCGGGCGCCACGACGAGCGCGGCCGCGCCGTCGCCGAAGATCATGCGCGAGGTGCGGACCCCGCCGATCTTGTCGCTGAACTTCTCGACGCAGACCAGCAGCACCGGTCGCCCGACCTCCTGCAGCTGGCGCACCGCCTCGGCGAGGCCGTACGGGAGGCCCGCACAGGCCGCCACGATGTCCGCCGAGCAGTGGGTCTGCAGGAGGCCGAGCTCGCCGGAGAGCCAGGTGGCCAGCGACGGGATGAGCCGGTCGCTGGTGCAGGTCGCCACGAGGACCGCGCCGATCTCCTCCGGCGTGCGGCCGGAGTGGGCGAGGGCGGCGTCGGCCGCCGCGAGCGCGAGGTCACCGATGTCGTGTTCGGAGTAGCGCCGCCGCTCGATCCCGGTCTTCGCGGTGATCTCCGCGGCGCTCATCGGCGACCACGAGAAGCTGGTGTTGCGCACGACGTCCGTGTTCTCGCAGACGTGCTCGCCGCGCACGACCGCCAGCGACTCGATCGTCGGCTTGACCGCGAACGTCTCGGCGACCTTCACCGGCTCGAGCGGCGTGGCCGGCGCGACGGGCGTGACGGCGGGCCGGGAGGGGCGGGTCCGGACGGGCGCTCCGTTGCGGACCCGGTCCAGGAACGCCGCCACCTCCCGGGTGCGCGGGTGGAACGCGATGACGACCTCGTCGTCGCCGATCGCCGACGCCTCCCGCAGCTCGGTCCGCGACCGGGTCCACGGGTACTGGTTGTGCAGCACCATCGCCCAGCGGGACAGCGCCTCCAGCTCGGGGGCCTCCTCGTGGGCGTCGAGGATCTCGGTCGGGGAGAAGGTCGGGTAGTCCGGCTCCAGGTCGGGCAGGACGAAGGTCAGGGCGCCGGGCTGCGCGAGGAACTCCGCGACGGTCGGCTTGACGGGCTCGAGGTCCGTCGCGTGGTGCTTGCGGTTGCCGTACACGTCGTTGAGCAGGCCGAACAGCCGCTCCTCGACCTCCGGGTACCGGCCCTCCGGCAGCCCCTGCCAGGCCTCGACGACGGCGGCGGCCTTGCGCTCGCCGTCGACCCACGGGGTGACGACGGGCAGGAACACGTCGTCACGGGTGCGCGGCAGGTCGCGCCAGCGCGTGGGGCGCTTCTCGTACATGGTCAGCGCCCAGCGGTTGACCCAGAAGAGGTTCTGGCCCAGGTCACGGAGCAGATCGAACCGGCGGGAGTAGGCGCCGCGGGCGATCCGCTCGGCGATCTCGGTCCCGGTAGGTGCTTTGGACTCGAAGTCGCGGCCGATGACGGCGGCCGCGCCCTCGAGCGTGTCGAGCACCGAGAAATCGAGATCCGGCGAAAAGTTCGCGGGGAACACGAGGCGGCCGTGGCGGTTGACCACGAACGGCTTCATACGGGGGCCTCCAGATTCGGACGCTGGTCGAAACGTGGGCCGAACAAGTAGGAAACACAGGTCGGTGCGGCGGACGGCGGCGCGACGACCCGGATGGTTTCGTGCTTCGGCGGTAAGAGAATCGTAGCGGGAATAAGCCGGAGATCGGAACGTGACCTGGCTCTTCACTCGTACGCGGATGCCCATTGTTGGATATCCGAGGAAATGTTACCGGCGAGTTCTACTCAATGGTTCTACCTGCGGGTTCGGCAGGAGGGGCACGGATCGGTGCAGAGCAAGCACGTGTCTTCGTCCGTTGTGGACACTGTCTGATGTGGACTGGTTGGCGGGTTGTGGCACCGGGTGCCGATCCACCCCGGGGTTGGCGGGCACGGCCCGCGTCACGTGCCCGACCTCGCGAGCGATCCGCTCCGCCGCGAGCGGGTGATCCTCCGGGCCGGACGGCTCGCCGCACGCCGCGCAGGGGAGCGGCACGGACCGACGGCCCTCGCCACCGGGGGTGCCGCCGGGGCGGATCGAGCCCTCGACCCGGGCGAGTTCGGGACTTTCGACCCTGGCACGCGGGCGGCGTGGGGAAATCTCGGCCGCACTCGTGCGCGACGGTCACGTGTTTGACGACCACGATGCCGCCCTCGCGGCGGAGTTCGTCGGAACGGGAAAAAGGTGATCGCGCTCACCGCGGCGCATTACCTCGCCCCCGGTCGCATCCAGCCGTGCTGCGGGACCGACCCCGACGCGGCGGGCCGGGCCGGAGCGGTCTTTGCCCGCGGACCGGGTGGATCGGCCCGGCGCTGGGTAGGCTCGGCGGGATGGAGATCCTCGCCGGACGGGTGCTGCTGCGGCCGTCCGACCCGGACGTGACCACCGCCTTCTACCGGGACGTGCTCGGGCTGGCCGTCCACCGGGAGTTCCCCGGCGGCACCGTGTTCTTCCTCGGCGGCGGCTTCCTCGAGGTGTCGGGGCAGGGCGGGGAACCCGTCGAACGCACCGGCGTCGCCCTATGGATGCAGGTGCGGGACATCGCCGCCGCGCACAAGGAGCTGGCGGACCGGGGCGCCACGATCCTGCGCGAGCCGCGGCGCGAGCCCTGGGGGCTCGACGAGATGTGGGTGTGCGATCCCGACGGCGTGCGGATCGGCGTCGTCGAGATCCCCCCGGAGCACCCGCTGCGCCGCGACACCCGCGGCGACTGACGGGCGCGCACTGGTGCACCTTTGCTGTGTCCGGGCCGGCCGGGAGGGTTCGGATGCACCACTCTCCTTCGCGACCCGCTGAGCGAGCTCAACCCGACACCATCCCGCCGACCGGCGGGGTCGACTGGGCCAGTACCGAGCACGCCGTCGCGGTCGTGGCCGCCGACGGCGCTGGCCAACCGGCTGCGCGCCCACCTCGCCGTGGCCTTCCCCGGCGCGGTCGGACTCTTCGCCGACCTCGACTCGAAGATCAGCCTGAGGTTCCTGCGCCGCTTCCCCGACCAGCACCGCGCCGACTGGCTCTCGACCAAACGCCGGCACGCCTGGCTGAACGGCGTGGGCTACAGCGGCCACACCAGCCCCGAGACCCTGCACCGGCGCCTGACCGACGCCCATCCTGGCTGGGCGTGATCTGGAAATGCCGGCAGACCAACACCCCTCAAGACGCACAAGACACCGCGCCGCCCACGCCCACCAACACCGGGCGGCTTGACACAGGGCTACTCAGGCGCCCTCGCGTAGGCGGGCGCCCGGCCCCGGGTCGGAGGTCAGCTTCGCCCGCGGTCCGATGAGGTGTCCCGCCTCGCAGCGCAGTTCCGCGTGCACCTCGGCGCCGCACTCGGCGTGCCGGATCACCACCGGCTGCCCCGCCTCGCCCGCCAGGTGCCGGTCGCCCCAGTCCCGCAGCGCCGTCATCACCGTGCGCAGGTCCTTCCCGGCCGGGGTGAGTCGATACTCCTGGCGCTCCCGGCGGCCGGGCTCGCGGTAGGGCACCTTCTCCGCCAGGCCCGCCTCGACCAGGCCTGCGAGCCGGCGGGCGAGCACGTTGCGGGCGATCCCGAGGTGCCCGGCGAGGTCGTCGAACCGGCGGACGCCGTTGAACATGTCTCGCAGCACGAGCACGGTCCAGGCGTCGCCGATCAGCGCGGCCGTGCGGGCGACGGAACAGCTGGCGCTGTCGAACTCCGTCCAGGCCGACCCGGGCGGCGGGGTGGACGACGCGGACGGCATGCGCGCCAGGGTAGTAGCCCCGCGGCTGGGTTGCTGCCAGAAACCCTCAGGCGGCGGCCCGGCGGACCAGGGCGAGCTCGTCTCGCGAGTCCGCGACGGCGTCGGGAGCGGGGGTGGCGGCGGCGATCCCCATCGCGAGGAGGCCGGCGACCGCCGCGGCCAGGAAGACCACGGTGTACGCCGTGCCGGCGGGCCGCGTCTCGCCGCCGGCGTCCATCACCAACGCCGTGCTCACGGCCGCGACCACCGCCGTGCAGGTCGAGGTGCCCAGCTGGCGCATGAGCGTGTTCAGGCTGTTCGCCGCGGCCGTCTCGGTCTCGGGAACTGCCCGCATGATGAGCAGCGGCAGCGCGGAGTAGGCGAGGGTGGCCCCGATCGCGCCGACGGTCGCGGTACCGATCAGCAGCAGCTCCGACGTCGGCAGCAGGGCGAACCCGACGTTGCCCACCGCCAGCAGCCCGGTGCCGAGGATCAGGGTGGTCCGCGGCCCGCGGATCCGGGAGATGATCGCCGATGCGGAGGAGAACACGACCATCGACCCGCCGATCGGCAGCAGCGCCACGCCGGCGACCAGCAGCGACAGCCCGAAGCCGTAACCGGTCTCGACGGGCGCCTGCAGGATCTGGGTCGCGAGCATGAAGGTGGCGAACATCGAGAAGCCGATGAGCACGGTGGCGCCGTTCGTCATGAGCACGGCGGGGCGTGCGAAGACGCGCAGGTCGACCAGCGGGGCGCGGCGGCGCAGCTCCCACCGTGCCCAGACCGTGAGCAGCACCACGGCCGCACCGAACAGGCCGAGCACGGTCGGGCTCGCCCAGCCCCATTCCGTGCCCTTGGAGACGGCCAGCAGCAGGCAGATCAGCGCGGCGGCGATGCCCACGGCACCGACGGCGTCGAACCGACCCCCGGTCCGCACCCGGGACTCCGCGACCAGCCGCCACACGAGCGCGATCTGGAGCGCCGCGACGACGGCCGCCCCGGCGAAGAGCCAGCGCCAGGAGGCCCACTGCGCGACGAGCCCGGTGATCGGCAGCCCGATCGCGCCGCCGACGCCGAGCGAGGAGCTCATCAGGGCGACGCCGGCACCGACCCGCTCGGGCGGGAGGACGTCGCGCATCAGGCTCATCCCCAGCGCGATGACGCCGAAGGACACGCCCTGCAGCGCCCGTCCCACGATCAGCAGCACGATGTTCGGCGCCAGCGCACCGACGACCGACCCGATGAGGATGAGCGCGATCGACAGCAGAAGCATCCGGCGCTTGCCGTACATGTCGCCGAGCCGCCCGAGCACGGGTGCGGACACCGCGCCGGCGACCAGGGTGGCGGTGACCAGCCAGGCCGCCGTCGAGGGGGAGACCGACATGAGCCGCGGGAACTGCGGCAGCAGGGGCACGACCATGGTCTGGATGAGCGAGACCAACAGACCGCACGAGGCGAGCACCAGGATCGCCACCGTGGGGCGAGCGGTACCCGCGGTTGCGGCGGATGCGGGCGATTCGGCCAGATCGGCGCTCACGAAGTGTGGTCTCCGTCCACGAGAGGGTGCCCGTCCAGGTGACCACGGGGCCGAGCCCGTGGCAAGACGAAACTTGCCTTTGCCAACTAACTCACGCCGAACGACGTCCGGGAATACGGAGGCGCGACGGATCCTGGCTCTCCGACCTCACCCCCCGGCTCGCCGCACCCGTGACCTCGTGCGGGGGCCCCACCCACAGCCGGGGCGCGACGACGACGACACGACGAGGACACGACGACGACACGACGACGACACGACGACAGGCATGATGCGGGTGTGACCGCACGCCCCCTGCGCACCCGGCTCGCCCCCGACGTCGTCTCCGAGGACTTCCGCGCCTTCTGGACCGAGCGGCACCTCGGGACCCTGGTGACCCTGCGCACGGACGGGTCGCCGCACGTCGTCCCGGTCGGGGTCACGATCGACCTCGAGAAGGGCGTCGCCCGAGTGATCTGCCGCGGCGGCTCCCAGAAGGCGCGCAACGTGGCCGCCGCCGGGGCCGGGGGCGCCCGGGTCGCGGTCTCGCAGGCCGACGGTCGGCGGTGGTCGACGCTCGAGGGCGTCGCCGTGATCCGGGACGACCCGGAGTCGGTGCGCGACGCCGAGCGGCGCTACGCCGCCCGCTTCCGCGTCCCCCGCGTGAACCCCGAGCGCGTGGTCATCGAGATCCGCGTCGACCGCGTCCTGGGTCTGGTCTGAGTCGGTAGGCTCTGAACCGATCCCGTGACGCGGCCTGTCGGATCGCGCCCGGATCGGGCACGCTGGACGCACTTCCAGGGTCACCGTCCCCACCGTCGCGGGCCGGCCCGTCCGGGGCCACGGGTTCCACCGGGCACGACGCCCGAGCAGAACGACGCCACACGAGCAGGGACCGAGGGATACGGTGAGCAGCGCACACGAAGCGGCCCGGGCCGCGGGCACGGCCGATGCGACCGGCGACGGCGCGACCGTGCCCAGGGCCGACGGGACGGCGGACGCGCCGGACAACGTCGTGCACCTCGCGCGGCCGCAGGCCGTCGCGCCGGCGGACCTGGAGATCCGCACGCTCGGCACCGGCCGCATCGACTCCCCGATGCTCGGCCTGCTCGACGCGCGGCAGACGACCGAGCACTACGTCGACGAGGACGACCGCGTGCTGCTCGACGACACCGTCGGCCGGGTCACCGCCCGGGGCGTGCCCGTCGACCAGCTGCCCGGCCTGGAGCCGTGCGGGCCGCGGCGCAAGATCTACTTCGACCCGTCGAAGACCCGGGTCGGCATCGTCACCTGCGGCGGGCTCTGCCCGGGACTCAACGACGTCATCGCCGGCCTGGTCCGCACCCTGACCTACCACTACGGGGTCCGCCGGATCGTCGGTTTCCGCAACGGCTACCAGGGCTTCATCTCCCGCTACGGCTACGACGAGGTGGAGCTCACCCCCGAGTTCGTCCGCGACATCGCGGTCGACGGCGGCACCGTGCTCGGCACCTCCCGCGGCCACCAGGACCCCGAGGAGATCGTCGACTGCCTCGAGCGGATGCACATCAACATCCTGTTCGTGATCGGCGGCGACGGCTCCATGCGCGGTGCCATGGGGATCGAGCGGGTCATCGCCGAACGCAACCTCAAGATCGCCGTCGTCGGGGTGCCCAAGACCATCGACAACGACATCCCCTACATCGACCAGAGCTTCGGCTTCCAGACGGCCTTCTCCCGGGCGTCGGACTCGATCCGGGCGGTGACCGTCGAGGCCAAGTCCACGGCCAACGGCATCGGCCTGGTCAAGCTCATGGGCCGGCACTCGGGCTTCATCGCCTGCTACGCCGCGCTCGCCCGCAGCGACGCGGACGTCGTGCTGATCCCGGAGGTCCCGTTCGCGCTGGAGGGCGACACAGGTCTGCTGGCCCACCTGCGCCGGCGGGTGGAGCAGCGCGGCCACGCCGTGGTCGTCGTCGCCGAGGGGGCGGGGCAGGAGCTGCTGGAGGCCCAGGCCGCCCGCACGGACGCCTCGGGCAACCGCAGGCTCGGCGACGTCGGCCGCTACCTGCGGGAGCGCATCGAGGACCACTTCGACGAGGCCGGGATCGAGACGTCGGTGCGCTACATCGACCCCAGCTACGCGATCCGCTCGGTGCCGGCCAACCCGTACGACAGCGTCTACACGGTCCGGCTGTCCCAGGCGGCCGTGCACGCGGCCATGTCCGGGCGCACGGCGATGGTCGTCGGGCGGGTGCGGCGCCGCTTCGTGCACATCCCGATGGCGCTCGCGGTGAGCAAGCGCAACCAGGTCGACCCGCACGGCGACCTCTGGCAGGCGGTGCTCGAGTCCACCGGGCAGCCCGTCCGCTTCGGCGCCTGAGGCGTCGGGAGCCCGCATACTGGCGGGCGTGCCCCACCCGGCCCTGCGCTTCCTCGGCCACTCGACCACCCGCCTCGAGCTCGGCGGGCGCGTCGTCCTCACCGACCCCGTGCTCACCCCGCGGGTGTCGCTGCTGCGCCGCGTGGTGGCGCCGCTGTGCCCCGCCGACTGGGCCGACGTCGACCTCGTGCTGATCTCCCACCTGCACGGCGACCACCTGCACCTGCCCTCGCTGCGGCTGCTCCGCCCGGACACCCGGGTCGTCGTGCCGCGCGGGGCGGGGGAGTGGGTACGCAGGCGCGGGGTGCGCCGGGTGGAGGAGATCGACGTCGGCCAGGAGATCCGGGACGGCGGGCTGCGGATCACCGCGGTCCCGGCCGCACACAGCGGGCACCGGTGGGGGCCGCGGTCCACCCGGGGGCCGCAGTCGCCGGCGCTCGGGCACGTCCTGGAGGCCGACGGCCTGCGCATCTACGCCGCGGGCGACACCGACCTGTTCGACGGGATGGCGGACCTGGGGTCGCTCGGCCTGGACGTCGCCCTGCTCCCGGTGTGGGGCTGGGGCCCGAGCCTCGGGCCCGGGCACCTCGACCCGGAGCGGGCCGCCGAGGCGGTCGACCTGCTGCGCCCGCGGCTCGCCGTGCCCGTGCACTGGGGGACGCTGGCGGTCGCCGGGCTGACCCGGGCACCGGCCGGGCACGGCGCGCGGATGCGGGCGCTGTTGCACGACCCGCCGCACTGGTTCGCCGCAGCGGCACGGCGGCGGGGGAGCAGCACCGCGATCACGATCGCCCGGCCGGGGCAGGACGTGCCGCTCGACGGCGCGGCCCCCGTCCCCGACCTCGCCCCCGTCCCCGACCTCGCCCCCGACCCGGCCCTCGCGCCCGACCCGGCCCTCGGCCCCCGCCCGGATCGCACGAACGGGCCGTTCGTGCGGACCTACCGCACGAACGGGCCGTTCGTGCGGGGTACGGGCGGTTCGGACACGGGGCACCGGGAAGAATGATCGCGTGACGGGCACCCTCGCCGCGGACTGGACGAACCCGCAGACCATCGGCTACCCGGTGCTGATCGGCGGTGTCCTGCTCGGGTCGATCGTGCCGGTGGTGCCGACGGGTGCCGTCGTCGGTGTGGCCGCTGCCGTCGCGATGACCACCACCCACCTGGCGCTGCCGCTGGTGCTGCTGGCCTCGACCCTGGCCGCTCTCGTCGGCGACGTCGTGACCTACGCGCTGGCGCGGCTGGGCGGCGAGGCGGCGCTCCGGTTCGTCTCCCGCGGCCAGACCCCGGAACAGCTGGCCCGCGCCCGGGTCCGGTTCACCCGCCACGGTTGGCAGCTGATCGTCGTCGGGCGGCTGGTGCCGGCCGGGCGCATCCCGGCCCTGGTGGCCGCGGGCACGTTGGGCTACCCGTGGCGGCGCCTGGTGCCGACGGCCCTGGTGGCGTGCCTGCTCTGGGCGATCGCCTACGCGCTGCTCGGCATCCTCTCCGGCGGCCTCTTCGACGATCCGCTGGTGGCCACGCTCGTCGCCGCCGCGCTGGTGCTCGCGGTGGGCGCGCTGGCGGGCGGCGTCGGCTCCCTGGTGCGACGACGGCGCGGCCGGCGCGCCCCGGACGGCGGCGGTGCGGAACCGCGGGAGATGATCGATCCCGCGGCCGGCCCGGCGCGGGGCGGCCCCACCCCGCCGACCGACCAGGAGCGCCCGTGAGTCCGCCGAGCCCGATCGTCCGGGACTACCGCGCGACGCCCGTCGAGCGCGGCCCGCTGCTGCGGGGCGGGCGCGTGGTGGCCCGCGTCGTGCTGGTGTGGGCGCTGGTCACGGCGGCACTGCACCTGCTCGACGTCTGGCTCACCGGGTTCGCCATGAGCGGCTGGTGGCAGCCCACGATCTGCGCGCTGCTGCTCGGCCTGCTCACCGCCGTCGTGTGGCCGCTGGTGCTGCGGATCGCGCTGCCAATCGCCCTGTTCACCCTCGGCCTGGGCAGTTTCGTGCTGCTCGCCGCGGCGGTGCTCGCGATCTTCTGGCTCGTCCCGGGGGTCGAACTGACCAACATCCGCACCGCGTTCGTGGTGGTCGTCGCGATGACGGTCGTGAACGCCGTCGCCACCAGCCTGCTGGCCATCGACGAGGACGAGCTGTTCTTCCGCCGCGCGGCGCGGCGCCGGCGCCACCGGGTCGCCACCGGGACCGAGGGGCCCGGCGCGGCCGTCGAACAGCCGCCCGGCGTGCTGTTCCTGCAGATCGACGGCCTGGGCCACGAGACCGCCCGCCGCGCGGTCCGCGACGGGACCATGCCCACACTGGCCCGCTGGCTCGCCGAGGGCAGCCACACGCTGACGTACTGGACCACCGACTGGAGCTCGCAGACCGGCGCGAGCGTCTGCGGCATCCTGCACGGCGACAACCACGACATCCTCGGGTTCCGCTGGTACGAGAAGGACCGCGACCACGTCATGGCCTGCGCGCACCCCGCGGACGCCGCGGAGATCGAGCGCCGGCACTCGGACGGGCGCGGCCTGCTCGCCGTCGACGGCGCCAGCCGCGGCAACCTCTTCACCGGCGACGCCCCGCACTACAGCCTCACGATGAGCACGGTGGCCGTGCTCGGCGGCACGCGCTCCGCCCGTCGGCGCGACCACGTCGGCGGCGGGTACTGGGCCTACTTCGCCAACCCGGTCAACGGCATCCGCACCTTCGCCGGTGCGCTGGTCGACGCCGTGCGGGAGGTCGTCGCCGCCGCGAACCAGCGGCGCGCGGACGTCCGGCCACGCACGCACCGCGGCGGGATCTACCCGCTGGCCAGGCCGGGCACCACCGTGATCGCCCGGGACGTCGTGGTGTCCGCGCTGATCGAGGACATGCTCGCGGGGCGGCCGGTGGCCTATGCGGACTTCCTCGGCTACGACGAGGTCGCCCACCACTCGGGTGTCGAGCGCTTCGACAGCCTCGCGGTGCTGCGCTCGATCGACCAGCAGATCGGCCGGCTGCACCGGGCCGCGCAGCTCGCCCCGCGGCCGTACCTCCTCGTGTGCCTGTCCGACCACGGGCAGACGCAGGGCCAGGCCTTCGCCGACCGCTTCGGCGAGACGATCGAGCAGTACGTCGGCAGGCTGTGCGGCGGCCCGCCGCCGCGCCCGCGGCGCCGGCTGTTCGGCCGGACCCCCGCCGAGCGCTCCAGCCGCCGCGCCGCGGAGGGCTGGCAGGTCGGGGCGGCGCTGGCCGAGGCGTCGTCGGGCGGAGGGGCCGTGGCCCGGCGGCTGCGCGCCCGCGTGGAGAAGGCGGGTGCCTCGCCCACGAAGCACCGCACCGAGTCGGGGCAGCCCGGTGAGGTGGCACGCGCCGCGCCGGGGGTCGTGGTGTGCGCGTCGGGCCACGTGGCGATGGTGTCGTTCACCGAGCACGAGGGCCGGGTCGAGCTCGAGACGATCGAGCGCGAGTTCCCGGACCTGCTGCCCGCGCTCGTCGACCACCCCGGGGTCGGTTTCGTCCTGCTCCGCAGCCGGGAGCACGGGGCGGTCGTGCTCGGCCGGGACGGCGTGCACCGGCTCGCCACCGGCATCGTGATCGGCGCGGACCCGCTGGCCGACTACGGCGGGCACGCCCCCGACCTGATCCGCCGGGTGGACACCTTCCCGCACTGCCCGGACCTCATGATCAACAGCCGCTACGACCCCGCGACCGACGACGCCTCGCCCTTCGAGCCGCACGTCGGCTCGCACGGCGGGATGGGCGGCCCGCAGAGCCGCGGCTTCCTGCTCGCCCCGACCCAGCTGGCCGACCCCGGGGAGATCGTGGGCGCCGAGCACCTGCACCGGGTGTTCCGGGGGTGGCTCAGCGACCTCGGCCACCCCGAACCGACAGCCGACCGCCCGGCGCCGCGACCGGCCGACATGGTGGAGGAGGGCGAAGCGGCGAAGGCGCGGTGACGCTCGCGCTCGTTGCAGCGGCGGTGATCGTGGTGAGGGTGACGGGAGCGCTGCCGGGGGAGCGCTGCTGTGACTGTCGTGGTCCTTGGAGCGTGATCGGTCCGAGCGGGACGGGAGCGCTGGCGGGAGGGCGGTGCGGTGACGCTCGCGCTCGTTGCAGCGGCGGTGATCGTGGTGAGGGTGACGGGGGTGCTGCCGGGAGAGCGCTGCTGTGACTGTCGCGCTCCTCGAAGCGTGATCGGTCCGAGCGGGACGGGAGCGCTGGCGGGAGGGCGCTGCGGTGACTGTCGCGCTCCTCGAAGCGTGATCGGTCCGAGCGTGACGGGGGTGATGTCGGGAGAGCGCTGCTGTACCGCTCGCACTGATCACCGCAGCGATCTCGGGCCGAGCGGGCGCCGGGCGTGATCACGCTTCCCGGCGGGAGAACCGGATGGCAGGGTGGGGGTCGCAGGGTCCGCGAGGGGGCGGGAGGCGCGATGGGACGCACGGTCGTGCTGGTCCACGGGTTCGCCCACGGCGGGTGGTGCTGGCGGAAGGCGGCGCGGCTGCTGCGGCAGAAGGGCCATGAGGTGTTCACCCCGACCCTGACCGGCCTGGGGGAGCGCGCGCACCTGCTCACCCCGGAGGTGGGGCTCGCCACCATGATCCGCGACGTGGCGGCGGTCCTCGAGACCGAGGAGCTCACCGACGTCCTGCTGGTCGGGCACAGCTTCGGCGCGCTGCCCGTACTCGGGGCGGCCGACCGGGCGCGGGACCGCCTCGCGCGCATCGTGCTGCTCGACGGGCTGGTGGTCGAGGCGGGGCGGCGGGCGTTCGACGGACTGCCCGAGGACGTCGTGGTGCAGCGGGAGCTCGACGCCGAGCTGCGGGGCGACGGCCTCGTGATGCCGCCCCCGCCCGCCACGGTCTTCGGGGTCACCGACCCGGCCGACGTCGCCTGGGTCGAGCGGCACCTGACCCCGCACCCGCTGCGCAGCTACCGCGAGCCGCTCGTCCTCGACGGACCGCTCGGCGCCGGCCTGCCGGTCACCTACGTCTCCTGCTCCCGGCCCGCCTACCCGGCCATCGCGTCCGGGCACCAGGTGGTGAAGGCCATGGGCTGGGAGTGGCGGGACCTGCCCACGGGGCACGACGCGATGGTCACCGATCCCGAGGGCACGGTTGCCGCCCTCCTCGCCTGACGCGCACTCTGGTTCCCCCACGCGCTCGAGGCGCCCACGGGATGCGCAACATGGTTCCATACTGCGCTCAATCGGCCTGCCTGGGCGCATTGTGGTTCCATACTGCGCTCAGCGCGCCTGCCTGGGCGCATTGTGGTTCCGTACTGCGCCCGCCCAGGGCGCTCTGTGGACGGCCCCGGGAGCTACCCCTCCGCCGGCGGCTCGACCTCGCGGCGGAGGATCTTGCCCGTCGGGCCCTTGGGCAGGGCGTCGACCAGCCAGACCGCGCGCGGGTACTTGTAGGCGGCGAGCCGGTCGCGGACGAAGTTCTTCAGCTCCTCCGGGTCGGCCTCCGCGCCGGGCTTGAGCGCGACGGCGGCGCCGATCTCCTCGCCGAGCTCGGCGTGCTTGATCCCGACGACGGCGGCCTCGGCCACGGCCGGGTGCTCGTAGAGGGTCTCCTCGACCTCGCGCGGGTAGACGTTGTAGCCGCCGCGGATGATCAGGTCCTTCTTGCGGTCGACGATCGTGTAGTAGCCGTCGGCGTCGCGGGTGGCGATGTCCCCGGAGCGGAACCAGCCGTCCGGGATGGCCGCCTCGGTGGCCTCCGGGCGGTTCCAGTAGCCCTTCATCACGTTCTCGCCGCGGATGGCGATCTCGCCGGGCTGCCCGTCCGGCACGTCGCGGCCCCCGTCATCGACCACCCGCATCTCGCAGCCGCGCACCGGGAAGCCGATGGTGCCGGGCTTGCGCGGGCGGCCGGGCTGGTTGAACGAGGCGACCGGCGCGGTCTCCGACAGCCCGTAGCCTTCGAAGATCTCGCAGCCGAACTGCTTCTCGAAGGCCTTGAGGACCTCCACCGGCATCGCCGAGCCGCCGGTGATGCAGGTGCGCAGCGAGGCCATGTCCGCGCCCTCGGCGTCGGGGCTGTGCAGCATCGCGGCGTACATCGTGGGCACGCCCTCGAACACGGTCACCTTGTCCCGCGCGACCACCTGCAGGGCCTTCGACGGGTCGAACCGCGGGATCAGGGTCAGCGTGGCGCCGGCCGCGACGGCGGCGTTGAGTCCGCAGGTCAGCCCGAAGACGTGGAACAGCGGCAGGCACCCCATGATCACGTCGTCGCTGGTGATCTCGATCAGGGTCTCGACGGTGGTGCGGGCGTTGGAGTCGAGGTTGTGGTGAGTCAGCTCGGCGCCCTTGGGCTGGCCGGTGGTGCCGGAGGTGTAGAGGATGACGGCGGTGTCGTCGTCGGCGCGCTCGACGGGCTCCGGTGCGGGCGTGCCACCCAGGCCGGTGGGGCCCGTCGCCGGGACGACGATGCCGGGGATGCCGACGGCCTTCGCGGCCTCGGGTACCACGTCACCGGCGCCGTCCCAGCCGTAGACCAGCGACATGCCCGAGTCGCGCAGGTAGTACTCCACCTCGCGGGCCTTGAGCAGCGGGTTCATCGGGACCACGACGGCACCGGCGAGCAGCGCGCCGTAGAACAGCACCGGGTAGGCGGGGACGTTGGGCAGCACCAGACCGACCCGGTCGCCCGGGGTGATCCCGCGCTCGGCCAGGTCCCCGGCGACGGCGGCCGCCGCCTCGTGCAGCTGTCGATAGGTCAACACGTACTCGTCGAGCTTCACGGCGGGGCGGTCACCGTGCTCGCGCGCGGTCGCGACGAGGTTCGCGGCCAGGTTCGTCATCGTCGACTCCGGGTTTACGGGCGGGTAGCTTGCCGGGACCCTACCGACCTCCCCCCCCGCGGGCGCGCACATCCGGGTGGTCGTGCGCAACCGGATCTCGCCGGGGCCCGACGCCGCTCGCCCTGGAGTCCTGGGCGGGCGGCAGCTGCCCGCGTCGCCCGCCGCTCGTTCGTGATCGGCCGCGGCGGTGGCTGGACCCCGTGCGGAGGCACCGGTAGGCCGCACACCCGGTGTGGTGCCAGCACACCTGTTCCGGCGCGGGGTGCGGCCTAGCGTTTCGCTCACCGCTTCACGAGGGGGACGTCGATGCTCTGGTTCGGAATCATCCTGCTGCTGGCGGCCTGCGGCTGCCTGTGGGCCGCGGCCCGGTCGCAGCGCACGGCCCACGCCATGATGGCGGCGGAGACGCTGTCCGTGCCGGAGCTGCTGGAACTGCGGGGCATCTCGGCCGAGCTCATCGGGTCCGGGCAGTTCCGCAAGGTGTGCGAGGTCGTCGGCGAGACGGTGCCGGCACCGGTGGGGCTGCTGCGCTCCGAGCTCGCCGGCGTCGACTGCGTGTGGCACGCGCACCGCGTCCAGCGCCGCTACAAGCACTATGACCGCGACTCGGACGGCGACACCCGGGTGACCACCCGCACCGAGACCGTCGCCGAGCTCAGCTCACCGCACGGCTGGGCGCTGCTGCGCGACGGGCACACCATCGGCGTCGACCCCGGCGGACGGCGGCCCGACGGCGTCGAGACCGTCGTCGACCGGTTCGAGCCCGCGCACGACCACCGGCCGCAGGGTGCGCTCGCCGGCGCGCTGTCGGTGCTCGGCGCGCTGGCCGGCGGCGACCGCGACGAGACCGTCGGCTACCAGCACACCGAGTGGGTGCTGCGGCCCGGCACGCGGATGTACGTGCTCGGGGAGGTCGACGACCGGGACGGGCCGCTGGTCGTCCGCCCGCCGCGCGACGGGTCGCCGTTCGTGATGTCGGCCCGGACCGAGGAGGAGCTCACCGACTCCGCCCGCAAGGGCCAGCGGATCTGGGCGTGGGTCGGCGCCGGCCTCACCCTCGCCGGCCTGGCGCTGGTCGTCCTGGCCGTCCTGTGACGCGCTGTGCGTGGTCGGTGGTGCCAGGGCACCACGTACCGCGCACGGCGGCTATACAGGGGGGCGTGGCTGACCTCCCCCCGCTCGACCCCGAGGAACCCGGCCCGTCCGGCCCGCTCGCCGGGCTGGTGGTCGCCGACTTCTCCCGGGTCCTCGCCGGCCCCTACGCGACCATGCTGCTCGGCGACCTCGGCGCGACCGTGGTCAAGGTCGAGGGCCCGGCCGGCGACGACACCCGCACGTGGCAGCCGCCCACGGTCGACGGTCCGGGTGGCCCGGTCGCCACGTACTACCTCTCGATCAACCGCAACAAGCACTCCGTGGTCCTCGACCTGAAGGACCCCGAGGACCGGGCGGTCGCGCAGCGGCTCGCCGCGCGGGCGGACGTGCTGATCGAGAACTTCATGCCCGGCTCCACCGCGAAGTGGGGCCTGGACGTCGACTCGGTGCGGGAGACCAACCCGTCGGTGATCTACTGCTCCATCAGCGGCTTCGGTGACGAGGGCGGGGCGAAGCTCGGCGGCTACGACCTGCTCGTCCAGGCCACGTCCGGGCTGATGAGCCTGACCGGGGACCCGGCGGGCACGCCGTACCGGGCGGGTGTCGCGGTGTTCGACGTGATGACCGGGCTGCACGCCGCCGTCGCGATCCTCGCGGCGCTGCGGCACCGCGAGGCCACCGGCGAGGGCCAGCACGTGAAGACGAACCTGCTGTCCGCGGCACTGTCGAGCCTGGTCAACCAGACCTCGGCCTACGTCGCCGGCGGCGTCGTGCCCGAGCGGATGGGCAACGCGCACCTCTCGCTGTTCCCCTACGAGCCGCTGCCCACGGGCGACGGCGAGCTGATCGTGATCGCGGCCAACGACCACCAGTTCCGCCGGCTCTGCGGCGCGATCGACGCCCCGGAGCTGCTCGAGGACCCGCGCTTCGCCTCGATGGTCGAGCGCACCCGGCACCGCGACGAGCTGCGTCCGCTGCTGCTGGACAAGCTGGCGGCGAAGGGCGCGCAGGAGTGGTTCGACGTGCTCAGCGCGGCCGGGGTGCCCTGCGGCCCGATCAACACCGTGGACCAGGGGATCGAGCTGGCCGAGAGCCTCGGCCTCGCTCCCGTCGTGCACCCGGGCGGCGGGCCCGGCGCGGTCCGCAACCCGGTCGACTACTCCGCGACCCCGCCGGACTACCGGCGCAGGCCGCCGGCGCTGGGCGCGGACACCGAGGCCGTCAAGGCCTGGCTCGCGGACTGAGCGCAGGGGTCCGACCGCCGGGTCCGGTGAGGCCCGCCGCTGGGAACGGGACGGGCCGGGCGGGGGAGGGGGTCCCCGCCCGGCCCGCGCCGGTCCGGTCGCGCGCGACCGGGGTCATAGGTGCGGCGTCGGCCTCAGCCGCCGCCGTTGCCGCCGAAGGGCGACCCGCCGCCGAAGGGGTTGAGCTGGCCGAACGGGTTGCTGCTGCCGCCGCCCTCGCTGGTGCCGCCGCTGCTGGTGGTGGCCCCGGTGTCCTTGGTGCTGCCGAGCGTCACGTCGACCGTGCGCGCGGAGGAGCCGCTGCCGATGGTGAGCGTGACCGTGTCGCCCGGGGCGTAGGAGCCGATCCGGGCGACGAGGTCGGAGAAGTCGCTGACGGCTGCGTCGCCGACCTTGGTGACGACGTCGCCGGCCTTGACGCCGGCACCCGCCGCCGGCCCGCCCTCGGTGACGGCGACGATCGTGGCGCCGCTCTCGGTGCTGTTCGACCGCGTGCTGCCCTGCACCCCGAGGACCGGCTTGGTGGCGCTGCCGGAGTCGATGATCTCCTGTGCGACCCGGCGGGCCTGGTCGACCGGGATCGCGAAGCCCAGGCCGACGCTGCCGGTGCTCTGTCCCGCGGTGGCGATCGCGGAGTTGATGCCGACGACCTGGCCGTCGAGGTTCACCAGCGGGCCGCCGGAGTTGCCCTGGTTGATCGGGGCGTCGGTCTGCAGGCCGTTGTAGACCACGGCGGAGCCGTCCTCGCCCTCCACCTGCACCGTGCGGTTGAGGGCGCTGACGATGCCGGTCGTGACCGTGCCCTCGAGGCCCTGCGGCGAGCCGATCGCGACGACCTGCTGGCCCACCGCGAGGTCCGAGGTCCGGCCGAGCTCGGCCGCGGTCAGCCCGGACACGCCGTCGAGCTTGAGGACGGCCAGGTCGTAGCTCGGCGAGGTGCCCACGACCGAGGCGGCGTGCTGGGACCCGTCGTTGAGGGTGACCTGGATCTGCCCGCTCGCGCCCGAGACGACGTGGTTGTTGGTGAGGACCTCGCCGTCCGAGGTGAGGATCACGCCGGACCCCTCGGCGGACCCCTGGCCCGTGGACACCCGGATGTCGACCGTGCTGGGGCTGGCCTTGGCCGCCGCCGCCTGCACCGAGCCGTCCGTCTGCACCGAGGACGTGCTCGACGAGGGCTGGCCGGACAGGGTCACCCCGTTCGACGAACCGCGGTCGAGGAGGGCGTACGCCCCGCCGAAGCCGGCGCCGCCACCGACGAGGCCGGCGATCAGCGCGGCCGCCACGATGCCCACCCACGGCCGGGCGTTCCTGCGGGGCCGGTCGTCCTGCACGAGCCCGGTGTTCCCGCCGGGCGGTGGATCAACCGGACCGCCCGCGGCCGCGGCCGGGCCGTGCGGGTCGGTGGGGCCGTGCTGCGCGTACGGGCCGTACGCGGGGCTGCCGTAGGGGCGGGTGCCCTGGTCGGCGCCGTGCCCGCCGGTCTGCGCGTAACCGGGGGTGCCGTACACGGAGCCCCGGCCGTAGGCGTAGGGGGAGCCGTAGGAGCGGGTCGCACCCTGGTCCGGGGTGCCGGACCCGGGTCGCGGGTACGGGTTCGTCGGCTGGGTGGCGCCGTCGGTGCCCGTGCCGGACCGCGTGGTCACCGCGCCGGCGTCGGTTTGCTGGGTGGGGGAGTCCCCGGCGGAGGCGGTCGCGGTGCCGTCGGTGCCACCGGTGCTCTGCGCAACGTCCCCATCGGGCCGGGAGTGACCCCGCTGCTCGTCGGTCATGCCACAGACTGTGCGCCCCGAAGCTGAGATCCGCCTGTGCTCGCCCTGGGAAAGGCCGTGCAGTACGGCGCGGTTTCCGGTGAGGAGCCCGCGGCGCGCGCCCGCGGGCCCCTCACCGGGCCCGGTTCAGAGCAGCTCGACGATGGTGGCGTTGGCGGTGCCGCCCCCTTCACACATCGTCTGCAGGCCGTAGCGGATCCCCGTGTCCCGCATGTGGTGCAGCAGGCGGGTCAGGAGGATGGTGCCGGAGGCGCCCAGCGGGTGGCCGACGGCGATGGCGCCGCCGAGCGGGTTGAGCACCTTGTCGTCCGCGCCCAGCTCGGCCTGCCAGGCCAGCGGGACGGGGGCGAAGGCCTCGTTGACCTCGAAGGCGCCGATGTCGGAGATCGACAGGCCGGACTTCTTGAGCACCTTCTGCGTGGCCGGGATGGGCCCGGTGAGCATCATCAGCGGGTCCGCCCCGGAGACCGCGCCGGAGTGGTAGCGCGCGATGGGGGTGAGCCCCAGCTCCTTCGCCTTCTCCGGGGTGGTGATCAGAGTGGCCGACGCGCCGTCGGAGATCTGCGAGGCGTTGCCCGCGTGGATCACCCCGTCCTCCCGGAAGGAGGGCTTGAGCGTCGCGAGCTTCTCGGGGGTGGTGCCGCGGCGCAGGCCCTCGTCGGCGGTGAAGTCGGCCTTCCCTGGGACGGACACGAGCTGACCGTCGAACGCGCCGCCGTCGATCGCCGCGGCCGCGAGTTCGTGCGACCGGGAGGCGTACTCGTCCAGGCGCTGCCGGCTCAAGCCCCACTTCTTCGCGATGCGCTCGGCACCGACCCCCTGGTTGAAGTCGTCGCCCGGGAACTCGCCACCGGTCAGGTCGGCCGCGTAGCGCTCGCGCACGAGCGGGCCGTAGGGCCGGCCAAGGTCACGGCCCGCGCCCAGCGGCACCCGGGTCATGGTCTCCACACCACCGGCGACCACGACGTCGTACTGGCCGGCCAGCACCATGCCGGCGGCGAAGTCGAACGACGACTGGCTGGACCCGCACGCCCGGTTGATCGTGACGCCGGGGACGGTCTCCGGCCAGCCGGCCGCGAGCACGGCGTACCGGCCGATCTGCGCGGCCTGGTCGCCGACCTGGTTCACGCATCCCCAGACGACGTCGTCGATCACCTCGGGGTCGATGCCGGTGCGCTGCTGCAGCGCGCGCAGGACGTACCCCGACAGGTCGGCGGGATGGACGTCGGCGAGCGAGCCGTTGCGCTTTCCGATCGGGGTGCGCACCGCGTCGACGATGACGGCCTCGGGCATGGTTCCTCCGCGTCCTCTCGAAAGCTATCTGAACGAACGTACGACACTGCGCGCCCGTCGAGAACCCGAGTGAACTACCTCACGGGCTCGCAACCGGGTGCCGAGCGGACTGGATCGGTGAGGTAGGGTTCGGCCGCAGCGAAGGGGAGTAGCTCTCAACGTCGCGGTCGACATACTGGCGATCCACGTCGCCCGGCTGCGGGGCCTGACCACCACCAGGCGAGCGAGACCTTCGATCCGGTACACGCCGGATCGAAGAGACCCCGTTTCCTCGATCCGGCCCGAGATCGAGGGGTGTGGTCGTGCAGGACGTGCTCGCGGCGTACCTCATCAGTTTCGGCGTCATCTTCGTGGCCGAGCTGGGTGACAAGTCCCAGCTCATGGCCCTGACGTTCGCGACCCGCTACCGGACCTGGCCCGTCCTGCTGGGCATCACGATCGCCACGTCGGTCGTGCACCTCGTGTCCGTCGCGGTCGGGTACGGCCTCGGCACCACCCTCCCGACCGACTGGATCGCGCTCGCAGCGGCCGTCGCCTTCCTCGCGTTCGGGGCCTGGACGCTGCGGGGCGACTCGCTGTCCGAGGACGAGCAGGACAAGGCCAACCGCAAGGCCCGTTCCGCCGTCGTCGCCGCCTCGGTGGCGTTCTTCCTGGCCGAGCTGGGCGACAAGACGATGCTGGCGACGATCACGCTGGCCACGCAGCACGGCTGGTTCGGGGTGTGGGTCGGGTCGACGCTCGGCATGGTGGCGGCCGACGCGCTCGCGATCGTCGTCGGCCGGCAGCTGGGCAGGCGACTGCCGGAGCGGACCATCCGCTACGCCGCCGCCGCCGGGTTCGTCGTGTTCGCCGTCGTGCTCCTCGGCGACGCGATCGGCCGGCTCACCGGCCGGGGGGCCCGGGAGGTCGTCTCGGAGACGCTGGACCACCACCTGGCCGCGTGGCTCGCCGTCGGCCTCGGGGCGGTGGCGTGCGTGCTCGTGGGCGTCGGGCGGTTGTGGGCCCGCGCCGGTACGCGCCGCTCTCCGATGCGCACCGGGCTCGGCTCGCCGGCCTGGTGGTCGCAGGCGCTGTTCGGGCTCGCCCTGCTGCTGGGTCTGGGCGCCCCGCTGCTGGTGGCGTTCGACGTCAACGAGCCGATCGCGGTGTTCAGCTCGCCCGGCCGGGTCGTGGTCGGGGCCGGGCTGCTGCTGCTCGGCGTGGCCGTGGTGCTGGCGTCGCTGGTGCAGATGGGGACCGCGCGGCGCCGCGGGGAGCGTCTGGCCCTGACGAACACGGGCTTCTACGCCCGGGTCCGCAACCCCGCCTTCACCGGGATGGTGGTCGCCACGGCGGGCGGGCTGGTCATGGCGCCGACCATGCTCGGCGTGCTCGCCACCGTGCTGATCGTCGTCGCGGTGCAGATCCAGGCCCGCGCGGTCCGCGAGCCCGGCCTCACCCGGGCCCTGGGCGAGGAGTACGCGAACTACCTGTCCCGCACCGGCCGGTTCCTCCCGCGGGTGCGCGGCCCACATTCCGAGCGCCGCGCGGGTCTGCCCGAGAACGACCGCGAACGCGTCGGCTGACCCGGTCGAAGCCCGGTTCCGTGGTGGTGGCCCGGGCGCCCAGGCCCTCGAACACCCGGCTGGTCACCTCGAGCGCGACGTCCGTGACGCGCGCCTCGACGGCCGCCACCCGGACCTCGTGTTCGCCGCGCTCCTGCGACGTGACCTCCCAGGCGTGGCGGTGGAGGGCGAGACCCTCTCCGCGACCCGGTCGGCCAGCGCCTCGACGGCCCAGAGCGTCGGCGCCGGGTCGCCGTACAGGTCGAGCTGGTACGGCTCGTCGACGGCCCGCTCCTGCCCGCCGTGCAGTCACGGCCGGGTCCGGGTGCGGGTGTATTCGGCGGCCTCATCGAGGGCGCCGCGCGCGATGCCCAGGTGGAAGCTGACGAACACGAGCTGGATCGTCGGGACGTCGAGCGTGTTGTAGACCCGCGGCTCGAACACCTTGTCGCGGAAGCCCGCGGCCTGCTCCCACGGCACCCGGACCTCGGAGATCGTGACGCTGCCGCTCTCCGTGAGCCGCTGGCCGATGTCGTCCCAGTCGTCGTGGAAGTGATGCCGGGCTGCCGGCTCGGCACGATCGCGAAGATGTGGGTGTCGGTGCCGTCGAGCACGCCCTCCAGCACCGTGACATCGAGACCCTGCTGCCGGTGGAGAAGGACTTGCGGCCGTCGTAGACGAGATGGTGGCCGGCGTCGCGGATCACGACGTCCTCGTCGCGCGGGTTCACTGCGCCGCCGAAGAACCAGCGGTTGCGGGTGGCCTCGGCCTCGACGGCCTCGATCTGCTCGCGGGTGTCGACGAGCCGGGCGGCCCAGAACCACAGCAGGTGGTAGCCGAGCAGCTGGCCGACGGAGCCGTCGCCGGCGGCGACCTCGCGGATCACCCGGTAGGCGAGCGGCCACTCCTGGCCGCCGCCCCCGTGCTCGGCCGGGCCGAGCAGGGTGACCAGGCCGGCGTCCTTGAGCAGCTGGACCTCGGCGTACGGCCACGCCCCGGCGCGGTCGCGGGCGCCGGCGTCCGCGGCGAGGATCGTGCGCACCTCGCGGGCGCGGGCGAGCCACTCGTCGGGCGTCGTCGGGATGGTGGTGAAGCGGGTAAAGGGTCGGTTCTCGAGCGTGGTCATGTCGGGTGCGAAGGAGTGCGTGCCGCGGCGGCCCGCTGGTGCGGGGCATGCGGCGGCCGGCACGGCGACACCGGCGACCGCAGCGGGCGGGCACCGAGGAGCGGGCTGCCGGGCACGCGGACGAGTGCGCGGGAGAGGTCCATCACGCGCGGAAAGGCGCGGAAAGGCGCTCCGGAATCGCGTCATGGAACCATGACGTGCGAAAACGAGGTTCGAAGACGCGTTATGGAAGCATAACGCGCGAAGACGAGTCTCGAAGACGCGTCATGGCTCCCTCACGCGTTCGAACGGCGTGGGGGATCGGTGGGCGGCACCCGGACAGGACTGGGTGACGGCGCGGCGTGGTCGATGTGGCGGCGACGGGACAGCCAGCTGTGGGCCCGCCCGGCCGCCGACCGGACCGCGCCGCGGTCGGCGCGGCACCGGCTCAGGAGCCCGCGACGAGGGCGGGCTCGCGGACGGCGAGCTCCGCCTCCTTCTCGCGCACGATCGGGAGCACGTGCCGCCCGAAGTACTCGATCTCCTCCTGGAAGTGCAGGAAGCCCAGGAGCAACAGGTTCGCCCCGCGCCGCTAGTACTCGATCGCGCGGTCGGTGATCTGCTCCGGCGTGCCGATGAGCTGGGTGCGGAAGCCGTCGTTGTACTGGACGAGCTCCTCGAAGGTTCGACCGGCTCTGGGGCGACGGAACGGCGGTCCGCTGGACGCGTGGGGAGACCTCCTAGAGGGGCGCGTACTCGCGGGTGTGGGCGAGGACGGCCGCCGCG
Organism: Pseudonocardia oceanicola; assembly: GCF_047200735.1. Classification (NCBI taxonomy): domain Bacteria; kingdom Bacillati; phylum Actinomycetota; class Actinomycetes; order Pseudonocardiales; family Pseudonocardiaceae; genus Pseudonocardia; species Pseudonocardia oceanicola. Next base: position 80,113 of record NZ_JBJZON010000011.1, read on the forward strand.
ACCGGCTCGACGACGGTCGGGTTGAGCGCGTGCCCCATGCCCGGCACACGGACCAGGCGGCCGGCGCCCAGCGCGCGGGCGAGGTGCCCGGCGTGCGGTGGCGGGTTGACCGGGTCCTCGGGTGCCTCGATGACCAGGGTCGGCACGCTGACGTCGGCCAGTTCGGCGCCGCGGTCCAGCCCGTCCGTGTCCGCGACCGCGTGTGCGGCGGGGTTGTCCGTCCGCCCGGAGTGGGCCACGATCCGCTCCTCCAGCGCGCGGAACCCGGCGGCGTCGAAGGGGGTGCCGGTGCCGTTGAGCAGCCGCCAGTGCTCCACCCGCCAGGCCAGCTCGCCGTCGAGGTCGCGGTCGTCCGTGAACTCGCCCCACATCCGCAGCAGCGTGGGTTCGGGGCCCGGGAGCTCCGGGTCGCCGTAGGCCCCCAGAGCGGCCGTGCACAGGACCGTCGCGGTGAGCAGCCGGTCGGGGTGGTCGAGCAGCAGCAGCTGCACCAGCGTGCCGCCCAGCGACATCCCGGCGACGTGCGCCCGCTCGATGCCGAACGCGTCGAGCACCGCGACGGCGTCGTCGGCGAGGTCGCGCACGGCGTACGGCGCGTCGTCGAAGGCGTGCGTCGAGCGCCCGGTGTCGCGGTGGTCGTACCGGATCACCCGGTGCCGCTCGGCGAGGCGGTCCAGCAGCGCGTCCGGCCACGCCAGCCCCGACGCGTTCGCCCCCATCACCAGCAGCAGCGGCTCGGCGTCCGGCGTCGGGCCCGGGATGTCCTCCGCCCACAGCTGCACGCCCGGGGCCACGTCGACCATGAGTTCCACGCTCCGCACCTTAGGGCCTGCAGATCATCAACTCGCTGTTGTAGTTCGTGTGGGGAGGGTGATGCCTGCGGTGCTGGCGAGGTGGTAGAGGTCGTCGAGCGTGGCCAGCGGGTGTCGGGTGGGCTCGATGGTGAATCGTCCTGGGTGGCGGAGAGGCTCTTGATCTAGCAAGGAGACCGGGGCCGTGGGAGCACCTCGGAAGTTCGATGCGGAGACTCGTGCCCGAGCGGTCCGGCTGTACCTGGACCGTGTGCGTGATCATGGGGAGTCGAAGCTGGCTGCGCGCCGGCATGTGGGCGAGTTGCTGGACATCAACCCCGCGACGCTGCGGAACTGGATCGAGGCCGAGGAACGAGCGGGCGCACCGGCGAAGACGGCCGGAAGCAGTGATTCCGTCGACATGGCCGAGGTGCAGCGTCTTCGCCGCGAGGTCGCGGAGGTGCGGCGGGCGAACGAGATTCTGAAGACTGCGTCCGCGTTTTTGCCCAGGCGGAGCTGGACCGTCGACTCAAAACTCTGCCACATCCACGCCTATCGACGGCGTTTCGGGGTCGAGCCGATCTGTGCCGCGCGGTCTGCGCACGGCATGAAGATCGCCCCGCAGACCTATTATCGATGGCTGGCCCGTCCGGTGCGCCCGGCGGAGCTGGAGGAGGCTTATCTGGTGAATGCGGTCGTCGACCTGTATCGACGCAACAAGTGCGTGTACGGGGTGCGGAAGATGTGGCACGCCGCCCGCCGTGCGGGCCTGGCGGTGGGGCGGGATCAGGTCGGGCGGCCGATGCGGATTGCGGGGGTCCAGGGGGTGCGCCGCGGCCTGCATCAGGTGCGGACCACGACCCGCGACCAGGCCGCGCCACGGCTTCCTGACCTGGTCAAACTCGACTGGAAGGCGCCGAACCGGCCGGATGCGGTCTGGGTCGCGGATTTCACGTATGTGGACGGCGTCCGGGTTCTGCTACGTGTCGTTCGTGACCGATGTGTACTCCCGGCGGGGCCTGGGCTGGAAAGCGTCGACGAGTCGGACCGTCGATCTCGTCACCGCGGGTATGGCGCAGGCGCTCGCCACCCTCGCCGAACGAGCAGCGAGTTCACCACCGACGGTTTGATTCACCATTCCGATGCCGGGTTGCACGGCGGATTCAACCGGTCGTCGCAACACCGACTCAGTGGCGCGAATATAGCACGTCCTCGAGCGCTTCGTGAGGCGTTCTCCATGCGAGTTTCTTGCGCGGTCGGGTGTTTAGTTTAGGGCGTGGGCGACGGCGACCAGTTCCAGCGGACCGTGCCGCGAGATGTCAGTGCCCTTCGGGAAGTACTGTCGGAGCTCCCGGGAGTGTTCACACCTCTGTCGAATCAGGCCACGGCTGCCCTGACAATCCACACCGGCAACGAGGTCATCGTCGACGGCGGCGACACGGTGTTCTGAGAGCCGGACAGCGCGCACGACGCGGTCGTCCGGCCCATTACGGTGGAGATCGTGGAGCAGGGGGCGACGCGGCGGCCGGGTCGTAAGCGCAGCCGGGGGAGTCTCACCGGGACGGCACGGGGGCGGGCTCTCCTCGACCACGCCGCCCGGCTCTTCTACGAGCGCGGGTTCGACGCGACCACGATGCAGGACATCGCGGACGCGCAGGGCGTGCTGAAGGGGAGCCTGTACCACTACATCGACTCGAAGGAGGACATCCTCCTCGCGATCATCGAGCAGACGCACGGGCGAGCCCTCGATGTCGTCGAGCGGTGTCGCCGCTCCGAGGGCGACGCGCTACAGCGGCTGCAGGACCTGATCCTCGGCGTGCTGGAGGTCAACGAGGCCGACCACGTCAAGGTCGCGGTGTTCCTGCACGACTTCCGGGCGCTCGACGGGGAGCGGCGGAGCAGGGTCGTGTCGGCCAGGACCCTCGTCGAGCGGTACCTGCGGGACCTGCTCGAGGAGGGTCAGGCGACCGGACTCGTGCGGTCAGACCTGGACGTGCGGCTGGCGACGATGGGCATCCTGGGCATGCTGAACTGGACCTACGAGTGGTACCGGCCCGGCGGCTCGCTCTCGGCCGGGCAGATCGCCGCGGGGTTCACCCGGCTCGCCGTGGGCGGGCTCGCCCCCCGGGCCGCCGGGGACCCCGGGGGCGAGTACTGACCGTCGCAGGAGGCGGTGCGTTCGGTGACCTCCGGGCCGAGGAAGGGCTCGGACAGGTAGCGGGGGTTGGCGACCTGCAGCGAGAGCCGGACACAGCCGCGGACGGCGCTGACCGCGTCGGGTGTCGGGGAGATGGTTCCGGTTCGCAGCCCCTCGGCGAGCTCGTCGGTCGACCCGACGCCCAGCCCGTCGAGCAGCGTGGCGGCGGCGCGGCGGGCCGCCGCGCCGTGGTCCGCCTCCCGCTCGGCGATACCCAGCAGCGTGGCCGCGACCCGGACGTCGTAGCCCAGGCGGTCGCCGGTTGCCGGCAGCACCGACTCCAGCAGGAACTCTCGCACCGCCGCGATCAACGAGCCGCCCGCCGGAGGATCGAGGAGCCGCGGCGCCCCCGGGCATCGAGGGACCGGGACGGGACCGGGATCAGGCCCGTACAGGAGGTGCAGCAGGTCCCACTCCGCCTCACAGGTGCGACGCCCGACCGCGACGAGCTCGACCGAGCGGCGCCGCCCGCTCAGGTGCAGGGCCGACTGGTTCACGCACATCACCGCCCACTTCAGCGCGCTGAGCACCTCCCACCAGTGCCACCGTTCCGGGTCGACCTCGGTCCCGGTGGCCGCGGTGTAGGCGGCACAGAGCTGGTCTCGGGTGCCGAGTCCCGCGACCGTCTCCGTGCCGCCGAACCGCCAGGCCTTGGTGCACAGCCAGGTGAGGTCCTCCAACGGATCGCCGGCGTGCACGAGCTCCCAGTCCAGGACTGAGGCGATGCCGCCGGGACCCACCATCAGGTTGCCCAGCCGGAAGTCCCCGTGCAGGACGACCGGCCGCGCGGTCGTCGGCCCGGGACGGTGGGCGCGGAGCCAGCCCAGGGCCAGCTCCAGCGCGGGCCTGCCGACGTCGAGGGAGCTCAGCGTCTGCTCACACCATTCGAGGGGATCCTGGGCCCCGAGCCCCGGGACGGCTTCGGTGGGGATCGCGTGGATCGCCGCCAGGATCTCGCCGCTCTGCGCCGCGAAGCGGCTTCGGGCGGCGGCGAGGCGGGGATCCCGACGGATTTGGCGCGGCAGGGTCTCGCCGTCGACCCGCTCCATGACGAGCGCGGGCGCGCCGACCGCGCGGGCGTCGAACGCGGTGGCCACGACCGCGGGCACCGGCACCCCCGCCGCGCGGGCGGCCGCGAGGACCGCCGCCTCGCGGCGCATTCCCTGGTCGTCGGCGGCCGGCGGGTCCCGGCGCAACACGAGACGATGGACCCGCCCGGCGGCTGTGGCGTCGAACGACCAGAGGTCCCTCGACGAGCCGCCCGCCAGCCGCGTCAGCCCGTCGACACGCACCGGTCCCCGGAGAGGCTCGGCGAGCCAGCGGCACAGCCGTTCCCCGAGCTCCGCCTCGTCCGGCGCGGAGCCCTGCGAGGAATCGCTCATCGGTCAGCCGTTCCCGTCGACGGCCGACAGCGGCCGCGGGCGGTAGGTGTAGCGGCGGCTGCGGGTGATGCCGCCCTCGAGGTCGGCGACGTGCTCGCCTCCGCCGTTCAGCGTGGTCCGCATGAGGTGCGCGAACAGGTGCATCGGCTGCTCGGCGAGGATGTCGGCGGTGGGCCGGGACATGTCGATGCGGTGCGCCTCCATGAAGTGCGAGCCGCGGTCGCGCCCCTGCCAGCCCCCGTACCCGATGCCGCCGACGTACCCGCGCAGCAGCCGGTCCCGGTACTCCATCCGGTAGGTGTGGCCGCGGTCGTCGCGGACCTCGACGACACCACCGAGGACGTCGCGGGTCGCCGGGTCCAACCTCAGGTCGTGGCCGACGGCGAGGAGGGGGCGGCGGCCGTCGGCATCGGTCACCGCACCGTCGAAGTAGGACGGTGTCCCGTCGCGGCTCTCCACGTAGATCAGGCAGACGTCCCGGTCGTCGAACTGGTGCTGCAGCCACAGCAGCAGCGCCTCGCCCTCGCGGGCCCGACGCACCCCCCACGAGCGGTCCCGCGACACCAGGAAGCGGTCCGCCGAGAACGACGTCCCGTCGAGCGCCACCCGGCCCTCGCAGACCCCGTGCTGAACGATGTGGTGATAGTCCGAGCCCTTGCCCTCGGCGTTGCCGAACTCGAACTGGCGGTAGTCGACGGGCTCGCGCGGTGCCGTGAAGGTCAGGTCCCAGCCGATGCCGGCGGGGTTGTCCTCGTCGAGGCGCAGCCGCCAGCGCCGCATCGGCTCGACGATCTCGAACCGCAGCGGGCCGATCACCGGGTCGACGAAGTCCTCGGGGGTGGTCTGCCTGCCGAGGCGCAGGATGCGCTGCTCACCGGGGTGCAGGAGGTAGACGATCGAGTCCATCCGGCTGGTCGTGCGGTACTGGCCGAGGCCCGCCCCGAACATCACCTCGCCGTCCGGGGCCTGGATGTTCCAGTAGAAGCGGTCGATCCAGTCCGGGGTGTCGACGACGGTCTCCAGCAGGGGCCGGGGCGTCTGGTGGAGGAAGTAGTCGTCCCACTTCGTGATCACGGGCGGCCTTTCGGGTCGGTCGCGGAGGACAGCTGCTCGCGGAGGACCCGTTTGAGGATCTTCCCCGAGGGATTGAGGGGGAGCCGGTCGGCGAAGACGACGCGGCGGGGGCGTTTGTAGCCGGCCAGCCGGGCGCGGCAGTGGGCCACCAGCTCGTCCTCGTCGGCTTCGAGTCCGGGCCGGAGCTGGACCACGGCGGTGACGGCCTCGCCCCACAGCGGGTCCGGCAGGCCGATGACGGCCGCCTCGGCGACGGCGGGGTGGGTGTATAGCACCTCCTCGACGTCGTGGGCGTACACGTTCTCACCGCCGGTGATGATCATGTCCTTCCTGCGGTCGACGATGCGGAGCACGTCACCGCGCCACCGGCCCAGGTCGCCGGTGTGGAACCAGCCCTCGGCGTCGCGGGCCGGGACGGGCCCGTCCGCGGTCCAGTAGTGCTCGGTCACCTGGTCGCCGCGCACGACGACCTCGCCGACGTCGTCGCCGCGCACGTCCGTGCCCTCGTCGTCGACCACCCGGATCTCGGTCGTCGGCATCGGGCGCCCGACGCACCGCAGCAGGTCCTCGTCGCCGTCCGCGGCCCGGCGGTGGTCGTCGTCGCTGAGGTACACCGCGAGCCCCGACAGCTCGGTCATCCCGAAGCCGGTCCGATAGGAGACGGTCGGCAACCGGTCCATCGCGGCCAGCAGCGTCTCCACCGGCATGTGCGCCGAGCCGTAGTAGACGGTCCGCAGCGAGCTCAGGTCGGCGTCCGCGGCGTCCGGGTGGGCCAGGAGCATCGCCAGCATGGTCGGCGCGATCGTCAGCTCGGTGAGCCTGCGGCTGCCGATCAGCTCCAGGACCCGGCCCGCGTCGAACCGCCGCAGGACGTGCACCGCATCCCCGCGCAGGTGGCTGACCAGCACGGCGTACCCGGCGACGTGGTAGAGCGGCCAGGGGAAGAGGAGCCCGCCGTCGGGCGAGTGACCCCAGCTCAGGGCCGAGTTGAACACCGCGCCCATGATCGAGCGGTGGGTCAGCATCGCGCCCTTCGGCAGCCCGGTGGTCCCGCTCGTGTAGAGCAGCCAGGCCAGGTCCCCGCTCGCGACCGGCCGCGCCGGCTCGGTCCCGGTCGTCCGGCTCAGACAGTCCTCGTAGCCGACGTGCGCGCCGGTGCTGCGGATCCCGTCGAGGACGACGACCCGGAGGTCTCCGCCCGCCGCGAGCCGGTCGGCCTGCAGCTGTTCGGCGATCCCGAGGTAGCGGTGCTGCACGAGGAGGACCGTCGGCGCGGTCGTGCGCACGAGATGGCGCAGCTCCTCGTCGGCCAGCCGATAGTTCAGGAAGGTCAGGCCGCAACCCGCCAGCGGTACGCCGTAGTAGCACTCGACGTACTCGGGGCAGTTCTCGGCGAGCAGGGCCACCCGGTCGCCCGACTGGGTCACGCCGCGCAGGTACGACGCGAGCCTGCCGACGCGGTCCGCCAGCTGGGCGAACGTCAGCTCGGTGTCGTCGCACACGAGGGCGAGCCGGTCCGGCGAGTGGCGCGCCTGCCGGAAGACGATGTCACTGATCAGCACGGTCGGTCCTCAGCGGCCCAGGTAGGTCCCGGCGATCGCGGTGTCGTCACGTAGCGACTCCGCGGAGAGCTCGCGCACGACGCGTCCCTCGTCGAGTAGCAGTGTCCGTTCACAGACTCCTCCGAGCAGCTCGCGGTTCTGTTCCATCAGCAGCAGCGCGACCCCGTCCGTCATGATGGCGCGCAGGGTCTCGGCGAGGGTCCCGACGGCCACGGGGGCGAGACCGAGTGCCGGCTCGTCGAGCACGATCACCGAGGGGTGCTGGACCAGGGCCCTGGCGACGGCCAGCATCTGCTGCTCGCCGCCGCTGAGGCCCGCCGCGCGGTCGTCGATCTTGCGGGCCAGTACGGCGAACCGGTCCCCGACGGCGTCGACGTCCGCCCGGCGCAGCCTCCGGCGGGCACCGTGGGCCGCGGCCAGAAGGTTCTCCCGCACGGTGAGCTGGCCGAACACCAGCCTGCCCTCCGGGACGAGGGACAGGCCCGCGGCGACGCGCCCGCGGACCCCCGTGCGGCTGAGCTCGCGTCCGGACAGCGACACGGTCCCCGCCGTCGCAGCGAGCATCCCGGCGAGGGTGAGCGCGAGACACGACTTGCCGGCGCCGTTGCGGCCCATCACGCCCAGAGCGGACCCGGCGTCGAGGGTGAGCCCGACGTCCGTGAGCACGGTGGTCCCCGCCCGGTAGCCCGCGGCGAGCCCGGTGACCTCAAGCATGGGTGGAGCTCCCCTCGCTGTGGCGGTCCGGCCCCAGGTACGCCTCTCGGACGGCCGGATCGGTGAGGACCGTCGTCGAGTCGTCGTGCGCCACGAGGCTGCCCGCGTTGAGCACGGCGAGCGTCGGGCACAGCCGGGTCACGAACGGCACATCGTGCTCGACGAGACAGACGATCGTCTCCGCGTGTGTCGCCCGGAAGGTCTGCAGGGCGGCTGACAGCTCGACGCGTTCCTCGGTGCTCAGCCCGGCGGCGGGCTCGTCGAGCAGAACGACGCGCGGGCCGGTGGCGGCGGCCCGCGCCACCTCGACGATCTTGCGGACGCCGTAGGGTGCCTCCTCCGGGAGGGTGTGCGCCCAGCGTGCGCAGGCGAACCGGTCGAGCACCTCGTCGGCTCTCCGCTCGGCCCCGGCGCGCCCGCCGCCGCCCAGCCGGGCCCCGACCAGCACGTTCTCCCGCAGCGTCAGCGAGCGGGCGAGCTGGGGGTGTTGGAAGGTCCGCACCACGCCCAGCGCGGAGCGGGCCGCGGGCGCGAGACGGGTCAGGTCGGTGCCGTCGAGCCGGACCGTGCCCGCGCGCGGCCGGTAGAGACCCGACAGGACGTTGAGCATGGTCGTCTTGCCCGAGCCGTTCGGTCCGATCAGGCCCAGCCAGTCGCCGGGCCGGGCGCCGAGGGTCACCTCCTTCAGCGCGTCGACGCCTCCGAAGGACATCACGACCCCGTCGGCGGCGAGGCCACGTGCGGTGGTGTCGATCATGGGCGGGCTCCTCGACGCGAGCGGGACAGGGCGGGCCAGCACCTCTCGACGGCGTCCGAAAGGCCCTTCCCGCCCGCGGCGAGCGCGACGAGCAGGACCAGGCCGAAGACGATCCCGGTGGCCGACGCGGGGACCACCGACTGCAGCTGCGGGGGGAGGGTGCCCACCAGCAGGCCGCCCAGCAGCGCGCCGTACGGGCTGCGCACCCCGCCGACGAGACCGGCGACCAGCAGCGTGATGCTGAGGAACGGATCGAACTGGGTGGGCCCGAGGTAGCCGACCGTCAGAGCGAACAGCACCCCGGCCAGGCCGCAGACCGCCGCCGACACACCCCAGGAGAGGATCTGGACCCGTCGCACGCGATAGCCGAACACGGCCGCCGCGGGCGCCGCCTCGCCGACGACGAGCGCCGCCCGGCCCCAGGAGCCGCGCAACGCGAGCGCCGACCCCACCGCCACGAGCACGTAGACCAGCGACGACAGGACCAGCATGCCGGTCGTCGAGCCGCCCAGGGTGACACCGAGGACCGTGGGATCGACCGGCAGTGCGACACCGGCCGCCCCGCCCGTGAACGGCTGGAGCTCCACGATCAGCGTCGGGACCGCGAACGCGACGGCGAAGGTCACCAGCGCGGTGAAGATCCCGGTCAGCCGGACGACCGGCACGGCCACGATCGTGCCGACGACGGCGGTCCCCGCGATCGCACACAGCGCGGCCGGGACGAGCGGGAGGCCCGCCTGGACGAGAAACGCCATCAGGTAGGCGCCGACCGCGAGCCAGGCCCCCGCCCCGAGGTTGATCTCGCCGAGGGTGGCGGTCACCCAGTTGTTGCCGACGATCGCCACGGCGTAGACGAGCCCGATGCCGAGCGAGTACGCCAGCGAGGCCGTCCCGGTGAGTGCGGCGACGGCCACCGCCGCGGTCACCACCAAGGTGAGCAGCGCCCGCCATCGGACGAGCCCGCGTCCGGTGGTGATCATCGAGGAGAGGGCGGCGTTCATGTGCCTCACACCCTGAGCAGCGGACGGCGGCCGAACAGGCCGTGCGGACGGACGAGGAGCACCGCGACGAGGACGACGAGCACTACCGTGTTGACCAGGTTCTGGCTCAGGTACGCCGCGGCCAGGGTGCTGCCGACGCCGATCACGATGCCGGCCACCAACGCCCCGACGATGCTCTCGAACCCGCCCACGACGATCGCGGCGAAGCTGTAGACCAGCAGGACGGTGACGCTCGTCGGGGAGAGCCCGTACGCCGCCGCCACGAACAGGCCCGCGATCCCGGCCAGGGCGCCCGCGAGCACCCAGCTGAGCCTGCGGAGCCGCGCGGCGGGGATGCCCATGATCTCGGCGGCCGTCCGGTTGTCGTTGACCGCCCGCATCGCCACGCCGGTCCGGGTCCGCGAGAACGCGAGTCCGAGCAGGGCGAAGACGACCACGCAGACGATCGCCGAGACCAGCACCGAGCGGGAGACCCCGACCGCGCCCAGATGGAGGGCCACGTCGTCACCCGCGGAGGGGAAGGGGCGCTGCTCGGCGCCGACGGTCACGTTCTCGACGCCCTGGATGAGGATGCTGACCGCGACCGTCGCCAGGGCGGCGGAGATCAGGCCGAAGCGCTCCATCGGGACCACGACGAGGCCACCGATCAACCCGCCGACGAGGCCGCCCATCACCACGACCGCGACGGCGACGACCGGATACGGCAGGCCCGAACGGTAGAGCCAGAGCCCGAAGAACAGCGCGACGGCGGCGATGTCGCCTTGGGCGAAGCTCACATAGCCGGACGTCCGGTAGATGACCACCAGCCCCGCTCCGGACAGGGCGTAGACCAGCCCGATCGTCACCCCGACGACGATGGTCGTCTGCAGCAGCTCCATCGGCTCAGGCCCCGCCTGCGGCCAGTGGTGCGAAGTCCGCCACGGAGGCGAACGCGCCACCGCGCAGGGTGATGACCTGAGCCGACTTCGCGCCGGTGTGGTCGGTCGCGGTCCAGCGGACGTCCTTGACGTAGTCGTTCTCGATGGTCAGGTTCGCCATGGTCGACAGCAGCTTCTCCCGGGTGACCGGGCCGCCCTGCGCGGCGGCCTTGACGGCCTCGCCGCACCCGACCGCCATCACGTAGCCCTCCATGACGAGCGGGTCGGCGATGTTGGCCTGCGGGTAGTACTTCTGCATCGCGGCGCGGAACGCGGCCGCGTCCGGTCCGCCGTCGAGGGGGAACGGGGTGCTGAAGTACACGCGGTCGTCCAGGTTCGCCTTCACCAGCCCGGTGAGGGCGACGTTCGCGGAGGCGAAGGTGCTGCCCCACCGCGGCTGGTAGCCGATCTGCTCGGCGGCGTTGATCAGCTTCGCCAGCAGCGCCGGTGCCCCGTTGGTGACCACGAAGTCGGCTCCGGCGGCCTTGAGCTTCGCCACCTGCGCGGTGAACGTGGTGGCGGCCGGGTCGAAACCCTCGACCGCGACCGGCTCGATCCCGCTGCGCCGGAGCTGGGCGAGGGCGCCGTCTCGGACCGGCGTGCCGGTCGGGTCGTCGCCGTACAGGACGCCGATCCGGCTCGACCCCAGCGTGTCGTGGCCGAACGCCGTGATCCGGCCACCGAGCGGGCCGTAGTCCGAGATGACCTGGTAGGTCACCGAGTTCAGCAGCGCCGACGAACCGGAGGTCGGGACGGTCGGCACCTTCCGGGCCTCGAGATAGTCCTTGACGGCCGCGTTGTTGGCCGAACCGGTGGTGCCGCACGCCATGACCACGTTCTGCTGCTCGACCAGCTCTCGGGTGACCGCGGGGGTCAACGCCGGGTTGAACTGGTCGTCGCGCACCTCGAAGCGGATCTTGGCGCCGTTGATCCCGCCGGCGTCGTTGATCTCCGAGAAGTGGGCTCGCATGCCGTCGAACACCGCGGCGAGCGCGGCCTGGGGGCCCGTCAGCGGGCCCGCGGCCCCGATGACGATCTCCCCGGTGCCGCTCTGGCCGCCGGAGCCGCAGCCGGCGAGCGTCACCACCGAACAGGCGGCGGCGACTGCGGCCAGGGTGCGGATGAGGGTGGTGCGGGATGGCATAGCGCTCCTCGGGGGATCAGCGTTGATCAGGTAATTGCCCAACCGCTCGTTTGTGCAGAGCACAGCGCCTGAGTACTTCCCTTGTCAAGGGGCTGGGGAGTGCACGCTCCGCCACCAAACGCACGGTCGGTACGCCCCGCGGCCACGTGGGTGCCGAAACGGTCACGGTTCACTCGGACGTGTTGACAGTGTGTCAGTAGATCCGTAGGACGGAGGCGGGTCAGAACCCGACGACGGGTGACCGAGCGACGGAGAAGGTTCATGGTCGAACAGCGGACGGTCGCGCTCGCGAGGGAGCGCTTCCTGGCCGAGGGTGTGCTTCCGGGGCCGAAGCTCGTGCGGCCGGACATCGTCGCGTCCTGGCGGCGGTCGGTGATGCACGGACTGTCGCCGACCGCGGTGCCGCGCCTCCTCCCGGTCGACACCGACTGCCAGGTCGCGCGGGCGTCGCGTCCGGTGCTCGCCGCCCGCGCGCACGCGCTGAGCGGGTTCCAGGCCGGCCTCACGCTGACCGACCAGGAGGGCCGGGTGCTCGAACGCTGGGTCGAGGAGCCCGCGTTCGCCCGCCGCCTCGACGCGCGTTCCGTGCGGCCGGGGGCGTGCATCGCCGAGACCGTCGTCGGGACCAACAGCAGCGGGACGTCGTGCGAGACCGGCGCGGCGGTGATGGTGGCGGGCCACGAGCACTTCTCGACCGGGGCGGTGTCGATGACCACGGCGGGCGCGCCCGTGCGGCACCCGTTGACCCAGCGGATGGTGGGGACCCTCAACGTCACCTGTGCCGAACGCGACACCCACCCGCTGCTCCTGTCCTGGATCCGCGACCTGGTCTACGAGATCGAGGAGAACCTGCTGCGGACCGTCAGCGTCCGCGAGCGGGTGCTGCTGGACGCGTTCCTCCGCAGCAACCAGGACTCGCGCCATCCGGTGCTGTGCCTCGACGCGCGCACCGTGATCGCCAACGCCCCGGCGGCTCGCATGCTCGACGCCGAGGACCAGGCGGCCCTGTGGGAGCTCGGTGCCGCCCGTCTCGCCGGTCGGTCCCCGGGCGTGACCCGCATGCGCCTCGCCGGTGGCCGGGAGGTCGATGTCGAGGTCTCCCCGGTCGGCCGCGCCGGATCCGACGTGGGGGTCCTCGTCGGACTGCAGCCGGTCCAGCCGGGACGCACGGCCCCGGCCGCGGGCAGGCGGCGTGCCTGGCCCGCGTTCCTGAACGACCTGCGGAGCGCCCTCAAGGCCGGGGGGGCGGTGCTGGTCCTCGGCGAGGCGGGCACGGGCAAGCTCGCCGCGGTGCGGCGGGTCCTCGATGCGCCCGCCCCCCTCGAGCTCGACGCCGAGTTCGCCGGTCGTGGCTGGACCGCGCGGTTGGCCGCGGCCTACGACGACCCGCGGCCCCTGCTCCTGCGCAGGCTCGACGGGCTGGACGAGCCCGATGCGGCCGTGACCCTGCGTTGGGTCGGTGAGGAGCGCAGCGCCCCGGTCGTCGCGACCGCGCGCAGCACCGCGGGTACGCCGCCCGCCGCTCTGGCGGCCTGGCCGGGTCCGGTGGTCGCCGCTCCCGCGCTGCGTGAGCGGCCGGAGGACCTCCCAGAGCTCCTGGACGGGCTGACCCGACGGTTCGTGGATGCCGCGCCGCGCCCACGCTGGTCCTCCGAGGCGGTCCAGGTGCTGGGCAGGCAGCCCTGGCAGGCCAACCTGCACACCCTCGCCGCGCTGGTCGAGGTCGTTCTGCGGACGAGGCCCACCGGGCTCGTCCAGCAGACCGACCTGCCCCCGAGCGTGCGCGCCGCCGGGGCTCGCCGGACGCTCAGCAGGCTCGAGGAGGTCGAGACCCGCGCGATCCTGGCGGCGCTGCAGGAGGCGGGTGGCAACAAGGTCAAGGCGGCCCGGACCCTCGGCATCGCCCGGTCCACGCTGTACCGCAAGGTGCGGGCGCTCGGGCTGGACCTGTCCGCGACCACCTTCTGACCCCCGCACCACGGGGGCGTGACTCGCCGGAGCGGGCCAGGGGGCCGTGGCGCGGGGGCGTCGGGTGGCTCAGCGGCCGAGATCGGCCGCCACGCGGTCGCGCAGCTCCCGCTTGAGCACCTTGCCGGTCGCGGTGCGCGGCACGTCGGTGTCGACGATCAGGACGGTCGACGGCACCTTGAACCCGGCGAGCCTGCCCCGCACGTGCTGCTGCAGGTCCTCGGCGGTCGCCTCCGTACCCGGCTGGAGCCGCACGACGGCCGCCACCTCCTCGCCGAGCCGCTCGTGCGGCAGCCCGATCACGACGGCGGTGTGCACGGCCGGGTGCTCGTAGAGCACGGCCTCGACCTCGCCGCAGTAGACGTTCTCGCCTGCCCGGATCACGATGTCCTTCATCCGGTCGACGAGGTAGACCCGGCCCTCCTCGTCCAGCCGGGCGATGTCGCCGCTTCGGTGCCAGCCGTCCACGAACGCCTTGGCGGAGTCCTCCGGCTTGTGCCAGTAGCCGGTGACCACGTTCGGACCGCTGACGAGGAGCTCGCCGGTCTCGCCGGTCGGGACCTCTCGGCCCTTCTCGTCGACGATCTTGATGACGTTCACCGGCATCGGCTTGCCGACGCTGTCGGGGTGCGCCCAGTACTCCTCGCCCGAGATGAGGGTGACCGCCCCCGTCGCCTCGGTCATCCCGTACCCGGTCATGGCGGCGACCCGGCCACCGAACTCCGACCTGATCCGCAGCACCCGCTCCGGCGGAGCGGCGGTGGCTGCGAAACCGTAGGAGACGAGGCTGGACAGGTCCCGCGTCTTGAGCGACGGCGAGTTGAGGAGGGCGGTCACCATCAGCGGGACGCCGGACATCGCGGTGATGTGCTCGCGCTCGATCAGCTCGAGGCTCAGCTCGGGGTCCCACTTGTAGGTCGCGACCAGCTTGCCACCGGTGTTCCACGTGGTCACGACCGAGATCATCTGACTGATGTGGAAGAACGGCATGTTGGCGAGCGTCGCGGGTTGCGGCGCCGCCGGATCCGGCTCGACGCCCGCCGCCCGGCCGAGCGCGGCCGCCTGGATGACCATGTTCAGCAGGTCGGTCTGGTGGTTGCGGTGGGTCTGGGGTACCCCACGGGCCCGACCCGTGGTGCCGGACGTGTAGAGGATCGTGGCGAGGTCCTCGGGTTCGATCTCGACCTCCGGGAGCTCCGCCGCCGGGTCGAACCGTGCCCGGACGTCCTCCCAACGCTCGACGCCGTCGACGTCCTCGTCCGCCTTCAGGGAGACGACCCCGCGCAGCCCGAGACCCGGCAGCCGGTCGCGCAGCAGGGCGAGCCGATCTCCGTCGACGGCAAGGGCCACCGCGCCGCTGTCCTCGATGCCGTAGACCATCTCGTCGACGCTCCACCAGGCGTTCAACGGCACCAGGACCGCGCCGATACTCGGTACGGCCCAGAAGAAGAACAGGAACTCCGGGTAATTGCGGGCGGCGATCGCGACCCGGTCGCCGGGCCGGATGCCGTAGGTGGTGCGCAGCTCGTGGGCGAGTCCGGAGATGATCCGGTAGCACTGCTCGAACGTGTACCGTTCGTCCTGGTACACGATCCACTCACGGTCGCCGAACGTGTGGCCCAGGTGCACCATCTCGGCGAAGTTGTGCGGACCGACGGCGAAGGCCCGCATCGTCCGGCCGTTGATCGTCTGCTCACGGATCTCGTAGGGCGCGCCCGGTGCGCTGAGCTCGGCGAGTGCTTCATCGACAGTCGTCACGAACGGTTCTCCTTCAGGGGAAGCACGGTCAAGCCTGTGCGGGGGGCTGTTTCGGGGCGGCGCCGTAGTCGCCGTACGGGCCGTCCCGCCAGGCGAGAGCGGCGCGGACGCCGTCTCGTACGACGCGGTCGCGCCATTCGTAGGCGGACTCGGTCCCGGCCATCAGGGCGTCGTACGCCGTGAGGGACTCGATGTCGGAGTACAGGCCCATGTTCTCGTAGAACTTGTTGACCCCGGCCTTGAGCAGGGCGAGATAGTCGCTGCTGAGGTTCGCCACCCGGTCGGCGAGCGCGATCGTGCGCTCCTCCAGCTCGGCCTCCGGCCACACGTGGTTCACCAGGCCGAGGCGGGCGGCCTCCTCGCCGTCGAACTCGTCGCCGGTGTACCAGAGCTCCTTGGCCTTGCGCATGCCGATCACCAGCGGGAGGAGCATGCCGTTGCGGGCGACGCCGAGCCCCCGGTGACCCGGGTGCCCGAAGCGGCAGTCCGTCGACGCCGTGACGAGGTCCGCCATCATCGCGAACTCCAACCCGCCCGCGATGCAGTAGCCGTGGGCCTGGACGATGGTCACCTTGCCCATCCGGAACAGGTACATCTGGACGTCCGCCACCTGCCGGAGCATCAGCGCGACGTTGACGTTGAGCGGGCGGCCCTCGTCGTCGACGGTCCGGAAGCGGGCCCCGGGGCTCAGCGCCGACTCCGGCTGCGGTTCGGAGATGTCGTGGCCGGTGCAGAAGGCGCGGCCGGCGCCACGGAGGATCACCGCGCGCACGGCGTGGTCCGCCTCCAGTGCCCGCAGTGCCCCGTGCAGCTCGAACGCGAGGGTGGGGGAGATGGCGTTGAGCTTGTCCGGGCGGTTCAGCGTGATCCGGGCGACCCGCCCGTCCGTGCCCACTCGGTCCAGCAGCAGGGTCTCGTACGCGGGTTTCGGGGGCGTCATCGACTTCCTTCGGGGCTGAGGTTCGCGACCATCTCCTTGAGACGCCGCTTGTCCGGTTTGCCGGAGCCGAGCCAGGGGAGGGCCCCGACGTCCACCACGATCCATCGGGTGGGGACCTTGTACGCGGAGAGCAGCTCGCGGGCGCGGACGGTGAGCCGGGAAGGCTCGAGACCGTGGCCCGGCGCGGGCGCGACGACCGCGACGACCTCCTCGCCGCGCTGCGGATCCGGGAGGCCGAAGACGATGCAGTGCGCCACCTCCGGGAGCTCCTCGACGGCGAGCTCGACCTCCCGCGGGGCCACGTTCGCGCCTGCGGTCTTGATCATGTCGGTGAAGCGGCCGCGGTAGAAGAGCCTGCCGTCGCCCGGAACCTGGAAGACCTTGTCCCCGGTGTGGTACCAGCCGTCCCGGTCGAAGACGTCCGCCCGCTCCCGCCCGTAGTAGCCCGCCATCACGCCGCGGCCGCGCACGTGGAGCTCGCCGTCCGCGCCCGGCGGTACCGTCCGGCCGGTCTCGGGGTCGACGATCCTCGCATCGATCCCGACGAAGGTGCCCATCGTCTCGGTCATCCCGCGGTGCGCGGGCACGCCGGGCTCCGGCGTGCCGACGGTTGCGACGTCGACGGGGCCGTCGGTGACGAACGGTGCCGAGCTCAGGTCGCGCACGGCGAAGTCAGGGTGGGCGCGCAGTTGCTGGACCAGGGTCGGCCAGCCGATCAGATAGGTGGCCCGCTCGCGCTCGATCAGCTCGAGGGCGACACCTGCGTCGAACCTCTCCATGATCAGCAGTGGGATCGCGCCCAGGAGCGAACCGGCGAGGGTCAGAATGCCGCCGACCCAGAAGAACGGCATTCCGCACACGATCTTCGGAGGCCGGCCGGCCGCGGTCTCACGGACCCCTGCGGCTAGCAGCGTGCTCTGGCCGAGCACGGACGCGTGGGTGTGCACGATGCCCTTCGGCTCGGCGCTGGACCCGGAGGTGTACACGACCACCGCGAGGTCGGCCGGGACGACCAGGTCCTCCGCCGCCGCCAGCAGGTCGGCACCGACCGCGTCGTCCTCCGCCTCGGCGAACAGGTCCACCGGCTCGGCCCACGCCGGCGTCTCGCCGCCGGACATCCACACCGACCGCAGGAAGGGCGCCTCGCGCAGGGCGAGCGCGGTGTCGCAGGCGTCGGCGAGGGAGGGCAGGGCCTCGGTCAGCACCGTCGCGGTGTCGTGGCCGACCACGGTGCGTCCGGTCACGAGGACGTGCACGTCGCCCGAGCGCAGGACGCGACCGAGCTCGCGCGGCGCGTACAGGGTGCTGAACGGCAGGACCAGCGCGCCGATCCGGCTGGCCGCGAGCCACGCCACGACCCACTCGTGGCTGTAGGAGTAGTAGAGCCCGACGCGGGTGCCCTTGCCGATGCCCCGGGCGAGCATGCGCCTGGCGAGGTCGGCCGAGGCCTTCTCGAGCTCGGCGTAGGTCATCCGCCGCTCGAGGGAGACGACGAACTGCGTGTCGCCGTCGGCGCGGGCCCGTTCGCGGAGCGCCTGGCCGATCGTGGCCCGGAACCCGAGGTCCAGGGGATCGTGGGCTGCAGGTCCGGCGGGCACGAGGGGGCTCGCAGCGGGTGCTGCCGGAGCCTCGATGATCCGGTGGGCGTGCACGCGGTACTCCTCGGATGCGAGCCGGGGTGTCCAGCTCTTGGCAGGACGGCCTGCCCGGGCCGAGAGGCGGTCGCGGGCCGACGAGCAGGACGGTATTCCGTACGGAATCCGGATGCAATAGCCTCTCGGTGGCCGGCTCGGAATTCGGAATCTCCTGCTCCCGACCCATTGCGAACGGAGACCGGACGAATTACGTTGTGACCCACATCGCAGCCGGGGTCCCTCGCGACGTGCGTCGACGGGCCGGTCCGCCATGGCCGGGGTTCATCCACATCAGCAGTGAGGAGCGCAGCGTGGAGCTCGACGACAAGGTGCTGAACCGCCGCACCTATGACAGGGACGCCGTGGAGAAGATCGCGGAGGGGTACCGGACCTGGGGGCGATGGGGACCGGACGACGAGCTGGGAGCCGGCAACCACGTCACCCCCGAGCGGATCGCGGCGGCCGCCGCGCTCGTCCGCTCCGGTCGCGTGTTCTCGATGGCGTTGCCCCTCGACGTGAACGGCCCGATGTTCGCGCGGAACACGAGGGTCAACCCGCAGCACGTCATGCTCGTGACCCCGCACGACCAGCTGATGCCCGAGGGGAGCAAGCAGGCCTTCAGCGACGACGCCGTGTACATGCCGCTGCAGTGCTCCACCCAGTGGGACGCCCTGTGTCACCTGCTCTACGACGGCAAGGCGTACAACGACCGCGACCTCGACAGCGTCAACAACGTCCAGGGCGCGGTCTACAACAGCATCACCAACATCAAGACGCGGGCCATCGGCCGCGGCGTCCTCCTGGACATCCCGCGCTTCCTGGGCCGGGACTGGCTCGAGACCGGCGAGGCCATCCAGGGCGAGGACCTGGAGCGCTGCGCCGACAAGCAGGGTGTCGAGGTCGGGGAGGGCGACTTCGTGCTCGTGCGCACCGGGCAGCTCGCGCAGCGCCGGGCGTCCGGCGACTGGGGCGACTACGCGGGCGGGCCCGCGCCCGGGCTGGGGGTCAGCGCCGCGGACTTCCTCTGCCCCCGCAACGTGGTCGCGGTCGCCACCGACACCTGGGGCATCGAGGCGCTGCCCTACGAGGCGCCCGAGATCATGGCGCCGCTGCACATCATCCTGCTGGTCAACGCGGGCATCTACATCGGTGAGATGTGGGACATGGAGGCGCTGGCCGAGGACTGCGCCGCCGACGGCGTGTACGAGTTCTTCCTCACCGCGCCGCCGCTGACCATCACCGGCGCGGTGGGATCTCCGCTGAACCCCCTCGCCATCAAGTAGCACACCACAGAAGGGGAATGCGTGGACATGACGGACAACAGAGTCGCGTTGGTGACGGGGTCGAGCGGGGGCATCGGGCGGGCCATCGCCCTGCGCCTGGCCCGGGCTGGCCTGCACGTGGCCGTGACCGCCCGCACGGACGACCGCTACCCCGGCACGATCCTCGAGACGGTCGCGATGATCGAAGCCCAGGGCGGTCGTGCCACGCCGTTCGAGTGCGACCTGTCGGTGCGTGAGGACCGGCTCGGTCTGGTCGGACGGGTCGTCGACGAGGTCGGCGACGTCGACGTGCTCGTCAACAACGCGGCGGTGTCCACGATGCTGCCCCTGGCCACGTTCCCGGAGCGCCGTTTCAACCTCATGATCGACGTCCAGGTCCGGGCTCCGCTCGAGCTCAGCCAAGGCGTCCTGCCCGGCATGCGGCGCAAGGGTAGGGGCTGGATCGTCAACATCAGCTCTCCCGGGGCGCGGCACCCGCAGCTGGAGAAGGGGGTCGGCGAGGACGTCAGCCGCACCACCGTCTACGGGATGTGCAAGGCCGCCATCGAGCGCTTCTCGACCGGACTGGCGGCCGAGGTCTTCGAGGACGGGATCGACGTCGTCGCCCTCGCCCCCACGGACGTCGTCGCCACCTTCGGCGCCAAGGCGTTCTTCGACATGGACGACTACCGGCTCGAGCCGCCGGAGGTCATGGCCGAGGCGGTCGCGGTGCTGATCGACCCCGCCACGCCGAGGCGGACCGGCGAGATCCTCTACAGCCAGGACGTCGTCCCGCACCCGACGGAGTCGGTCGCGTCGGGTTCGTGAGGCTCTCGGGCGTGGAGCCCACCGCCCCGCGCCCTTCGTTCGGCGGCTCGCGGTACACCCCCGTTCCGCGGGTCGAACCGCCGTATCAGAGAGGACAGGGAATCCGATGCAACCAGCGCAGGCGACCACGGATCACGACGTCATCGTCGTGGGAGCGGGGTTCGCGGGACTGAACGCGATCCATCGCTTCACCAAGGAGGGGTTCGACGTCCTCGGCGTCGAGACGGCCGGTGACCTCGGTGGGACCTGGTACTGGAACCGATACCCCGGCGCCCGGGTCGACATCGAGAGCGTCGAGTACTCCTACGGGTTCGACGAGGACATCCAGCAGGAGTGGCGCTGGCCTCTGCGCTACTCCTACCGGGAGACCGTGATCGAGTACCTGAACTGGGTGGCCGACCGGCTCGACCTGCGTCGACACATCCGCTTCGACACCCGCGTCGCGTCGCTGGAGTTCGACGAACCCTCCGCGACCTGGGCGATGACGACCGCTCGGGGCGAGCGGATCACGGCTCGTTTCGTCGTGCTGGCCGTCGGGTTCCTCTCCGCGGTCAACCTTCCCGAGATCGAGGGCCTCGAGACCTTCGCGGGGAAGCTGGTGCACAGCGGGGCCTGGCCGACCGAGGGCGTCGAGCTGGCGGGCAAGCGGGTCGGCGTCCTCGGCGCCGGCGCGTCGGCGGTACAGATGATGCCGGTGATCGCGGAGGAGGCGGCGCACCTCACGGCCTTCCAGCGCACCCCGAACTGGTGCTTCCCGATACGCAACGAGCCGATCGACGACGAGTACGACGCCTTCGTGAAGGAGAACTACGCCGAGATCCGGGAGCGAGAGTACCGTGACGGGATCGCGGGGATGATCTTGGTGAACAAGAAGATCCGGCTGCCCAACGTGGGCAGCGCCCTCGACGCGACCCCGGAGGAGCGCGAGGCGACGTACGAGGAGATCTACCAGGCGGGCGGTCCTCACCTGGCCTTCAGCTATGGCGACATCTCCCTCGACCTCGACGCGAACGCCACCATCCGCGAGTTCCTGACCAAGAAGATCCTCGAGACGGTCCGGGACCCGGAGGTCGCCCGCAAGTTGATCCCGGCCCACCCGGCGTACGCGAAAAGGCCGCCCGGTGTGACGGGCTACTACGAGATGTTCAACCGGGACAACGTCTCGCTCGAGGCGCTGCTGGAGGATCCGATCGACCGAATCACCGAGTCCGGCGTCCGGATGGCGAGCGGCCGGGAGATCCCCCTCGACGTGCTGATCTTCGCCACGGGCTTCGACAGCGGCGCGGGCGGCGCCCTGCGGATCGACATCCGCGGTCGCGGCGGCGAGTCCCTCAACGACCACTGGAAGTCCGGCGTCGTCAGCCACCTGGGCCTCATGACCGACGGGTTCCCGAACCTGTTCGTGCTCAACGGCGCCCGCAGTCCCTCCGCCTTCTTCTCCCCGCCGCTGCTCGCGGACTGGCAGAGCCGCCACGTCCTGCGACTCATCCAGGAGATGGACGCCCGGGGGGCCCGGGCGATCGAGCCCACGGTGGAGGCGGAGCGGGACTACGGGGCCTTCATCGACGAGATCGGGAACGCGACCGTCATCCCGCACGCCCAGGGCTGGTGGATGGGGGACAACATCCCCGGCAAGCCCCGCGAGATCCAGGCCTACGTCGGGCCGTTCCCGCTCTACGCGGAACGCGCGGAGGCCGCCCTGGCCGACGACCTGAAGGGGTTCCGGCTCGACCGGGCCGCCGAACCCGCAGCATGACCCCCGGGCGGCCCCAGGATGCCGGGGCAGCCCTCCCCTCGCTGTACGAACGGAGACCGCACATGCCCTACGCCCCTTTCGACCTCACCGGGAAGGTCGCCCTCGTCACCGGCGGCAGCAGTGGGATCGGCCTGGGGATGGCGGAGGCCCTCGCCTCCGCGGGAGCCGACATCGCCATCTGGGACCGCGACGAGTCCCGGGCCGAGCAGGCCCGGGCCCGCCTCGCCCCCAGCGGCCGGAAGGTCTCCGTCCGCGCCGTCGACGTCAGCATGGAGGAGGCCGTCGTCGAGGCCGCCCGGGCTACCGTCGAGGAGTTCGGACGGCTCGACGCCGTCTTCGCCAACGCAGGCTTCGGCTGGCGCACACCGTTCCTGGAGCTGCGGGCCGAGGACTACCGCAGGGTGGTCGGTACGTCGCTCGACGGAGCCGTCTGGACCCTGCGGGAGACCGTCCGGCACATGGTCGACCGGGCGAAGGCGGGAGACCCGGGCGGTTCCGTCGTGGTGACGGCGAGCACGGCGGCGACCGAGGGGGCGTACCGGAGCCAGTCCTACGCGGCGGCGAAGGGCGGCGTCATCTCCGTGGTGAAGGCCGTGGCCGTGGAGTTCGCGCGGTACGGCGTGCGGGCCAACTCGATCCTGCCGGGCTGGACGAAGACGGCGATCATGGACGAGGAGCGTTTCGGGTCGCTGATCGACACACGGGTGCCGATGAAACGGTGGGGGACACCTGCGGACTTCGGTGGCCTTGCCGTCTACCTGGCCTCGGACGCCTCGTCCTTCCACACCGGCGACTCACTCGTGGTCGACGGCGGGTACACGATCTTCTGAGCCCCGTCGGCGCCGAGGCGGCGCAGCGGGAGGGGGATATCCTGCTCTGCGTGCACCGCGCCGAACGGGCGTCGAGCACACCGGGTGAGGGAGCGCGCATGAAGGTCGACGGCTCGCCGGGCGCCTCGGTCGGGCGGAAGCGCGATCCACGGATCGAGCCCCTGGTGACCGCGGCCGCGGTCACGGTGTATGCGCGTGACGGATGGGCGGGGTTCTCGTTCGAGGCCGTCGCCCGCGAAGCGGGGGTCGGGAAGCCCGCACTGTACCGGCGGTGGGAGTCGCGCGAGGAACTACTGGTGCAGGCCATGGACACGCTGCGGCTGCCCACGGCCATCGACGTCGGCTCGCTGCGAGCCGACCTGCTCGACTACGCCTACCAGTGGGTCGAGTGGTACTCCGACCAGTCCCGCGGCCTGGCCGCGCTGCGGCTGGCTGCCGACACGATCAGCAACCCCCCGCTCAACGAGGTGCACAAGCGGCTGATCGTGAGGCCGCGCACGGAGGCCGCGCGGGAGATCACGCGCCGCGCCATCGACCGGGGTGAGGTCGCCGACACCCTGCACTCGGCCACGGCGATCGAGCTGCTGGTCGGCGCCATGCAGATCCACTGGATGTACACGAAGGAGTCGTCGCTCCCGGAGATGCGCCGCACCTTCCGGGCCCACGCCGAGCGACTCGTGGACATCATCGTCGCGGGGACGGGCGCCATCGCGTCCGGACGCCCCGACTGACGAACGCAGCAGGTGACGTCCCATTGCGGACGTCAATCGTACGTATTACTCTCAGTTCGGCGCGAACGCCGGGGCGGAGCTGTCCCCGGCGCCTCGCCCGACGCGCGCGATCTCGACCTCGTCGTGGTGGTGCGATCGCTTCGAGACCGTAGAGGTTGGGCATGACCGAGTACCGGTGGTTGACCTACGACACCGTCGACGACGGGCGGATCGCCGTCGTCACCCTGAACCGTCCCCGCCAGCGCAACGCCCAGCACCGGGGTCTGCTCGTCGAGCTGGACGAGGCGTTCACCGCCGCGCAGTACGACGACGCCGTCCGAGTGGTGATCCTCCGAGGCGCGGGGACCGCGTTCTCGTCGGGGCACGACCTCGGCTCGCGGGACGCGGTCGTGGAACGCGAGCCCGGACCCGACCAGCATCCCAGCTTCCAGGGAAACGGTGCGACCCGCGACGGCATCGAGCGGATGTGGCTGCAGGAGTGGCACTACTTCGTGCAGAACACCCGCCGATGGCGGGATCTGCGCAAGGTCACGATCGCCTCCGTCCAGGGGCCGGTCTACGCCGCGGGCCTGATGCTGATGTGGGCCTGTGACCTGATCGTCGCCGACACCACCGCGGAGTTCGCGGACGTCGTCGGCGCCCGGCTCGGGATGTGCGGCGTGGAGTACTTCGCGCACCCCTGGGAGTTCGGGCGTCGGCGCGCCAAGGACCTGCTGCTCACCGGGGACTCCCTGACGGTGCAGGAGGCCTACCGGCTGGGCATGGTCAGCCGGGTGTTCGAGGCGGGCGAGCTCGAGGACAAGACCCTCCACTACGCCCGGCGGATCGCGGGTCTGCCCTCGGCGACCTCGCTCATGATCAAGGAGAGCGTCAACCAGGCGCAAGACCACGCCGGCTTCCACAACTCGCTGCAGACATCGTTCAACCTGCACGAGCTCAACCACTCGCAGTACGCGGTCCTCACCCGCGGCGAGTCGGTGCTGTACGGACCCGAGCTCGGGGGCAAGCCGTGGAACGAGCACGGCCCCGTCGTCCCCACGTCCAAGACCGAGGTGAAGCTGTCATCGTGAGCGACTACCGTTTCCTGCGCTACGAGGAGATCGACGACGCGCAGATCGTCCGGATCGGTTTGAACCGACCCCGTCAACGGAACGCGCAGCACCGCGGTCTGCTCGTGGAGCTGAACGACGCGTTCCAGCGCGCCGAGCGGGACGACCGGGTCAAGGTGGTGGTCCTGCACGGGATCGGCACCATGTTCTCGTCCGGTCACGACCTGGGTTCGACCGAGGCCGTGGCGGAACGCGGCACGGGGCCCGAGCGGCATCCCACCTTCGACGGCCACGGCGGCGCCCGCGACGGCATCGAGCAGAACTGGCTGCAGGAGTACCACTTCTACCTGTCCAACACCCGTCGCTGGCGGGAGCTTCGCAAGATCACGATCGCCTCGGTGCACGGCGGCGTCATCGCGGCCGGGCTGATGTTGATGTGGGCCTGCGACCTGATCGTCGCGGACGAGACCGCCTACTTCGCCGACCCGGTGGCGCCCCGGCTCGGAGTGTCCGGCGTCGAGTACTTCGCCCATCCCTGGGAGTGGGGGAGCAGGCGGGCCAAGGACCTCCTCATGACGGGCGACGCGATGGGCGTCGACGAGGCGTACGAGATCGGCGCCGTGAACAAGGTCTTCCCCGCGGGCACGCTCGAGGACAACACCGTCGCCTTCGCCCGGCGGATCTGTGCCGTACCCACGGCCGCCAGCCTGATGATCAAGGAAGCGGTGAACCAGGCGCAGGACAACATGGGCTTCCACAACGCGCTGCAGGGCTCGTTCACTCTGCACGAGCTGAACCACGCTCAGTGGGGTGTGCTCTCCGGCGGTGAGTCCCTGATCGCGACCCCGGAGCTCGGTGGTCGTGACTGGCAGGAGGCGGGCCCGATCCGCCCCACGAGCAAGACCGAGGTGGTGGCGCCGTGAGCGCGGTGGACGAGTTCCGTTTCGTACGCTACGAGACGTCCCCGAACGGTAGGGTGGCGACGATCTCGCTGAACCGGCCGAAGCAACGCAACGCGCAGAGCCGCGGCCTCCTCGTCGAGCTCGGCCTCGCGTTCGAGGAGGCCCAGCGAGACGATGCCGTGCGGGTCGTCGTGCTGCGGGCCGAGGGCGAGACGTTCTCGTCCGGGCACGACCTCGGGTCCTCGGACGACCGTGCCGAGCGCGCCGACGGCCCGCAGCAGCACGAGACCTACCGCTCGCACGGCGGGTCACTCGGCCCCGGGGTCGAGAAGCTGTTGATGCAGGAGTGGCACTTCTTCTTCTCGAACACCCTCGCCTGGCGGAACCTGCGCAAGATCACGATCGCGTCCTGCCAGGGCCAGGTGTTCTCGGCGGGCCTGATGCTCGCCTGGGCGTGCGACCTCATCGTCACGGACGAGACCGCCGTCTTCGCCGACGTCGTGGCGACTCGGCTCGGCATGTGCGGCGTCGAGTACTTCGCCCACCCGTGGGAGTTCGGCGTGCGCCGGGCCAAGGAGCTCCTGCTCACCGGTGACTCGGTGAGCGCAGAGGAGGCGTACCGGTTCGGTATGGTCAGCCGGGTCTTCCCGACCGGCACGCTGCAGGAGCGCACGGAGGAATACGCCCAGCGGATCGCGGAGATCCCGTCGGCGGGCTCGCTGATGATCAAGGAAGCCGTCAACCAGACGCAGGACAACCAGGGCTTCTACAACTCCCTCAAGGCGGCTTTCAGCCTGCACGAGCTCAACCACGCGCACTGGGCGGTCGCCTCCGGCGGCACGTCGCTGGCGCAGACCGAGGAGCTGGGCGGCGGGGACTGGCGGACCGCCGGGCCCGTGGTGCCGGCCCGGAAGGACTCGGTGAAGGCGACCCCATGACCGACCGTCCGACCCTCGCCGAGTTCCGCGCCGGTCTCCGGGCCTGGCTGACGGAACACCTCGACCGCACCGCACTGTCGACCCTCACCGAGGACCAGCGCCAGAAGAATTCGCGCGCGCTGTACGACGCGGGCTACCTCAACACCACCTGGCCGGTCGAGTACGGCGGCCGCGGCTACTCGGCCGACTACCAGACCGTCTACAACGAGGAGCTGGCGTCCTACCCGGGCGCGACCCTGGTCGCATCGGTGACGGTCGGGATCTGCGCCGCGACCCTGCTCGACTTCGGCACCGAGGAGCAGAAGAAGCGGCATCTCCCGCGCATGCTGCGCGGTGACGAGCAGTGGACCCAACTGCTGTCCGAGCCCGGAGCGGGCTCGGACCTGGCCGGCGTCACCACCCGGGCCCGGCGAGACGGCGAAGCCTACCGGCTGGACGGGCAGAAGGTGTGGACCTCCGCGGCGATCGGGGCGGACTTCGCGCTGGCCTTCGTCCGGACCGATCCGGAGCTGCCCAAGCACAAGGGCGTCAGCATGCTCATCGTCGATCTCACCACCCCCGGGGTCGACATCAGGCCGCTGCGCGAGATGACCGGGGAGGCCGCATTCAACGAGGTCTTCTTCGACGACGCGCTGGTCCCCGCGGACAATCTCGTGGGCGAGTTCAACGGCGGGTGGGCCGTGCTGAGCGGCATGCTCACCCACGAGCGGATCGCGTTGTCCGCCGGGACGACCGGCGCGCGGATGGACCGGGACACCTTCGCTGAGTTCGCCGAGCTGGCCCGTGACCGCGGCGTCGACGGCGATCCGGAGGTCCGCGCCGCCCTTGTGGACCTGTACGTGCAGCAGCGCCTCCTCGACGACGTCGGGCGGCGGATGCGGGAGGCCACGCAGGCCGGCCTCGCGATGGGCCCCGTCGGGTCCCTCGGGAAGATCGGCATCGCCCGGTCCGCACGGGCCTCGGCGGAGGCGGGTGTGCTCATCGGCGGCCCCTCGACGCTGGCGTGGCGGGAGGACGACCGCGGAGCCGCCGAACGCGCACGCTCGCTGCTGTACTTCCCCATGACCGGGATCGCGGGCGGGACCACCGAGATCCAGAAGAACATTGTCGCAGAGCGCCTGCTCGGGTTGCCGCGCGAGCCACAGGTCGACCGGGACATCCCGTTCTCCGAGACCTCGCGCAACGCCTGATCCGAAGAGGACCACACCATGTACATCCCCGACGTCGACAGCGAGGAACACCTCGAGCTGCGGCGCACCGTGCGGCGATTCGTGGAGCAGCAGGTCACGGAGGCCGACGTCCGGCGGACCATCGACGACCCGGAGGGTCTCGACCGCGCGGTCTGGAGCCGGATGGGCGCCCAGCTGGGGCTGCAGGGCCTCGCCCTCCCAGAGGAGTTCGGTGGCGCGGACGGCGGCCTCCTCGAGACCGTGATCCTCTTCGAGGAGACCGGCCGGGCGCTCGTCCCGTCCCCGCTGCTGTCCACCGTGGGCCTCGCCGCTCCGCTCCTGCTCGCACTCGGCGACGGTGGGGCCTGCAAGCAGTGGCTGACCGACATCGCCGCGGGCGAGCTGATCGCCGCCGTCGCCCTGCCGGGCGGCGCCTATGAACCCACATCCCCGCCGACCGTCCGAGCGGAGCCCACCGCGGACGGGTGGCGGCTGACCGGTTCGGCCTCCCACGTCCTGGACGGCGCTCTGGCCGACCTGCTGTTGGTCGTGGCCGCCACGGCGGAGGGCCCGCGGGTGTTCGCGGTCCGCCCCCGCGAGATCGAGCTCGGCCTGACTCCGCTGGCCACCCTGGACCTGACCCGCCGCGAAGCGGACATCGTGTTCGACGACACCCCGGCCGAGCCGGTCGGTCCGGCGGACCGGGTGGCGGACGCGCTCGACCGCGCGCTGACCGTGGCCGCGGTCGCGCTGGCCGCCGAGCAGACCGGCGGCGCCGAGCACCTCATGGCGATGGCGGTCGAGTACGCGAAGATCCGCTACCAGTTCGGCCGGGCGATCGGCTCCTTCCAGGCGATCAAGCACAAGCTCGCCGAGATGGCGTTCGACGTCGAGCGGATGCACGCGGCCGTCCGGCACGCGGCGACGGTCGCGGACGATCCGGCCGAGCTCGCCGTCGCCGCCGAGCTTGCCGCGAAGTACTGCTCGGAGGCGTTCTTCCGGGTCGCGGCGGAGACCGTGCAGGTGCACGGCGGCATCGGGTTCACCTGGGAGCACCCCGCCCACCTGTACTTCCGCCGGGCCAAGGCGAGCGAGTACCTGCTGGGTTCCCCCGGCAGCCACGGCGAGCGCCTCCTCGCGCTGTTGGGGGTCTGAGCGGCATGGATCTGACGTACGCGGACGCCGACGTCCGCTTCCGGGAGCGCGTGCGGGGCTTCCTCGCCGAGCGGCTGCCCGCGGGCTGGACCGGCTGGGGTGCCCTGGACCGCGACGAGTACGACGCCTTCGCGGCGGACTGGCGACGGGTCCTCGTCGACCAGGGGTGGCTCGCGCCGGCGTGGCCGGTCGAGTACGGCGGCGGCGGGCTCAGCGTGGCCGAGCAGTCGATCCTGGCGGAGGAGCTGGTGCGCGCGGGCGCTCCCGCGAGCCCGCTGCCCAACGACGCGTACGGCGTCGGCCTGCTCGGCCCGACCCTGCTGAGCTGGGGGACGGCCGAGCAGCGCGAGTACTTCCTGCCGCGCACCGTGTCCGGGGAGATCCGCTGGGCGCAGGGCTACTCCGAGCCGGAGGCGGGATCGGACCTGTTCGGCCTGCGGACCACCGCGGTCCGGGACGGCGACGAGTGGGTGCTGCGGGGCGAGAAGGTCTGGCAGTCCGAGGGCATGACGGCGAACTGGATCTTCGTCCTGGCCCGGACCGACCCGGACGCACCGAAGGCCAAGGGACTGTCCTTCCTGCTGGTCCCGATCGACCAGCCGGGGGTGCGGCGCAGCCCCATCCGCAACATGGCGGGGCGCGAGGACTTCTCCGGGTTCGTGATCGACGGCGCCCGGACAGCGGCGTCGAACCTCGTCGGAGGGGTGCACAACGGGGCGAAGGTCGCGCTGACCCTGCTCGGCTACGAGCGGGGAGCGGGCGGGGTCGCCACGGCCGCCGCCTACGAGATCGAGCTGCGGCGGCTGGTCGAGCTCGTGCGGCACCGGGGACTGGCCGACGATCCGCTCGTCCGGGACCGGCTCGCGCGGTGTTACACGAAGGTGCAGATCCTGCGACACCTCGGGCTCCGCGCGCTGTCGGCCGGCATCAGCGGGAACCCGCCCGGCCCGGAGTCGTCCATCCTCAAGCTCTACGGCGCCGAGTACCACAACGAGGTCACCGAGCTCGCGCTCGACGTCCTCGGCCCGGCGGGCCTGGCGCCCACCGGCGAGCCGGCGTCGAACACGCTCGGGGCGGACCCGCTGGGCTCGGACCCGCTCTCTGCGAGCTCGTGGTCGACCGTCGCCATGCTTGCCCGGGCCGCCACGATCTACGGCGGCTCCAGCCAGATCCAGCGGTCGACGATCGCCGAGCAGATCCTCGGTCTGCCCCGCGAGCCGCGGGTCGCCGTGCCCGCGAAGCGCTGAGCCGGCCCGACCAGGAGGAGTACGATGCACTTCGGACTCGACGAGTCGCAGACCCTGCTGCGCGACACCGTCCGATCCTTCTTCGACACGACCCTGGACGGGTTCCGCCGCAGGGAGCTCATCGACTCGCCGGACGGTCACGATCCGGTGCTGTGGCGGCGGATGGCGGGTGAGCTGGGCCTGCACGGGCTCGCCGTGCCCGAGCACCTGGGCGGACAGGGCTCCTCGTTCTTCGAGCTGACGGTCGCCGTGCACGAGGCGGGCCGGGTGCTGCTGACGGGGCCCTTCCTCGCCTCCGCGGTGCTGGCGGGGTCCTGCCTGGCCTACGCCGGTGCGGAGGAACACCTCGCGGGCGTCGCGGACGGCTCCACGATCGCCACGCTCGCCGTCGCGGACCCCGACGGCGGCTGGGAACCGAACCACTGGGGGAGCGGCGTCACGGCCCGCACCACCGCGGACGGGATCCGGCTCTCGGGCACCAGCGGCCACGTGCTCGACGGTGGCCTCGCGGACCTGCTGGTCGTCGCGGCGCGCGGAGCGGAGGGCCTCGGGCTCTACGTCGTCCGGGGCGCGGAGCCGGGCGTGCGTCCTCTCGAGCTGCCGGTGCTGGACCGCACCCGGCGGATGGCCACTGTGGAGTTCGACGATGCCTGGGCCGAGCCGCTGGGAGACCCGGGGGAGGCCGAGCACGTCCTGGCGCGCACGAGGAACGCCGCGAACGCCGCGCTCGCCGCCGAGGCGGCGGGTGGTATCGCCCGTTGTCTGGAGATGTCCGTGGCGTACGCGAGCACCCGGACGCAGTTCGGCAGGCCGATCGGCGGGTTCCAGGCGGTCAAGCACCTCTGCGCCGACATGTACGTCGCCGCGGAGACCGCGCTCTCCGCCGCCTGGTACGCGGCGTGGTGCGTCGCGACGGACGCCCCCGACGCGACGATCGCGGCGAGCCTGGCCCGCGCGCACACGGCCGACGCCTACACCCGGGTCGCGGCCGACACCATACAGGTGCACGGGGGCATCGGGTTCACATGGGAACACGACGCCCACCTGTACTACCGTCGGGCCCGGTTCACCGCACACCACATGGGGTCCGCGGGCCGGCACCGGGAACGGGTGCTCGCGGGCCTCGGGCTGTGACCTGAGGAGGACCGGTGCCCGCGCTCCGTCGACTTCGATCCCGAGCTGCCCCGCACGGAGGTGGGCACGCTCGCGAAGGGACGGATCCGGGACCGCCACCGGTCCTGAGTCCGCGGCTCAGAACCCGGTGCGCAGCCGGTGCACCGGTGGGGCGGGCAGCACCCGCTGCTCGATGGCGCCGAGCTGCTCCACCTCGAGCCGGACGACGTCCCCGGGCCGTAGCCAGCCGCGGAAGGTGTCCGGCGCGGTCGCGAAGTGCTCGATCAGGCAACCGGTGGGCACGGTGCCCGAGCCGAGGGCGTCCCCCGGCCGCAGGGTGGTCCCGCGCGAGGCGTAGGCGAGCATCTCCCCCCAGGTCCAGTCCATCTGGTCGAGCAATCCGCCGCCGACGTACTCGCCGTTGACGTGCGCCGACATCCGCAGCCGGTAGGAGCCGCCGCTCCTGTGGGGCTCGAGCTCGTCGGGAGTGACGAGCATGGGGCCGAGCGTGTTCGCGCCGTCCTTCCCCTTGGCGGGGCCGCTGTTCAGCTTCATCTCGTGCAGCTGCAGGTCGCGGGCACTCCAGTCGTTGAAGACCGTGAACCCGGCGATGTGCTCCGTCGCCGTCTCGGGGTCGAGGTCTCGCCCTGCACGCCCGATGATCGCCGCCACCTCCAGCTCGAAGTCGAACCAGGAGCAGCCGGGGGAGATCGCCACGGGGTCGTGGGGCCCCACGACGGCCGCCGGGTTGGAGAAGTAGAAGAACGGGATCTGCTCCCAGACCTCGCTCATCGTCACGCCGGTGGCGTCCTGGACCACACGCATGTGGTCCAGGAACGTCAGGAAGTCGCGGACCGCGGGCGGCGCGACTGGCGGCAGCAGCACGGCGCCCGCATACGGGAGCACCTCGACCGGGTCGGCGAGGGCACGCTCCGCGGCCTCCGCCATGCGGGTCCCGTCGTCGCCGAGGAGATCGAGGACCCGGGTCGGGGCCGGGAGTCCGTGGATCTCGTCGCCGTGCACGAGGCCGGCGCGAGGCCCGCCGTCCGCCGCGGTGTAGCTGACCCATCTCATGGCCGCGCCCTATGCGCCGCGGAGCGCGACGGGGCGCCCGGCGTCGATCAGGACCGCGATCGGCGGTGTCGGCGACGTCATCGTGGCTCGTCCTCCTTCGCCCCGCCGGTCGAGCACCGGAATCGGATCCGGTGCCGATCGGTGGCAGGGTGTCAACGACATTATCGGGTCGGCGGGCTCGACGTCGGCCTGCCGCGGGCGATGCGCGGCCGTTGGACCGCCCGCCTGGTGAGTACGCCACTCTCTCGGCTCGCGGGCGTCACCGCGACCGTTCCCCACCGGCCACCGGCTCGCGGGAGGCGGTGGACGCGGTGGCCGACCGGGGAACGGGCCGCGTCTTCGGGCGCTCGAACAGACGGACGATCAGGGAGGCGAGCCCTCCGGGAACGAAGAAGATGAACAGCACGAACACCACGCCCAGCAGCAGCTCCGGCTCGGACAGCGGGATCCGCAGCCAGGCCGGGAGCCCCTGCACCGACTCCGACGAGGCCAGCGAGGGCAGCCGCTGCTCCAACAGCACGTAGAGCACGCCCCCGAGGGCCGCGCCCCAGACCCTGCCCTTGCCGCCGAGGATCACCATGACCACGAGGCCGAGGGAGAAGAACAGCGTCGTCACGCTCGGCTCGGCGGTCCCGAGGACGATGCAGTACACGATCCCGCAGGCGCCGGCCAGGAGCGAGCTGATCACGGCGACGCCCAGCTTGTGCAGGTAGACGTCGACGCCCATGACCGACACCCGGAGCTCGTTCTCCCGGATGGCCTGCCACAGCCTGCCCACCCGGGTCCGGGTCAACAGCGCGACGACGGTGACGACGACGACGAACAGCGCCAGCGCGGTCCAGTACACGTTGCGCGTGTTCACGACGCCGTGGAACCCGGAGGGGAGCTTCTCGAACGGCAGCGTGATCCCCTCCTCGCCGCCGGTGCCCCAGTAGTTGCGTCCCACCACGATGGACGCGAGCTGGGCGATCGCCAGGGTGACCATCGAGTAGGCGATCGCCGTGGTCCGCAGCGCCACGGCGTTCACGAGCACCGCCATGACCAGCGTGACCCCGAGCCCGACCAGTACCGACACCCCGAAGCCGGCGTCGGTGAGGGCGAGGGTCATGGCGAAGCCGTACGAGCCGGTGGCGAAGAACAGCGCGTGGCCCAGGGAGAACAGGCCCGTGTACCCGAGGAGGAGGTCGTAGGTCGTGGCCAGGGCGGCGACGCAGAGCGCGACGGCGAGCACCTGCAGGCTGCCCGGGCTGGACAGCGTCCCCGGCAGGGCCCCGCCGGTGGGGACGCCGCGCATGAGCGGGACACAGGCCGCCAGGACCAGCAGCACCGCCAGGACGACCGCCGCGATCCGGTGTCGGAGGTCGAGACTCCTCATATCGTGCGCTCCTTGCGACCGGCGATGCCCTGTGGGCGGACGAGAAGGGTGACGGCCATCAGCACCACCGCGAGGATGTCCCCCGCGCCGGGGTCGACGTAGAAGTTGGCGAACTGCTGCAGCACCCCGATCACCACCGCGGCGATCGCCGCGCCCGTCAGCGAGCCGAGGCCGCCGACGATCAGCACGATGAAGGCGAACAGCAGGAAGGTGTCGCCGATGCCGGGGTTGATGGCACGGGCGTAGGCGCCGGCGAGCACTCCGCCGAGCCCGGCGGCTGCGCCGCCGATGACGAACACCAGGGTGAAGGAGTGCCGGACCTCGATGCCGAGCGCCCGCACCATCTCGCGGTTCTCGACCCCGGCGCGCACGATCAGGCCGTGCCGCGTGTGTCGCAGGAACAGCTGGATCGCCACCAGCAGCAGCACCGCCGCGATGATCAGCAGCCAGCGGTCGTTCGGGATGAGCGCGCCACCGACGTCGGTGGTCGCGCGGAGCCACTCGGGCAGCGGGACCGACTTCTCGTCGGGACCCCAGATGCCGCGGACCAGGGCGACGAGCAGGAACCCGAACCCCATGGTGACCAGGATCTGGTCGAGGTGGGAGCGGTCGTACAGCGGGCGGATGAGGAGGTACTCGACCAGGAAGGCGAGGACGGCACCGACGACGACGGCCACGACGACCGACAGCACGAAGGCGCCGGTCGTGGAGCCGGTCGTCAGGTCGGCCGACCGCACGACGAGCCAGCTCGCGTAGCCGCACGCGGCGAGCAGGGCGCCGTGGGCGAAGCTGAGCACCCGCATCAGGCCGAAGATCAGTCCCAGGCCGGAGGCGAGCAGGAAGTAGAGCGCACCGATGCTCACACCCCCGATCAGCAGGAACACCACTGTGGACATCAGTGCCTCTCCTCCCGGTGGGAGTCGGTCACGCCGAGCAGCTCACGGACCCGCTGGTCATCGGCCAACAACTCGTCGGCGGGGCCCTGGGCCTCGACCCGGCCCTCGGTCATGGCGACGACGTGGCCCGCGAGCCGGTGCGCCGCGGCAATGTTCTGCTCGACCAGCAGGATCGTGGCGACGGAGCGCACCCGCTCGAGCACCTCGACCACCTCGGAGACGAGCTTCGGGGCGAGGCCCTTGGTCGGCTCGTCGATGAGCAGGACGCGGTTGTCGTTGAGCAGCCCCCGCCCCAGCGAGACCATCTGCTGCTGGCCGCCGGACAGCGTCCCGGCATGCTGTCGGGCCCGCTTCCTGAGCTCGGGGAAGAGCTCGAAGACCCGGTCGTAGTGGTGCTCTCCGCCCTTCCGCTCGGCCAGGCGCAGGTTCTCCTGCACGGTCAGGCCACCGAAGACGTCGCGGTCCTCGGGCACGTAGCCGATCCCTCGCCGGACGATCCGGGGTGTCGTCTCCCGTTCGATCGGCACTCCGTCGAGCAGGATCGAGCCGGTCCGCGGGACGAGGCCGAGGACGGCGCGCAGGGTCGTCGTCTTGCCGACCCCGTTGCGGCCCAGCATCGCGGTCACGGTGTTGCGCGGGACACGCAGGGTCACGCCCTGCAGGATGTGCGAGACGCCGATCGTCGCGTGGACGTCGGTGAGCTCGAGTGCCCAGTCCGAGGTGGTGTCGCCGGTGGGCTCGACGGGCGCGGGTGCGTTCACAGCGGTTCTCCGAGGTAGGCGGTCTGCACTCGGTCGTCGGCCATCACGGCGTCGGGGCGGTCGAGGGCGAGGAGCTCGCCGTTGTGCATCACCGCGACCCGGTCTGCCAGCCCGAGGACGACGTGCATGTGGTGCTCGACCATGATCACGCTGGTGCCGCCTCGGTGGACTTCGCGGATCAGCTCGACGAGACCGTCGACGTCCGCGGAGTTCACGCCCGCCATCGGTTCGTCGAAGAGCACCAGCCGTGCGTCCGCGGCCAGCACCACGGCGATCTCGACCTTGCGCCGGTCGCCGTGGGAGAGCTCGGCCACGGTGAGGTCCGCCTTGTCGGCGAGGCCGACCCTGGCGAGCGCCTCCTCGGCCCGCTGCGACGTGTCGTCCCCCGCGGTCACGAAGCGCAGCAGGCCCGGGCCGCGGACGGTGCGGGACTGGACCATCAGCCGCACGTTCTCCCGCACGGTGAGGCCGAGCAGCAGGTAGGAGGTCTGGAAGGTGCGTCCGACGCCCAGGCGCGCCCTGCGGTGCGGGGCGAGTCGGGTGACGTCGCGGCCGAGCAGGTGGATGGCGCCCTCGGTGGCGCGCGTGGTGCCGGTCAGCAGGTTCAGCAGGCTGGTCTTGCCGGCGCCGTTGGGGCCGATCACCCCGATGAACTCGCCCTCGGCGATCTCCATGTCGACCCGGCTGACGATGCGGGCGCCGCCGATGGCGAGCCCGAGACTCTCGGTCCGGACGGCGGCCCGGGACGGCGGACTGGGGGCGGCGTTCATGCGGTTCCTCGGTGTGGTTCCTCGGGTGTGATGACGAGCGGACGTGCCCGGTACCCCGCCGGGGCACCGGGGCGACGTGGTCAGCTCGCGATCGGCTTGACGACCGGGGGGGTGAGCTCCTTGTCGTCGAACAGCTTGATCAGCTGCGGCGTGTAGCCGCCCGTGCCGTCGGACTCCAGACGGACCGTGGCCATCGGGACGGTCACCTGGTTGTCCTCGGCGCGGATCGACACCGGTCCGCTCGGACCGTCGAACGTCCATCCCTTGAGCGCGGCGGCCATCTTCGCGGTGTCGGTCCCGCCCTCGGAGACCGCGCGGACGACCATCGCCGCGGCGTTCCAGCCGACGGCGTCGTCGTACTCGAGCTGGTGGTCGTGCTGGGCCGAGTAGGCCTGCAGCGCCTTGTCCGCGTCGTTCCCCGTCATGCCGGGGAAGTAGGACAGGCCGAACACCGACTTCGCCAGCAGGTCCGGGCCGAGGGCGTCGGCCGTGGCGGGCCAGCTCGAGCGCAGCAGCAGCACGGTGAACACCGTGCTCTCGTCCGGGATCCGCTGGGCCGCGATCGCGTTCCACAGCTGGTCCTGGCCCGCGCCGGCCCAGAAGGAGGTGACGAAGTCCGGCGGGTTCTGCTTGAGCTGGAGCATCAGCGGGCCGAAGTCCGTGGTGCTCTGGGGCAGCAGGTACGGCACGACCTCGCCCCCGAGTGGCTCGACGAGGGACTTGAGCTGGGCGACCTGGTCCTGGCCGTAGGCGTAGTCCTGGCCGATCGCCGCGATGCGCTTGCCCTTCGGGTCCCCGAACAGGGACTTGTAGAGCTGGTTTCCCGCCGGGGACGCACCGCTGGTGGCGAAGACGAGGTCGTCCATCCCGACCAGTTCGGAGGTGCCGGAGGTGCCGCCGACGTAGAGCACCTTGTTCTGGATCGCCTGCTGTGCGGCGGCGATGGCGACGTTCGAGTTCGTCGGCCCGGTCAGGATCTGCACACCCTGCCCGATGAGGTCCTTCGCCTTCGTGGTGCCGATCGCGGGATCGCCGGTGTCGTCCTCGCGGATCACCTCGATCTTGTGGCCCGCCACCTCCATCGTGCCGTTGGTCAGGGTCTGCAGACCGGCGGTGAACGAGTTGTCGAAGTCCTTGGCCTGCGTCGCGAAGTTGCCGGTGAACGACACCAGCATCCCCACCTTGACGGTGTCACCTCCGCCGTCACCGGTCGCGGCGTCGGAGCCGCACCCGGCGAGGGCGATCGAGGCGGCCGCGACCATCGCCGCGGCGACGACCGACCGGAATCGGAGCATGGGACTCTCCTCTGCGAAGCGGGTTCGTCGTTGAATGCGTGCGCGAGGGTGGGAGACGACCGACGATGCGCGCCCTGTCGGTCCGCGTCATCATGGAGCGGGGCCCACCGTGGAACATGTCGCATTCCGGGACATCGGGGGCTCGACCCCCGACCGCGACCGGCACACCACTGTCGCAAAGCAGGACTCGGTCGCGGAGCCGTCGCCGGCGCCACCCGACGATGTCGCAGCTCACGACGGGTGTCGGGCGGGCCTCCCGGCGCCGTGGCGAGTACGAGGCGGTTGCGGCCCGGGACACGTCTGCTCAACGTCGCCGCCAGCCACCCGCCGAGGCCGGGACCGCAGGCGGACCGCGCGGCCCCTCGGCGGGCCGGCCTCACCACCCGCGCGCCGCGGCTCGCCGCGGTCCGCGAGGAGTTCGAGGTACATGGCCGAGCGGGGTGACCCCGGCGCCTCCGTCGCGGTGATCCACCGTACGCCGACGTCGAGCAGGGCAGACCGTGAGAGCGCGGCACCCTGTCCGTGGTCCAGTCCGTGCCCAAGAGCGCCGTGGCGATGGCCGCGAGGTGGCTGCTGGTGTCGGCCCTGCCGGCATGGGGATCACCGTCGACGAGCTGTCCGCGCTCGCCGCGCAGCGGCCGTAGGCCACACCCGGTCACCGTGACCGTCGTCGACACCGGCGGCCCGGACGGGCCGGTCGGCGTCGTCACCCAGGACGATGGCACTGGTGCTGCACGACCCCAACCCGATCGACTTCGACCTCGACGCGGTCGCGGCCGCGGACCTCGGGGACCCCGAGGTCAACCAGGGCGGGGTCGACTGTGATGCCTGGGCGGACCGCGGCGACGGCGTCCGCGCCCTCGACGGCACGGCCGCCGTCGTCTTCCCCCGTTGACCACCGGCTACTGGGCGAAGCGAGCCCGCAGCGCGGGCTTGTCGATCTTGTTCGTCGCGGTGCGCGGGAGCGCCTCCACGATCTCGATCCGCCGCGGCCGCATCAGGCCCCGCAGGTCCGGTCGGGTCGCGCAGTACTCGGCGACGTCGTCGGCGGTCACGTCCGGACGTGCGGGCACGACGATCGCCGTCACCTGCTCGGAGAAGCGCTCGTGCGGGGTGCCGATCACGGTGACCTCGGCGATCAGCGGACACGCCGACAGATGGCCCTCGACCATCTGCGGATAGATGTTCTCGCCGCCACTGATGATCATGTCGTCCGCCCGCTCGACGTAGTACAGGTACCCGTCGACGGCCTCGCGGACCAGGTCGGTGGTGCGGAACCATCCGTCCTGGAACTTCTCCGCGTCGACCTCGGGCAGGCGCCAGTACCCCGGGGTCACCGCGTCGCCGCGGACCCACAGCTCGCCGACCTGGTCGGCGCCGGGAGGAAGCGGCTCGCTGCTGCCCGGGGGCACGATGCGCCACTGGACGATCTGCTCCAACGGCTTGCCGAGCGAACCGGGGCGGCGGTCCTGGTCGATCGGCTCGGTGATGGCGAGACCACTCTGCTCGGTCTGTCCGTAGATGTTCACCGGGACGATCCCGGTAAGGATGGTGAACTGCTTCAGCCTGCTCTCGGGGAGTGCGGAACCGCCGATCATGCACACCCGCACCGAGTCGAGGGGGCGGGCCGACTCGCCGAGCAGGTTCACGATGTCGATCATCATGGCGGGCACCAGGGCGAGCACGGTGGGACGCAGCCGTTCGACGTCGGCCAGGAACTCCGCGGCCGACCACCGCCGAAGGGTGACGGTGCCGCCCGCGAGGAGCAGCGGCAGGGTGATCAGCTGCAGGCCGCCGACGTGGAAGAGCGGGGTGCAGACCAGTGCGTGGTCGGTGGCTCCGATGTCCCAGGCGTCCAGCACGGCCTCGCACTCGGCCGCGGTGTTGCGGTGAGTCTGACGCACACCCTTCGGCACGCCGGTCGAGCCGCTCGTGTACATGATCAACGCGTCGTCGGCGTCCATGCGGGGCACGGTCCGTGCCAGCGGCTCGCTCTCCAGGGCCTCCGCCCACGACGCCACGGCACCGTCGGCGGGAGTCAGGGTGATCACTGCGTCCACCTGCGGGGTGCCCGCGAGTGCCTCACGGACGCGATCGAGGTCCGCGGTCAGGGCGACGACCCGCTTCGCCCCGCTGTCGAGGCAGGCATGGCGTAGCGCCGCGGGCGGGAAGAGGTAGTTCAGCGGGACCGCGACACCGCCCGCTTTCCAGATGCCGAGCAGGACCGGGATCCACTCGGGCTCGTTGTGCAGGTAGATCGCCACGCGGTCACCCGGGGCGAGACCGTGGCGCCGCAGGAACTCACTGAACCGGGCCGCCTGGTCCAGCAGCTCGGCGTAGCTCGTCGAGTGGTCGCCCGCCCGCAGTGCCGTCTCGTCGGCCCGCCCGCGGGCGGCGCGCTCGATCGAGGTGAGGATGTTCATCGCCGAGCCTTCCGGGGTCAGTACGAACGGGGCGGGCCGAAGGACTCGGCGAGGTTGTTGCGGGCCATCTCGTTGCTGATCGGAGCGATGCGGAACCGGCGCAGGTCCCGCTGCGGACGCCCGCCCGGACGGTCCGGGTCGCCGCTGCGCGCGAGCAGCAGGAGGTAGGTGGCCTCCTCGGCGCCGGTCGAGCTCATCTTCTGGCCGCTGACCCGCCAGCCGCCGTCGACCTTGCGGGCCCGGGTGGACAGGGCGCCCAGAAGGTCGATGCCCCCGTCCGGCTCGGTCACCGCGATCGAGAACCGGATCTCGCCTGCGGTGAGCCGGGGGAGGTACTCCTGCTTCTCGAGCTCGAGCGCCCGCTCCGGCGGGAAGTCCTTGTCCACCCAGGACCTCGCGGAGCCGCGGAACGCCCTGCGGTCGTCGTCCAGGTCCAGCAGCACGACCGCAGGCTACGAGCCGGGCGGGAGTGCTGGTTGTCGCGTTACAGGACAGCGGCCGCCGGTGCGTCCGGCCGTGGTCAGAACGCCGGCCGTGGAGACGACCGGTGGTGGCCCG
Organism: Pseudonocardia oceanicola; assembly: GCF_047200735.1. Lineage (NCBI taxonomy): Bacteria > Bacillati > Actinomycetota > Actinomycetes > Pseudonocardiales > Pseudonocardiaceae > Pseudonocardia > Pseudonocardia oceanicola. The sequence goes on from NZ_JBJZON010000011.1 coordinate 120,084, forward strand.
CGTCGTTCGCCACGTTCGGGGCGGTGTTGCCGGCCGCCCACGAGTGGGCGACCTGGGAGGACACGAAGCGGTCCTACGAGCTCTACGCGCGCTACGTGATCCCGCGCTTCGAGGGGTACAACGCGCCGCGTCAAGCCTCCTCCCGATGGGTCACGGCACACCAGGAGGAGCTCACGGTCAAGCGCACCGCCGCGGCGCGCGCGATGTTCGACAAGTACGAGGCGGAGACCGCCCACCGCAGCTCGACCGTCCACCCGGACGTGACACGAAAGGGCGGGATCATCGTCTTCACCAGAAGTGAGTGGGCTGAACCCGTCGGCGGCGGCGAAGGACCCGGTGCCGAAGCCGGAACTTCTCGACCTTCCCCGTGGGCGTCTCCGCCAGCTCGGGCAGGACGGTGAGGTAGCGGGGGAGGGCGTAGCCGGGCAGCAGGTCGGCGCAGTGGCGGGCGAAGTCCTGCTCGTCGAGGGTCGCTCCGGGGACGAGGACCAGCGCGATCGCGACGTCGTCCTCGGTCAGCTCGGTGGGGACCGGGTAGGCGGCGGCCTCGGTCACCGCCGGGTGCGCGACCGCGGCCTGCTCGACCTCCCACGACGAGATGTTCTCCCCGCGGCGGCGGATCGCGTCCTTCTTGCGGTCCACGAACCGCAGCCACCCGTCGTCGGTCAGCGAACCCAGGTCGCCGGTGTGGAACCAGCCGCCCGCGCAGCGCCTCCCCGGTCGCGTCGGGTTGCCCCACGTACCGCTCGAAGAGGGGGCTCGCCGGGCGAGGGCGCACCACGCTCTCGCCGGTCGTCCCGCAGTCGACCGGCTCGTCGGCTTCGTCGCGGATCTCGATGTCGTAGTAGCCGGGCACCTGGCCGCTGACGCGGGGTCGAGTTTGCGGGTTGATGGCCACGATGCCGGCCTCGGAGCACCCGTAGCTCTCGACGAGCCGCGGCCCGAACCGGTCCCTGAAGGTACGGGCCAGCGCGGGTGGCGCCGGTGCTCCGTGACCCTTGACGACGGAGTGGGCGCGATCGGCGGCGGACGGCGGCTGGTTGAGAAGCACCTGGATCGTGGCGCCCAGGAAGTTGAACGTGGTCACGCCGTGTTCGCGGCAGGTCGGCCAGAACCCGGAAACGCTGAACCGGGGGAGCAGCACGACCGTCCCCCCGACCATCGCCATGGGAAGGATCCCGTTGTAGCGCGCGAACGCGTGGAACAGGGGGAACGCGAGGTACTGAACGTCGTCCGGGGTGTACGCGAGCCCCCGCACCGCAGCAGCCGCATACACGATGTCGGCCTGCTGGCTGCGCAGGATCGCTTTGGAGGGCCCGGTCGTGCCCGAGGTGAAGATGATCGCGCTCGGATCCTCCGGCCGGATCGCGATGTCGGGGTCCGTGTCGTCGGCGGCGGCGAGTGCGGTCTCGATCCCGACCACGTGGACCCCGGAGAGGTGGGCACGGGCGGCGTCGACGTGGGTGTCCTCCACGAGGAGCACACGCAGTCCTGGTAGCCCCGGAGCGACATCGACCACCCGGACCCAGTGGTCGTCGGCCCGCGGAACCAGGGCGCGCTCGTGGTCGACCCGGTGTACGACTCCGCGCTCGTCGCGGACCTGCACGGTGCCACCCCGGGTGTCCTTGCCCGGTCCGAGGTCGAGGTCGTGGCCAACCTCGACGATCCGGAACTGCCCGTCGCTGTCGGTCACCACGCCGTCCAGATAGGACACCGAGCCGTCACGGCGCTCGTTGTAGATGAGCTGCAGATTCCGCGACCAGAACTCGTGGTTGATCCAGATGAACATGCCGAGCCGCTCCCGCGCCCGCCGGACGCCCCGGTCGCGTACCGTCCGCAGCCGCGCGGGCTCCGCCGTGGCCGATCGCACGGCCAGCGTCCCGACGCTCGTCCCCGTCTGGACGATGTGGTGGTAGTCCGAGGACGTGGCGGGGTCGGTGCCGAACCGGAACTGGGCGTAGTCGCACAGCGCCCGGCCACACCGGAAGTCCAGGTCCCAGGTGATACCGGTCGGGTTGTCGGCCCAGCGACCACTTCCACCGCTGCATGGGTTCGACGATGTCGAAGTGCAGGGGGCCGATGCCGGGCGAGGTGAAGGCCTCCGGGGTGATGTCCTTGGCGAGCTTGAGGATCCGGTGCGAGTCGGCCTGGATGCCGTAGACGACGGCGTCCATCCGCATGGTGGAGCGATACTGGCCGAGCGAGACGGCGATGTACACGGATGCGTCCTCCGTGACGGCGCCCCACCAGAAGCGGTCGATCCAGTCGGGGTCGGTCGTGAAGGGCTGGAGCAGCGGCCGGGGTGTCTAATGGATGAAGTAGTCGTCCCACGGCGTGATCATCAGTGGTTCCTCTCGGAGGGAGCGATCGGGTCGAGGGCCGCCCGGGCCGCCCGCAGGAGGGCAGGCACCGACGCGGCGAGGAAGGCGGAGTCGACCCCCGGCTGCGGCCTCAGCCTGCAGTTCTGGACGATCAGCGCGCACGCCGCCGCCTGCTTGTACCGCACGAGTGCGGCGAACCAGGGCAGCGCGACGACCTCGGCGTCGGACGCCTCCCGGTAGGCGCGCACGAGGGCCTCGCGTCCGGGCAGCGCGGGTCCCCCCGGGCGGGCATGGGCGTGGCCGGGTTCGAGGAACATGAGGAACCACGCGAGGTCGACCCTCGGGTCACCGAGCGACCACGTCTCCCAGTCGACGACCGCGGCGGGCACGCGATCCCGGAAAAGGATGTTACCGAGCGCCAGTCACCGTGCAGCAGTGACGGGCCGACCGGAGCGGGCAGACACGCCAGGAGGAGCTCCCGCACCTCGGCGGCGCCGTGCGAGAGATCCGGTGGGACGGTGCGGAACGCCGCCGTCCACCTCTCCAGCTCGGCGGCCGCGTCCGCCGCCTGTTTGCCGGCGTCGGTCAGGGGCGCGACCGGGAGCCCGTGCAGGCGGGCGAGGAGCCGGGCCGCGGCCACGGCGCGCGCCGCGATGACCTGCGCGTCGGCTCTGGACCGGTGGCGGGCCCGTCGAGCTGTGGCTCGTAGGCCTCACCCTCGACGAACTCCATGACGACGAAGGGGGGCACCTCGATGGGGCGGCTCGGGTCCTCGGTGAGGACGACCGGGACCGGGACCGTGCCGGCGACGTGCCGCATGACCCAGGCTTGGCGCAGCACGTCACGGTTGCGCACGGGCCGCAGCCCGGCGGGCGCCACCCGCACCACGGCCCGCGTACGGTCCCCGCCTGCCAGCGAGGCGAGGTAGGTCAGACCCGAGCTCCCACCGGCGAGCCGACGCAGGCAAGTGACCCGTGCGGCGTGAGGAATCCCGTCCAGCGCCGCCCGCACCCGCCCTTCGAGGTCCGCCGTCTCCGCGGAGCCGAGGTCGCTGGGCATACCGGGCCCTCAGCGCAGCGTGACCACGACGTAGTCGTCGTCCACCGCGACGTCGATCCGCTCCGCCGCCGGCGGGCGGGCGCTCCGCTCGCGAACCAGCGTGCGGTGGATCGGTCCCGGTACCGTCGGCTGGGGAGTGACGGCGTCGCCGACCTCGCCGATCGCCACCAGCTCGCGGACGTCGGGGCCGGGGGCGACGACCGACCCGTAGCGTCGCACCCGAGAGCGCTCCGGATCGGTGTAGGACCGGCCCGTCTCGATGTCGAACTCCCAGCCGTGCCAGGGACACTGGACGAGGACGCGGCTCTCGTCGAAGGTGGTCTGCCCGGGCCGCTCGGCCCGGACGACGTCGGTCAGCGGCCCTTCGCAGAGGGCGGCGCCATTGTGTGGACAGCGGTTGAGCAGGGCGTGGAACGTGCCGCGGATGTTGAAGACACCGATCGAGCGGCCACCGACCTCCACGATCAGCCGCTCACCGTCCGGGATGTCGTCGACCTTCGCGACGACGTGCCTGCGGGCGCGCCCGGGTGACCGCGTGGAGCGCGTTGGTGGCGTGGTCATCGGAATCCTCCTGTCGCCTGGGCGCTCATAGCCGGTAGTGCGCTCGCGCGTTGTCCGCCATGAGCTTCGTCCGGGCCTCGGGAGAGAGCACCCCGAGCAGCTCCGCGGTCCCGCCGTCGCCGTGTCCGTGCGGGTAGTCCGACGCGTAGAGGAGCATCTCGTCGCTGCCGAGCCAGCCGACGATCCTGGCCATCTCGGCAGCCGGGGTGCCGTCCGTCGGCTGCACGGACACCTTGATGTGCTCGCGGATGATCTCGGCGGGCGGACGGGTCACCCACGGGATGTCGCGCCGCAGACCCTTCCACTCCTTGTTCATCCGCCACATCATCCCGGGGAGCCAGGTGAACCCGCTCTCCAGGAAGGTCATCCGCAGCGTGGGCACGGCGGCGAAGAGACCCTCGGCGATGATGTTGACGAGCTGGGCCTGGAACATCTGCGGCGCCGCCGCGAGGAACTCGACGTGGTAGGCGGGCCACCCCGTGGCGGTGGGGGTGGCGTCGGGCATACCTCCGTAGTGGACAGCGGCGACGAGGTCGTGCTCGGCGATCGCCCGGAACAGCGGATGCCAGATCCGCTTCCCCCAGAGCATCTGCGACCACACGGGAAGCGCCACCTGGACGAAGCCCGGGTGCCCACCGACCCGTTCGATCTCGGCGATCGCGGCCCCGGGATCGTGGTGTGGCACCGTGATCGTGCCGCGCAGGCGGGGGTCCTGGTCGAGGAACTCCTCGACCAGCAGGTCGTTGATGGCCCGCGCGAGCACGGCAGTGACCTCGGGGTGGCGCACCGAGTCGAGGCCCCAATAGGGGTGCAGGACCGCGATGTCGGTGCTCCGGGGGGTCAGCAGGTCCGCGTCGAGCCGGGCCAGGGTGCCCGCGGGCACCGAACCGTCCTCGGGTCGCCAGCGGGCGGCCACGGTGGTTTCCACCTTGGGCGGGTAGACCATGCCGACGGGTGGCGCACGGAAGGCGGTCGCCTCGATGTAGGCGGCCCAGCCGCGGCCGAGGTAGGGATACAGCCGCTCGACGGTGCCGAGACCGACGTGGACGTCGACGTCGACCGTCGCACCCGGCCACTGTGAGACGGCCTGCTCGTCGAGGCTCGGGGACGGTGTGGACACGCTCACCGGGACAACCCCTCCGGTGTCAGGTCGAGCCGCCGGTAGCAGGTGGCGGCATTGGTGAGGAACAGCCTGCGGCGGGCGTCGTCGCTCAGGGAGCGGGGGACCGCGATGTCGGGCGCGTCGAAGTCCCAGTGCGGGTAGTCGCTGGAGAACATCAGGCGGGAGCCGAGGCCGGCCTCCTCCCACTGCTGGTGCATCTCGGTGAACTGGTCGGGACGGTCGGGTTCCTCCATGGGCTGTGTGGTGAACCAGAAGTGGTCGCGCACGTAGTCGGAGGGGCGGCGCTGCAGGCTCGGGATCTCCTCGCGAAGCAGCCCGTACGTGTGGTCGAGGCGCCAGAGGAAGGCAGGCACCCAGGACCAGCCACCCTCCTGGAACAGGATCTGGAGGGTCGGGAAGCGGTCGAAGGTGCCCTCGAAGACCAGACTCGCCATCTGCGGGAGCAGAACGGTCGGTAGTGCGGTGTGGTGTTCGTAGTAGAAGGACTGCCATCCCGAGCCGGTGATCACGTGCTGCGCCGCGGGGTGCAGCGAGATCGGCAGGTCGTGCGCCACCGCGGCCTCGAAGATGGGCCAGTACTTCTGGCTGCCGAACGGGTCGAGGGTGCGGAAGGGCAGCAGGATCTGCACGAAGCGCCGGTCCGCGGCGCATCGCTCGATCTCCTCGACGCAGGCCTCCGGGTTCTCGAAGGGCAGGCATATCGCGCCGCGGTAACGCGCGTCTGCGTCCAGCCAGACCTCGCTCTCCTGCCGGTTGGTGGCCCGCATCAGCTCCGTGACCAGCTCACGCGGGATCCCCGGGCCCATGAAGGCCTGCGACTGCATCACCTGACTGTTCAGTATCGCGATGTCGATCCCGTGCTGGTCCATCAGCTGGGAGGCGAAGAAGGCCGGGTCGGTACCGGGCAGCTCACCGTTCGGCCCCCAGGCATCGGTTCGCGCTGCGAGCGGATGAGCGCCGATCGTGAGGCCGAAGGCGGCCTGCTGGCGCAGCCCGATCCGGTCGACGTACCGCCGCCACCGCTCCGACACGTACGGCATGAGGTCGGCTTCGAACATGTACGGATGGCAGTCGCTGTCGATCCTGGTCACCGCGGGCTGCTTCGAGTCTGCAGTGCCCGGTCCGACTTCGGCCGGCCGCTCGGTCGAGGTGGTCATGTGCGCGAGTCCTCCCGGCCTAACGCGGCGCGTTGACGTCGACGTACTTCACGGGCCCGGCCGGATCGATGACCTTGATGAACGTGCCCTTGCCCGCTGCGGCGTCCCAGCGGGTGAGGCTCAACGAGGAGACCGGGTACGGGTAGTCGGGGAAGTCGATCTTCAGGGTGATGCCCTCCCGGAACATGCTGGGCACACCCGGCTGCTCGGTGAAGTGGTGCGCAGAGTCGATCAGGCCCTGCTGGGTGAGCGTCTTGGCCGCCTCGATCGTCTCGACCGCCATCTGCATCTGAAGCCACCCGGCCTGGGGGATGGCCTGCCCGGCCTGCTTGGTGACCTCGGGCATCTTGTCGATCCACGTCCGGTAGAGGGTCACGGCGGGGGTCGTGCTGTCGGGGTCCTGGTAGGGGGCGTGGTAGTAGATGCCGTCCTGGAGCTCCGGCGGCAGCGGCTTGATGTAGGCGGGGGCCAGGTTGGCGCTGTAGCGCAGCTTCGGCGTCCATCCGGTCTCGCCCACGCGCTGGAAGGCCTGGGTCTGGTAGGTGCCGCCCGATCCGAAGTAGATGAACACGTCGGCGTTCGTCGCGGCCAGTGTCGTGGCCTGCGAGGTCAGATCGGTCGTGGTGGTCTCGAACGTCACCGACTTCGCGACGGTGATCGAGGTGCCCTTGATGGCCTCGTCGAAGCCGTAGGAGAGGCTGCGGCCCACGTCGTCGTTCTGTGCCAGGATGGCGACGGAGGCGGTGCCGAACTCGTCCTCGAGGTACTTGGCGAGGGCGGGACCCTCGGCCAGGTAGCTCAGCAGCAGGCCGCCGGTGCCCTGCCAGGGGAACTGGGGGTTGCCGATCTCCGGTGCACCCGTCAGGGGCCAGATGCTGGGCATGCAGGCCTGGTCCACGCTGGTCCGGACGGCGAGGTTGTTCGCGGTGCCGTAGAGGCCGACGATCGAGAAGACCTTGTCCTCGCCGATGAGCTTGTCGATGTTGGTCTTGGTGCGCGACGGGGTCGCCGCGTCGTCGTAGGCGATCAGGTTGAGGGTGCGCTTCTTGCCGTCCGGCCCGGGGACGCCACCCTGGGAGTTGACGTAGTCGACGTAGCTCTGCAGCCCACCGCGGATGCCGATGCCGGACGCGGCCACGGGGCCGGACAGCGGCAGGCTGGTGCCGACCGTGATGGTGGTGTCGGTGACACCCTGCGTGCCGTCGGTGGGGCAGTTGCCCCCGCCGGACGCGGCGGCGCCGCCGCCGAGCGTGCCGCCGCCGCAGGCCGACAGAAGCAGGACAGTGCCTGCGCAGAGCGCGATCGCCAGGGATCGGGGTGATCTGGTCACGAGAACTCTCCTCGAGCGTGGGCTCCACTGGGCACCGGGGGCTCGGCGCCCTCGGTGCGGGGAGACGGGGTGGGTTCGTCAGGATCGGTGTCGGTCGAGCGGTCGCGTCGGGGCGGACGCCGCGACAGCAGGTTCCCGAGCGAGCCTGCGATGCCGCCGGGCAGGAAGAACAGGACGAGGATCAGCAACAGCCCGTTGATGGCCGGGGTGAGCTGCGGGTTCAGCCCGATCTCGCCGATCCACTCCTCGGAGTAGGCCAGGTAGACGCCTCCGAGCAGCGGGCCCAGCAGGGTGCCGGGGCCTCCGAGGACCATGGCCAGGAGCAGGTTGATCGACAGGAACACCGAGAAGTCGGCCGGGCTCACGTACTGGTTGACCGTGGCGAACATCCAGCCGGCGAGACCCGCCAGGGCGGCCGACACGCCGTAGACGAGCACCTTCGTCCGGGCCACGGGAACGCCGAGGGTGCCCGCGGCCGTCTCGTTGTCGCGGACGGCGAGTAGCGAGCGGCCGAGCCTGCTACCCAGCACCTGCCACATGAGCAGCCCGACGACCAGCGTGATGATCAGCAGGATCCAGTAGGACGACGCGATCGTCGAGCCGGAGATGAGCGCCGGCGGCTTCTGGTTCATCCGCAGCCCCGCCGTGCCGCCGGTCACCTCGGTGTACCTCACGATGACCTGCGGAAACACGATTCCGAGGCCGATCGTGACCATCGCGAGGTACATGCCCCGAATCCGGAGCGCAGGAAGCCCGCAGAGCAGCCCGGTCACACCGGCCAGCACCACGCCCAGCACCAGTCCTGTGAAGTGACCGAGCCCGGCGTTCGCGCTCAGCACGGTGACGTAGGCCCCGATGCCCATGAATGCTCCGTGCCCGACCGAGATCTGTCCGGTCAGCCCGGTGAGCAGGTTCAGACCGGCGATGGCCACGCCCAGGTAGAAGACGTGCTGGAGCTGGATGAGCGCCACCGGGGGCAGCCAGAACGGCCCGGCGACCAATGCCAGGGCGATGACGCCGCCGGCGACGGCGGCGAGGATTCTCCGCATCGGGGATCAGACCCTTTCCACGCGCGAGGAGCCGAACAGGCCCTGCGGTCGGACGAGCAGGACCACGACGATCAGGACGAGTGCGACGGCGAGCTGGAGCTCGGTTCCGACGAAGGGCAGGTAACCGCCCGCCATCTGTTGGACGAGGCCGATGATCATGCCGCCGAGCAGGGCGCCACCGATACTGTCGAACCCGCCGAGCGCGGCGGCGGCGAAGCCGTACAGCAGCACGGTGCTCATCATCGAGGTGCTCACGAACAGGGAAGGGGCGAGCAGCGCGCCCGCCAGTGCGCCGAGGCCGGCGGCGATGGCCCAACCGATGACCTGCGTGCGGCCGACGTTGATGCCCAGCAACCGCGCGCTCTCCGGGTTGCTGGCCGCGGCGCGCAGTGCGAGTCCGGTCCGGGTGCGGCTCAGCAGCAAGGCGAGCAGGCCGGTGACCACCAGCAGTGACAGGAAGGTCCCGAGCCTGTGGTACGAGACGACGACCGCCCCGAGCTGCAGCCCGCCGGGGGGGAACGGGGAGTCCAGTCTCTGCGGGTTGGTGGTGAAGATCCAGGCGGCGACAGTGCTGATCACCAGGAACAGGCCCATGGTGACCATGACCTCGCGTAGGTGGTCCCCACCTTGGAACGGGCGCATCACGAACCGCGACAGCCCGGCCCCCAGCAGCGCCCCGAACACGATGCCGCCGACGATCGCCCAGCCGATGGCGAGACCGGGTCCGTTGGGCGAGTTCGCCAGGTACCAGACGATGAACGCGCTGAACATGGCCATCTCGCCCTGAGCGAAGTTGATCAGTTTGCTGGCGCGGAACACGAGCACCAGGGCGAGGGCGGTGAACCCGTAGACCGAGCCGTCCGCGAGCCCGTCGACCAGACGCTGGAAAAAGAGGGTCATCTCACGCTCCCAGGTAGGCGCGTCGAACGGTCTCGTCCGCGGTGAGCTCGTGCGCCGAGCCCTCCGCGACGAACGAGCCTGCCTGCAGTACGTAGGCGCGATCGGCGATCTCGAGCGCCTTGGTGGCGTTCTGCTCGACGAGCAGCATCGCCGTGCCGGTGTCGTCGCAGATCCTGCGCAGGTCGCCGATGACCTGGTCGGTGAGCCGCGGCGAGAGCCCCAACGACGGCTCGTCGAGCATCAAGAGGGCCGGCCGGTCGATGAGGCTGCGCGCGATCGCCAGCATCTGCTGCTCACCACCGGAGAGGTTGCCCGCCCGCTGCGTCCGTCGCTCACCGAGAACGGGGAACGTTCGATACCAGTCGTCCAGTCGTTCAGCGAGCTCGGCGCGGCGCAGCCGCATCCCGCCGATGCGGAGGTTGTCCTCGACTGAGAGGTCGACGAACGTGCCTCGTCCCTGCGGAGCATGGCCCAGTCCGCGCCGGGCGCGAGCGTCCGGGCTGAGCGAACCGATCTGCTCACCCGCGAACACGATGGCGCCCTCGGAACGGACCGTTCCGCTGAGTGCCCCGAGGGTCGTGGTCTTCCCCGCCCCGTTGGCGCCGAGCACCGACACGATCTCGCCAGGGAGCACGTGCAGCGAGATCCCGTGCAGAACCTCCGCGGCGCCGTAGCCCGCGACCAGGTCCGTCACGGTGAGGATCGCCTCGCTCACGCGACACCTCCGAGGTATGCGGTGACGACGGCGGGGTCCTGCAGAACGGCGTCAGGGTCGCCGTCGGCGATCAGCCTGCCCGCGTCGAGCACCACGACCCGGTCGGAGATGTTGGAGACGAGGCCCATGTGATGTTCCACGAGCAAAGCGGTGAGTCCCAGGTCGCCCACGATGGAGCGGATCAGTGCGCCCAGCGTGTCGACCTCGGTCTCGGTGAGCCCTCCGGCGGGCTCGTCGACGAGCAGGAGCGTCGGGTCGTTCATCAGTGCCCGAGCGAGCTCGACACGCTTGAGGGTGCCGAAGGACAGGTCCGAGGCGCGCTCACCGGCGACCTCCGTCAGCCCGAGTCGCTCCAGGAGCACGTGCGCCCGGGTCCGCAGCCGTCTCTCGGCGCGGGTGGACCAGGGGAGGTGCAGGACGTCTGCCACGACCCAGCCTCTGGGCCGGTCGGTCAGGTGCCCGCCCAGCAGCACGTTGTCCAGAACGGAGAGCTTCTCGAGGACGGCGAGGTTCTGAAAGGTGCGGCCGATGCCCAGAGCCGCGATCGAGTGAGGACGCCGTCCGGTCAGCTCGTGGTCGCGGAACCGGATCGACCCCGACGTCGGGCGGTACAGCCCGCTGACGCAGTTGAACAAGCTGCTCTTCCCCGCGCCGTTCGGGCCGACGAGGGCGCACAGCGAGCCCGGCTCGACGGTGACCGTCACGGAGTCCAAGGCCCTGATGCCGCCGAAGTGCAGGCTCACCTCTGAGACCAGCAGTTCACTCATGTGCCCGCTCCGCGCGGGGCGAAGGAAGCGGCGGGTCCGATGCCGCGGCGGCGGTCCCGGTTACGGGTTCTGCTCATGAACGCACCTGTCGCTCGGCGGGCCGCGTCGCCCGTTGCGGTGGATGGTGGTGGGTGTCAGCGGGGCGTGGTAACGACCACGTACTCGTCATCGGTCTCGACCTCGACCACCTCGGCGACATACGGCCCCTTCACCCGCCCGCCCGCACCGACGGCCTTCTCGATCTCCGCACCGAGCTCCACGGCGACGTCGAAACGCCGCACCCGCGTGCGCTCCGCGTCGAACCAGGACTGGCCGGTCTCGAGCTCGAACTCCCAGCCGTGCCACGGGCACACGACGAACTTGTGGTCGGGGTCGAACCGGAACCGACCCGGTTCGTCGGACTCGAGCCGGCTGACGACTGCGCCGGCGCAGAGCGCCGCACCCTGGTGGGGGCAACGGTTGAGCAACGCGCGGAATGTGCCTCCCACGTTGTAGATCCCGATCGACCGCCCGTTGACGTCGACGATCAGGTGGCCGCCCTCTGGGACGTCGCTCACCCGTGCGACGACGTGCTTCCTCATCCCAGACTCCTTCGGCTGGCCTCGCGGGGGACGACGGAGTGTCGCGCACAGGCCGCTGGTGTGTCGCTGAACCCTCTCAGGAGAGCGTGATCACACCTATAGTTGCACAGCCGATAATCGACTCGTGGGCTTTGTCGATGGAGACAAGCCCATGTCGAGTCCGATGTCCACCACCAAACCCAGTGCGCGAAGCTTGTGCACAGCGACATCGGCACTGGACGACGGGCGTCCTAGTGTCCCGTGGATGAGGAACAGGCCGGTCGGTGGTGTGGAGAACGAGGTGTCGCTCGACCTCGTGGTCACGGAGATCTCTCAGCTCGCGACGGGGGTCCGCGGCATCGTGCTGCGTTCCCCGAGTGGCGCCGCGCTCCCTGCCTGGTCCCCAGGTGCCCACGTCGACCTCCATCTGCCGGGCGGCCTGGTGCGCCAGTACTCGCTGTGCGGCGATCCCTCCGATCGGTCCGTCTGGGCCATCGGCGTGCTCCGCGAGCCGGAGAGTCGTGGCGGCTCGGAGTTCCTGCACGCGGGGCTCGAGGTCGGAGCCACCCTCGGCGTGCGGGGGCCGCGCAACCACTTCGCGCTGGTGCCGAGCCCGCAGGTGCTGTTCGTGGCGGGCGGGATCGGGATCACCCCGATGCTCCCGATGATCGCGGAGGCGGACGCCGCCGGTCGTGAATGGAGCTTGCTCTACGGTGGCCGGTCTCTGGAGACGATGGCCTTCCTGGACCGGCTCGCGCGCTACGGCGAGAGGGTCCTGGTCCGCCCGGAGGACCGGCACGGGTTGCTGGACCTCGACGCTCATCTCGGAGAGCCGCGACCGGACACCGTGATCTACTGCTGCGGTCCGGAGAAGCTGCTGGTCGCGGTGGAGGAACGCTGCGCTGCCTGGCCTGCCGGCACACTGCACGTCGAGCGGTTCCACCCGCGCGCGGGCGTCCTGGACGGCGGCCCGTCGACCGAGTTCGACGTCGTGCTGGACCAGACGGGGCAGACCGTGCGGGTCGGGGCCGACGAGGCGATAGTGGATGCGCTGTCCCGTATCGGCGTCGACGTACCGACCTCGTGTCGTGAGGGCACTTGCGGGACGTGCGAGACGTCCGTCGTCGGCGGCGTGCCCGACCACCGGGACTCCTTCCTCACCGAGGCGGAGAAGGCCGACAACCAGACGATGATGATCTGTTGCTCGCGCGCGTTCTCGGCCAGCCTCACGCTCGATCTGTAACATCCGCTCCCACAGACCCAACGTCTGGAGGTTTCCGACCCCGGGAGGGCGATGTGGCCGGCCCCGATGTGAGTTCCCGCATGCCCTCCGGCGGCCTCGCCGCGGTGTGTCAGGAGCTCGTCGAGTCGATCTTGATCGACCCGACCTTCGGCGCCCGTCTCGAAGCGCGGATGCGGGAGGAGCTCTCCGCATACGGAGATCTCACGGCGGAACAGTTCAGGGCGATACCAGCGCTGCAGTGGGCGGAGATGAACGCCGAGCGTCGATCCTTCGTCGAGCCGGAGGCGGTCGAGCGGTTCTTGGCGGCGGGGCAGATCCGCGCCCGGCAGGGTGTGCCGGCGGGCGAGATGCTGCAGTCTTACCGGCTCGCCCATCAGGAGCTGAGGCGCCGTGCTCGCGAACTGCTCGCGGACGACCCGCTGCGCGAGGAACTGCTCCTCGAACTCTTCGAGCGCAGCATCGCGTTCGTGGATGCGGCAATGGTCGTCACCGCGGAGGGGCACCGCTCGGCGGAGCTCGAGATGCGTTGGCGGGACCACCACCACCACAGCACCGTGGTGCGGAAGGTGCTCATCGACGGGGACTCGAGCTCCAGCCTGCGCAACGACCTGGAGTCGTTCGGCATCGACTGGACGCGCTCCTTCTACGCCGTGCGGGCCAGGCCGGAGCCGGGGACCAACCTCGATCTGCTGCGCCGCTTCCTCCAGCAGGGCGACGACGGGCAACGCAACGGTCTCGTCGCCCTCATCGACCGCGACCTGTGCGGCTTCGTGGCGGGCCCACCGAGTTCCGTGCCGCCGACCGTCATCGGGCTGAGCACCTGCGTCCCGTTCCTCGAACTGCCGCGTGCGTTCGAGCACGCCGGCCGCGCGATGCGCACGGCGCTGGCGTTCGACATGCCCGCGGGGACGTACAGCGTCGCGGCTCTCGGAGTGCGGGCTGCGGTCACCGCGGACCACGATGTGGGCGTCGAGCTCTTCGAGCGTTTCGTCGCTCCGTTCGAGCAGCAGGGAGACGCCGGCGCCGCAATAGTGGACACGGTCCGGCGGTACCTGGAGAACAGGCAGCGGCTCGACCTCACCGCCGAGGAGCTGTGGCTGCACGTGAACACGATCCGCTATCGGATCAATCGCTTCGAAAGGCTGACCGGCTGCTCGCTGAGGAGGACCGAGGACCTCGTCGCCGTCTGGTGGGCCCTGCAGTACGGTCGGGCCCGCTTCTCGGGGTCGACGTCGCTGTGACCGGCCGATCCGGGCCCGCAGTCCCGTCCGGGCCCGGACTGTCCTCTAGTCGAGACGGTAGAACGTTCGCGCGTTGTCGGCCATGACGTCCTCGCGGCGGTCGGTCGGGAGGACTGCGAGGAGGCCGGCGACATCATCGGCGTGCTCGTGCGGGTAGTCGCTCGCGAACATGAGCATCTCGGGGCCGAGCCAATCGATGATGCGAGCCATCTCCGCCGGGGGACCGGCGTGGATGGGCGCGGTCGAGAACCGCATGTGCCTGCGGATGACCTCGCTCGGCGCCGTCCTCATCCATGGCACGGTGCGGCGCAGGCCCTTCCACTCCTTGTCCAGGCGCCACATCAGCGACGGAACCCACGTGAAGCCGCTCTCGAGCGCTGCCATCCGCAGCGTCGGGAACTTCTGGAACAGGCCCTCGGCCACGATGTTCGTCAGTTGGGACATCCAGATCTGCTGCTCGCCCGCACGCTCCTCGATGTACCACGACGGCCAGCCGCACGGGGTGGGGGCGCCGTCACTGGTCCCGCCGTGGTGCAGCCCCGCCACCAGGTCGTGCTCGAGCATCGCCTCGTAGACCGGGTACCAGTTGCGCTTGCCGTAGAGTGCGGGGCTGCGGACCGGCAGCAGCACCTGAACGAAGCCCGGGTGCCCGCCGACCCGCCGGATCTCGCGAACCATGTCGTCGTAGGTGTGCATCGGGATGACCAAGGAGGCCTTGAGCCTCGGGTCGCGCTCGAGCCACTCGGCGACCAGCCAGTCGTTCACCGCTCGCGCGATCGCCGCGGCGAGATCCGGGTGCCGGACCGAGTCCAGCCCGGCGTAGCAGTTGAGTATCGCCTGCTGGACGGGCCACGCGTCCAGCAGGTCCTCCGTCACCACAGCGAGTTCGCCACCTGCCTGTGGTCCGCTTTCCCGTCGCCACCGGGTGGCCACCGTGCTGGGTGCGTTGGGCGGGTACACGGTGTCGACCGAGAAGGGCCCCGGGTACCCGCGTTCGGTGATGAAGTCCCGCCACATCGGGGTCAGGTGCCCCCAGATCGTGCGCAGGCCCGCGAACCGGGCGTGGACGTCCACGTCGACCGTGGGGCCGGTCCAGCCACCCAGCGGGCCGGCCTCGGCGAGGGATGATGTCGTGAGGCTCATCGTTTCGGGTTCCTCCGACCGGCTAGGCGCCGAAGCGGTAGAGGGCCGCCGCCGACTCGACCATGATCGAGCGGCGGACGGACTCGGGCAGGGCGCGGGGCAGCGCCTCGGCGGGCGAGTCGTAGTCCCAGTGCGGGTAGTCGCTGGAGAACATCAGCCGTTCGCCGAGGCCGAGCGAGCTGAACTGCGCGAACGCGTCGTGGAACCACTCCGGTCGGGTCGGCTCCTCCATCGGTTGCGTGGTGAACCAGAAGTGGTCGGCGAGGTACTCCGACGGCCTGCGCTGCAGGTGCGACACCTCGCCACCGAGCACGTCGACGTTGCGTTCGAGCCGCCACGCGAACGGGGCGACCCACGACCAGCCGCCCTCGACGATCACGATCTTCAAGGTGGGCCATCGGTCGAACACCCCCTCGAAGACGAGGCTCGAGACGTGCGAGAGGGCGCCGTACTGGTAGCCCGCATGGTTCTCGAAGTAGTACGACGGCCAGCCCGCGCCCGTGAGCTGACCCATGCCCGAGCCGCCGGGATGGAAGGCCAGCGGCATGTCGTAGTGGGTGAGGATCTCGAACAGCGGCCAGTACTTCTCGTGTCCGAACGGGCGCTCCGTGCGTGTGGAGGCGATCGCCTGGACCCACCGGTCGTCGAGCTCGCGGCAGCGCTCGATCTCCTTGACCGCGAAGGCCGGGTTGTCGTACTGGATCGCGATCGAGCCCCGCCAGCGGGGGTCGCCGCCGAACCACTGGTCCATCGTCCAGTCGTTGTTGGCCGTCTCCAGCGCCGCGGAGAACACCACCGGGTCGTTCCCGCCGGAGTGGGAGATCTGGCCGGGGATGTTGTTCAGGATGGCGATGTCGACGCCGAACGCGTCGAGGTGCTGTCTCCGGGCGAAGTCGGGATCGCCGCCTGCGACGCCACACGGCGGTACGGCGTCGTGGCGCTGTGCCTGCGGCCGCAGCGCGGGGGAGGAGTCGGCCTCGTGGCGAGTACGGACGCCATACGTCTCGAGATGATCAACCCAGCGCCTCGGCAGGTAAGGGATGAGTGCAGCGGGGTAGGAGATGTTGTGGACGTCGGCGTCGACGAGCGTGAGACCCACCGGGCCGGTGATGTCGGCGAACGGACGCACAGCGGCTTCGGTCATGAGGCCAGCTTGACCCTGCTTCGAACCATGCACTACGGCGGGAAGCCACAAGCCGAGCGTAGCGACGTTGTCGACGTCGACAAGTCGAGACGTCGAAGGCCCTGCCACGGGTCGTGCCTGTCGACATCGACAAGTTCGGGCCCCGAATGATCGTGGGCAGACCAGTAGTCGTGGTCTGCTCCACGGTCGGACGATGCGAGGTGCTCCGGGCCGTGGCGGTCCCGGTACCGACCGACGACGGAGGTCCGTTTCGTGCGGATGCAGGACGCAGTCAACGTCGACGACTTCCGACGGATCGCGCGCAGGCGCCTGCCACGCCCCGTCTTCGACACCCTCGAGGGTGGCGCAGGCGACGAGTACTCGCTGCGCGGCAACCGCTCGGCCTTCGACCACATCGAGTTCCGTCCCCGCCCGCTCGCCGACGTGAGCAAACGGGACCTGTCCACGAGCGTGTTCGGGGAGAAGCACGCCCTGCCGATCATGCTGGCACCGACCGGTGCAGGCCGCCTCGCGCACTCGTCCGCCGAGCTGGCGGTGGCCCGGGCCGCGGCCCGGGCGGATGCGGTCTACATGCAGAGCACAGTGGCCGCATTCCCGCCCGAGCAGGTCGCCGAGGCCTCGACCGGCAAGCTGTGGTTTCAGCTGTACCTGCCTCGTGCCCGGGACGAGACCGCAGATCTGCTGCGCCGGATCGAGTCGGCGGGTTACCGGGCCTTGTCGGTCACCATCGACGCACCTGTCTTCGGCAACCGGGAGCGGGACGCCCGCAGCCGTCTACTCAGCCGCGCGCCGTGGCACCCGCAGATGCTGGCCCACGGAATCGCCAGGCCGGCCTGGGCCCTCGACTTCGTGCGCGGCAACTTCGGCCCCCGGCGCCCGGGGGGCAAGCAGCGTCTGACTCTCGGGCAGACCCGCAGCACCATCATGAACTCGTCCTACTCGGTGACGTGGGAGGACCTCGACCACGTCAGGTCCGTCTGGAAGGGGCCGTTGATGGTCAAGGGCCTGATGCGTGGCGACGAGTGCGCCCGGCTGGCGGACGCCGGAGTCGACGGGGTCGTCGTGTCGAACCACGGCGGCCGTCAGCTCGACGGTGTGCCCGCCACGGTGGACGTGCTCCCCGAGGTGGTCGACGCAGCAGCCGGTCGGCTCGCGGTGTTCCTCGACGGCGGCGTCCGCCGAGGCAACGACGTGGTGAAGGCACTCTGCCTGGGCGCCTCCGGTGTGTTCGTCGGCCGGCCCTACCTCTACGGACTCGCCGTGGGCGGCGAGGACGGGGTGTACCGGGTGATCGAGCTGCTGCGCGCGGAGCTCGACCGGGCGATGGCGCTGCTCGGCGCCGCGACGGTGGCCGATCTCGACCGCACCCTCGTCTCCGGCGCTCGCATCCCTCCCACCCTCTCACCGTCGAAGGGCTAGACCGTGCCACTGGCCATCCCCGTACCCGGCAAGATCATCGCAGTCGGGCTGAACTACCGCGACCACGCGACCGAAGGGGGGGTCCCGGTGCCTGACGTGCCGATGCTGTTCGGACACTGGCCGAACGCACTCATCGGGCCCGGCGACCCGATCGTCCTTCCCGACCCGGAGCTCGATGACCAGATCGACTACGAGGCCGAGCTCGCCGTCGTGATCGGGGAGCGGGCGAAGGCGATCGCGCCGGCAGACGCGCTCGGCGTCGTGGCCGGGTACTGCGCGTTCAACGATGTCAGCGCGCGCGGACTGCAGCGCGACGCCGGCGGTGGCCAGCAGACGATGGGCAAGTCACTGGACACCTTCGACCCAGTAGGCGTGATGACCCCGGCCTCCGAGCTGCCGAACCCCCAGAGCCTGCGGATCCGCACCCTGGTGAACGGTCGGGTGCTGCAGGACGGCAACACCTCCGACCAGATCTTCCCGGTCGCCGAGATCATCGCCTACCTCAGCCGGACGATCACCCTCGAGCCCGGCGACCTGATCGCCACCGGCACCCCGGCGGGCGTGGGCGTCCTCCGGACCCCGCCGGTACTGCTCCGGCCCGGGGACGAGGTCACGATCGACATCGACGGCATCCAGCCGCTGACGAACCCGGTCGTCGCCGGGGTGTGAGCGGGCCAGGCCCGGGCGTGAGACAGACGATCGAGAGGAGCTGTCGGGATGCGCTGGACCACCTACGACCACGTTCACCTGGACCGGGTGGCGACACCGTGGCTGATCCTCAGATTCGTGGACCCGGCGGCGGAGTTCGACTTCGTGCCGTTCGGGAGCGTCCCGACCCTCTCCGAGGGCACGACGGCCTTCGGCATCCCCGGAGTCGGGATCGGCGCTCACGACGCTGCCGGGACGGCGTTCGAGAAGACGGTCCGCTACTACGAGCTGACGGATCCCGTCCTCGACGCGGTGGGCAGGATCGTCGCCGCCGGAGTCCGGCATGCGCTCGGTCTTCCACCGGCTCCGGCCGAGACGGCCGAGGAGTCCGCGATCGGCGCGACGCTCGACAGACTCGGATCGGGGGCGGCGCTCCACACACCCGACCTCCGCAACATCGAGATGAGCATCCCGATGTACGACGCGCTGTACCTCTACTGCGGAATTCGGGATCTGCCCGAGCAGGTCCTGGCGAACGCGCCGCAGACGCCTGCTGCTCGGATCAGCTATCTCCGACGGTTCGTCGGTGCACCGGGCAGGCAGACGTGAACCACCATCGACCGGCCCGGATCCCCTGGGTGCCCGGACGTCGGTCATCGTGTCGGTGGCTTCGCCGGGCTCTCCCCGCCCGGGGCGGCGACCCGCTCGCTCGCCGTGATCGCAGTCGGCGGGGACGTTCGGCTCGGAGCTCGGGTCCGTCGCCGACGAAGGCGGCGGCACCGGCGCACCTGTCCTCCTGGTCAATAGCGACGGTACCTCGAAACGGATGTGGCGTGAGGTCGTCCGACAGCCTCCCGGCGTCCAACGGGTGACACCCGAGCTGCTCGGGCACGGAGAATCCTGCGCCGTGGCGAGGCCTCACGCTGCCGGAGCCCGCGGACGCGGTGGTCGGCCATGGACCATCTCGGGACCGACCGTCCCTCCGTAGCAGATCGGCCAGGTCCGCAGCGTCGCGCTCGTCGTTCTTCACCCGCCGCAGCCCGAACATCTTCACTTCGGACGTAGGCGCCGAGGGTGGCCAGCGAGCGGTGACGGGTCTGGTGGGCGATCGCCCGGTCGGAGGCCGCGCGCAGGTGTGAGTAGGTCACGAACCCGGCCCGCAGCGAGTGCGCGGGAGTACGGCCCGCAGCGAGCTCGGCGTGTGCGGTCGCGGCGTGCACAAGGTCGTTGGTCGACTCGGGCCGCAGGCCACGGTCGAGCACGCGGTTGCCCCGGCCGACCTTCCGCAGCACCGGCCCGTCGGTGATGCCACCAGCGTCGAGCCAGGTCCGCAGGGCGGTGACCGGGCAGCGGGCGCGCCGGTTGGCGTCCTGATACGCGCCCGGCGGTGGTCGACGTGGCCGTGTTCGGGGTGCCGAACGCCGACTTCGGCGAGGAGGTGAAGGCCGTCGTCCAGCCCGCGAACATGCGCGCGGACCCGACGGACGCGCAGGCGCTCGCCGAGGAGTGCATCGTGTTCTGCCGCGCGTCCCCGTCCGACCTCAAGTGACCGCGGTCGGTCGACTTCCGGGCCGAGCTGCCGCGCCAGGCGACGGGGAAGCTATACGAGCGACTGCTGCGCGACGAGTACTGGATGCGCCCGCCGGGGCGTAGCCGTAGGCGTCGCGGCCCGATAGGTTGCCGACCATCGCACCGAGTGCACCCACCCGTTTACCGAGCCTTGACTTGAGCGCCTCGGCCTGTCAGGGTTCGGCGAAGGTTGAGTCATAGACTATTTAGCGTTGGATAGTCGTTGTTGGTGATCCTCCACCCACCGGGAGAACCCGGGCGAGACCACGGAGAGTCTCATGCCTGACCGCCACGCCATGATGCGTAGGCCCACGGCTCCCCGCCAGACGGCTGGGATGCGAGCCGAGACGCCGGATGGCGTCGAACCTTCACACGGACACCCGTGCGAAGGCCGTGAGCACAGCCTTGCGGGGGCGTCGTGACGACCCTGGCGCGACCCGACCAGGATGTCCTGCTCCGGGTCACCGGACTGTCCAAGACGTTCCCTGGAGTCCGGGCCCTCGATGGCGTCGATCTCGAGCTGCGGTCCGGGACGGTGCACGCACTGGTCGGGCACAACGGGTCCGGCAAGTCGACCTTGATCAAGAGTCTCTCGGGATTTCACCGGCCGGATCCCGGGGCCCTCTTCGAATGGCGTGATGCGGCCGGGGCCTGGCGCAGGTCGGCCGCGGCCGGTGAGGTCGGCTCGCCGATCCGCGTCGTCCACCAGAACCTCGGTCTGGTCGACGGTCTCAGCGCCGTCGACAACTTCGCCCTCAACGGAGGCTTCCAGCCGCGCCGCCGTGGCGGGATCGACTGGCGGGCGGAGCGGCACGCCGCCAAGGAGGCCATCGCGCCCTTCGGGGTGCGGCTCGATCTGGACGTTCCGGTGGGGCGGCTCACCCAGGTGCAGCAGACCCTGGTCGCGATCGCCATCGCGCTGCGCGGGTGTGCGCCCGGTGAAGGTGTCCTGATCCTCGACGAGCCGACGGCCGTGCTGCCGGCCAAGGATGCGCGCACCCTGTTCGCGACGATCGCGCGGCTGCGTGCCGCCGGCAACGCGATCCTCTACGTCTCGCACCGGCTCGGTGAGATCTTCGAGATCTCCGACACGATCACCGTCCTTCGCGAGGGTCGTCGCGTGGCGACGGCCCCGACGACGGAGATCACGAGGTCGGAGCTCGTCCGCCTGATGCTCGGGGAGAACGACGGGCCCACCGAGCGGGTCGCGCGGTCGGGTTCGGAGGTCGCGGCGATCGAAGTGCGCGACCTTCGTGGCCGATACCTGCGGGGCGCGTCCTTCGACGTGCGGCGGGGAGAGATCGTCGGGTTCGCCGGACTCCCCGACGACGGGCGCGAGGAGCTGCCGCGTGTCCTCGGGGCCGGTGCCGCGGCCTCGTCGGGAGCGGTACGGGTCGGTGGGGTCGGTCCCTGGATGTCGGTGCGGTCGTGGCGTCGCACCGGCGTGGGGTACGTGACCGGAGACCGTGCCCGAGAAGGCGCCTTTCCCACCATGACGGTGCAGGAGAACCTCACCCTCAGCGCCCTGCGGTCGATCGGCAGCCGGTGGCTGCTGACACCGCGCGCGGAGCGTGACTTCGCCGCGACCTGGGCGACGCGCGTGGGGATCGCCCGACGCCGGCTGTCGGAGCACCTGGACAACCTCAGCGGCGGGAACCAGCAGAAGGCGGTGATCGGTCGAGCCCTCGCCAAGGAGCCCACGTTGTTGGTGATGTCCGAGCCCACCGCAGGTGTCGACATCGGAACCCGGCTGAAGATCTTCGCGTTGCTCGCCGAGCGGGCGGCCGCCGGCCTGTCGATCGTGGTGACCTCGACCGATGTCGACGACTTGATCGCCCTCTGTGACCGGGTGCTCGTGCTCCAGGGTGGCCGCGTGGCCGGCCAGCTGGAGGGGCCACGGATCGACGAGCCGAACCTCATGCGAGCGATGGAAGGTCTGGGGGACTGATGACGAGCGCAGACAGTGACCACCGCCTCGACAGCGCGAGCGGCGATCCGCGCGGTCCCCAGCGGGAAGCGGTCTTGACCGATCTCGACGACGATGTCGAGCCGCTGGCGAAGCGGGCTGCGGCCTGGTTCTCCTTCAAGAACGTGGGCGCGAGCTACATCCTCATCGCGCTCATCGTGTACTTCCTCGCCGCCGAACCCCTGTTCGGCGAGTGGGCGACCCTCAAGCAGATCCTCAACGGCAACACGGTGACCGCGCTCGTCGCCCTGGCGCTGGTCCTGCCTATGTCGGCAGGGGTCTTCGATCTCTCCGTGGCCTATGTCGTGACCCTGAGCGGGGTCGTGTCGACCTATCTGATCGTGATCGGCGGGTTGCCGGTGGCCCTCAGCGTGGTCATCGCCCTCGTTGTCTCGGCGATGGTCGGAGTCGTCAACGCCTTCGTCGTGGTCGGCCTCAAGATCAACTCTTTCATCGCGACACTCGCCACGGGGTCGTTGCTCCAGGCCGCGGTGATCGCCGTGTCGGACTCGACGGCGATCAGTGGCAGCGAGCTGCAGGGCGGCTTCGACGCGATCGCCCAGACCGAGGTCGCCGGGTTCACCCTGCCGATCGTGTACGTCATCGTGATCAGCCTGGTCATCTGGCACGTCCAGGAACGTACGGCGGTCGGTCGACGCATCTATGCCGTCGGCTTCAACGCCGAGGCCGCCCGTCTCGCCGGCGTCCGTGCCGATCGGGTCCGGCTCGGCACGTTGATCTTCTCGTCGACGCTGGCCGGGTTCGCCGGGATCGTGCTCGCGTCGTCGATCAACTCAGGCTCGCCCTCGGCGGGTGACCCGTACCTGCTTCCCGCCTTCGCCGCCGCTTTCGTCGGAGCCACCCAGTTCAAGCAGGGCCGCTTCAACGCCTGGGGCACGCTTCTCGCGATCGTGCTCCTCGGTGTCGGCACGGTCGGCCTGGGTCTCAGCGGCGGCGAGGGGTGGACCCAGTCGCTTTTCACCGGCCTGGTCCTGATCGTCGCGCTGGCGGTGACAGCCTTCGAACGTCGATCCGGCGCATCCGAGGACGTCGTTCCGGTCCGCCTGCTGCGCAGGCTGGTCGGAAAGGGTCCGGAGCGGCCGGCCGACCGGACCGGTTGACGGTCCTGGTCGGGAGGTCAGACCCCGGTCCGGCCGACGCACACCCACTTCACGTGTCACCACCCCAAAGGAGGGGCCGCATGTCGAGTCGTAGGGCGATCCGTACGGTCGCTGTCATCGCCGCGCTGGGGCTGGGGGTGATCAGCGGCTGTGGGGGCGGTACCTCGTCCGATGCCCCCGTGGCCGCATCCTCCGCGAACAGCGTGACGCCGGACGCGGCGAAGGCGGATCTTGCCGAGTACACGAAGCGTCCCACCACGATCCCGCTCACCACCCCGGTCAGCAAGCCGATCCCGACAGGCAAGAAGATCGCCTACATCAGCTGCGGGACGGCGGCGATCTGCAGCGCCATCGGCCAGGTCGCCGGTGAGGCCGCCTCCGTCCTGGGCTGGACCGTCGAGACGTATCCCACGGACGGCACTGCGGACAAGGTGCGCAACGCCTGGGAGACGGTGCTGAGGAATGCGCCCGATGGGATCATCTATACGGCCACACCACCCACCATGATCGGCAAATACGTCGAGGAGGCGGCCGCCAAGGGAATCCCGGTCGCGGCGTGCTGTGTGGTCGACGACAAGGGTGTGTCGGTGCCCCCGGGAGCGGGCCTGGTCTACAACATCGGGTCGAACCAGGCCGAGGTACGGACACCGGTGTGGATCAGCCAGATCCTGGCCGCGGCCGGTACCGCCCCGGCCGACGTCGTCTACGTGTATCCCGACTACGCGACCACGAAGCACACGGGCGAGGTCTTCATCCAGCAGCTCGAGGCGGCGTGTGCCGAGTGTTCCGGCGACATGCTTCCGGTCCAGCTCACAGAGCTCTCCAAGACCCCGCAGGCCGTCGTGAGCTACCTGCGCTCGCACCCCAAGGTCAAGTACGTGGTGCAGGGCAGCACGAACGCGACCGATGCCGGGCTCACCGCGGCCATCAAGGCGGCGGGGCTGACCGACATCTTCGTGACCGGGGCGGCACCGGGCGCCACGACCCTCGACGAGATCGCCGCCGGCACCGAGGCGGGCGTGATCAACTTCCCGCTCTACGAGTACTACTACGGCGCACTCGACGCCATCGCCCGCACGATCGTCGGAGACCAGGTCCAGCCCGCTTTCACTCCTGACGCATGGCTCCTCACGAAGGACAACGTCGGCGATGTTCCGAGCGGGACGGTGTACTTCCCGCAGGTCGTGGACATCAGAGACCAGTTCGCGAAGCTCTGGGGCAAGGTCTAGCGACACGGTGGGTCACGATCGCCTGTGCTCACCCGACGACTCGCCGCCCTTCGTCGCCTCCGCCGGCATGGTGCCCGTCGCCTGCGGAGGCGACGCGGGCTGGATCGGTCCTTGCGGACAAGGGACGAGGAGTCGGCGTCGGTGGGGTCGGGGTACACGAGCCGCCCGATCGGCCTGTGGTTCCCCCCACCGACACGCAGACCCGCACTTCGTCGAGACCGTGCGCGAGGCTGTGGGTCGGAGTCTTCGACCTCGCGATCGTGACGTACGGCCGGCTGACGGCGGTCGCGAGGCGACGGCGGGCAGATGCGGGCACCTGGTCTTCGGGAGCGGCCTTTCGCCGTACCGCGGCTACCTCGGCCGCCGCTCGGCGCCTCCCAGCGGCATGACGCTCATGACTCGCGAGGACGGACCACTCGCCGACCCGACTCCGGCTCGCCCAGGTTCCCGACGCTCGTCCGCGGCGGAGCGTGCCGTCATGGAGCGGTCGGCCGAGCGTGGTCACGTCTTCACCAGCATCCGTTATCCCCAGATCCACGGCCCCCGCAAGGTGCTGGTCCGGGCTGGGCCATCGTCACACGGGTGCTCGGCGGACGGCGCCGCATGATCCTCCCCGACGACGGGCTCTGGATCGTCTCGCTCTGCGGGACGCGCAATGCCGTCGAGGTGGTCCTTCGCGCGGCAGATCGGCCCGATGCGGCCGGGGGACAGGCTTACAACTGTGCGGACGACGATCACCGCACGGTCCCTCTGTGGGCGGAGATCGTCAGCGAGTTCGCGGGTGACGAGGCGATGGAGCTGGTCGGGGTGCCGTCGGAGATCGCGCCGTCGGCGCTGTCGGAGCTCCTGGCGCCGGACGCACACCCGCACGCGCTGGTCGATGCGGAGAAGGCGCGGGTCGAGCTCGGCTACTCGGACGCGGTGACTGCCCGCGACGCGCTCGCCGAGTCCGTGTGCCGGCGGCGGGACAATCCGTCGACCCTGCTCGCTATCCCGGGAGGTTCGACTACGAGCAGGAGGACGGGCTGGTGGCCAGCTAGCGGGATGCGATTCGCCGACTGAGCCTGGATCCACCGCGAAATGGGCGCCTGACGGCGGGTCGTGACACACGAATGGCCCCTCTGAGCTCGGAGAATGTGGCTTACCACGGTCGCATTGGTCGCCGCACTGAAGGGCGTCCGCCGGATGCGACTAGCTCACGCCCGCCGCGGTGTCGGTGTGGTTCGATGATCCCAATCTGGTGTCGTGTGCGGGCCTGGCCGCGGTGTGGGCGCTGGCCGCCCGCTGCGGGCTGGCGTCGCTGCTGACCGGGCGGCTGCGGATCGCCGCGGAGGGCGGCGCACGCCACCGGGAAGGCCCTCGTCCTGGTCGCCGGGATGATCTGCGGCGCGGACTCGGTCAGCGACGTGGACCTGGTGCGCCACGGCGGCATGCCCCGGCTGTTGATCGAGGTGGGGGCGCCGTCGATGCTGGGGTGTTCCTGCGCCTGTTCACCTTCGGCCACGTCCGCCAACTCGATGCCGTGGTCGCGCGGCTGCTGGCCCGGGCTCACGCGCACGACCCCGGTCCTGTCCGGTGCCGAGCGGGTCGGGTTCGGCGGATCTGGACGACACGGTGCGCGCCACCTCCGGCGATGCCAAGCAGGGCGTATGCCAAGCAGGGCGCCGGGCGCGGCTGCACCGGGGGGAACGGACTCAACGCGCTGCTGGCCACGATCGGCACGCCGCGCTCGGCCCCGCTGATCGCGGCCAGCCGACTGGGCAAGGGCGCGACCAACTCGGTGCGGGGCGCGGTGAAACTGCTGGCCGACGCGCGGGCGACCGCGCGCCGCGCCGGTGCGACCGGGCTGGTGATCGTGCGCGCGGACTCGGCGATCTACGGCTAGGACCTCATCAGCCTGCCGCCGCGCCGGGGCCCGGTTCTCCATCACCGCGCGACAGACCCCGACGGTGCTCCGGGCGATCACCACGATCCCGGAGGCGGCGTGGGTGCCGATCCGCTACCCGAACGCGATCTTCGACGAAGCCGAGCAGCGCTGGGTCTCCGACGGCCAGGTCGCCGAGGTCGCCGAGATACCGTTCACCGCGTTCACCGCCCGCCGCAAAGGCCGAACACGTGACCGCCCGGCTGATCCGCCCGGCTGATCGTGCGCCGGGTCCGCCGGCTCAACCCGAAACACGTGCCGGCCGGCCAAGCCGAGATGTTCACGGTCTACCGCTACCACGCCGTGTTCACCGACAGCCCGCAGCCGCTGCTGCGCGCCGAGGCCGCCGAGCGCGACCACGCCATCATCGAGCAGGTCATCGCCGACCTGAAGAACTCCCCACCCTCGTCATTGCGGGTGCGTTCGCTAGGAGGGGCTTCCATCCGGTCCGCCACGACCGCGACTACGTCCGTGCGCACGGCAACGAGGACATCGTCGTCCACATACTCACGACGAATGGACTCCTCGCGCGCATCGCCCGGGACTGCATTCCAGGAGGTCGGATGACTGGCCTGCGTACCCGGTTGCGCGCTCCCGCCCATCCCGGCGACGCATTGAGCGTGGTGGGCGACGTTCGCCCAGCGTCTGCCGGGCAGAGCGAGATCACGGTTCGTGCTGCGCTGCGAACAGCTGAGCCCCACGCCGAGGCGGTCGTCACGCTCGGGCCGATCGCCTGACCTGACGGCGGCGTCCGAGGAGGCGGTGCTGCCCGTAGGACCCGAATCTTGGCGGGTGCGAGCCCGTTCGGCTCGCTCGCACCCGCCGAGATCCCCTGTGCGGCGTGCTCGTAGCCGGGTCGTCCGTCAGGGGCTCCGCACGTCCGCGTAGGTGAACGTGGGGGCGCCACTGAGGCGCTTCGCGAAGTCGGCCATCGAGCCGTCTCCAGCCCGGAGCGCGAGGTACTCCTCGTGATGCCTGCGCGTCTCCCACCTCTCCACGGCGATCACGGCGTTGGGGTCGTCCTGGTCCGCGGCCACGTCGAGGGCGAGGAAGCCGGGCATGGTGCGCGTCATCTCGACCATGGCGGAGACGTCGATGAGAACGTTGTCGCGTTCACCAGGCTGCGTCGAGAAGTGGGAGATGACGATGACGGACATGGTGATCCTCCTGGAGGTCGTGGATGCGGGAACGGGGACTGCTCAGTCGGACACGTCGAACCCCTCGTACGCCTTCGCTGCGACGGAGTCGCAGAGTTCTCGATACGGCTTGATCCCGCCGACGTAGGGCATGAAGACGCGAGGCTTGCCCGGGACGTTGGCGCCGATGTACCAGGACTTGGCCTTGGGGAACAGGGTCGTGTCGGCGAGCGTGGCGACGTGCTCGACCCACTCGTCCTGGGCGTTCTGGGCAGCCTCGATCCTCTGTGCCGACCTGTCGGTGACGTACTGGATGCAGTCGCCGATCCAGTTGACGTGCTGCTCGATGGAGACCACCATGTTCGACAGCACCGAGGGGCTCTGCGGCCCGGTGATGACGAACATGTTCGGGTAGCCGTGGACTGCGAGGCCGAGGTAGGTGCGCGGTCCCTTCGACCACTCATCCCGCAGCACTCGCCCGTCTCGCCCCCGGATCTCGATCGCGTTCAGCGCTCCGACCATCGCGTCGAATCCCGTGGCGAAGACGATGACGTCGGTTTCGATCACGCCCTCCGACGTCTCGATCCCGTTCGGCACCACCCGTACGATCGGCGTCTTCTTGATGTTGATGAGCTTGACGTTCGGACGGTTGTACGTCTCGTAGTAGCCGGTGTCCATGCATGGGCGCTTCGTGCCCATTGGATACTCGGTCGGCGACAGGTCCTCGGCCACCTCCGGGTCGGCGACGATCTGGGCGATCTTGTCCCGGATGAACTGGGCCGCAGTGTCGTTCGACTCCTGGGAGATCAGCAGGTCGTCGTACGCGACGAGGAAGGCCGAGATGGACCCGAGGTCCCATGCCGCCTGGTACACCTCGTGGCGCTCGGCTTCGGTCGCGGCGACGGCCGACGGCTTGCCGGGTGGCAGAGCCTGCCCGAAGAACGAGTCGAGCTGGTCGGCCCGATAGTTCCGGTAGCGAGACTTGACCTCGTCGAGCTCGGTGGCGGAGAGCGGTCGGTTCCAGGCCGGCACGGAGAAGTTCGGCGTCCGTTGGAAGACGTACAGCTGGTCGGCCACCTCGGCCAGCTTCGGAATGGCCTGGACGCCCGAAGAGCCCGTGCCGATGACGGCCACACGCTTGCCCGCGAGGTCGACCTCGCCCTTCGGCCAACGGCTGGTGTCATAGTGCTCGCCGGCGAACGTGTCCACTCCCGGGATGTCCACGGTCTTCGGCTCCGACAGGCAGCCGACGGCGGTGATGAACCAGCGACACGTGACCTGGTCGCCGCGGTCCGTCGCCACCGTCCACCTCGTCGTGTCCTCGTCGAACACGGCCGACGTCACCTTTGTCTCCATCGCGATTCGATCGCGGAGATGGAACCGGTCCGCGACGTGGTTCAGGTACGACTCGATCTCCGGCTGCGCCGGGTAGCGCTCCGACCACACCCACTCCTGCTCGAGCTCCGGATCGAAGGAGTACGAGTACCCCACCGACTCGACGTCGCATCGCGCTCCGGGGTAGCGGTTCCAGAACCAGGTGCCTCCGACACCGTCACCGGCTTCGAAACCTCGTGACGTGAGACCGAGCTGATCCAACTTGCGGAGCATGTAGAGGCCGGCGAAACCGGCGCCGACGACAACCGCGTCGACGTCGACCGGAGCCTCGACCGTGGTGTTCTTGGGCATCGAAGACCTTCCCATCTGGTTGTGTCGTCCGTACCTGTGCGGGGTGCGGGCCGCGGCCAGGTCGACCACCCGAGCGGACGATGTCTTCCGCAGTTGCCCGCGAGTGGTGTGCGGTGCGGATCATGTCGCCGGGCCCCACTGGAAACCGCCGCGGTCGGCCGCTCCATGACGAGGTCAGTAGTCTATCAATCAATAGTCGCGAAAGTCACTGTCTCCGGCTCGCCCGTCGGGACCACCACGGGCACGCCGTCCTACGGCCGGGCGGCGTTGCGGTTCAGTCGGCGCACCATGAGGGCGACCTGCAACCGGACCCGTCCGCCGCCGTCCTTGATCGGCCAACCCAGCAGACGCTCGGCCATGGCCACCCTCTCCTGGAGAGTCGAGTGGTGGACGGTCATCCGAGCTGCGATCGCTCGCAGGCTGCCGCCGGCCGCGACGGCGTCGAGGGTCGCGAGCATCCAGGGTGCGGCTGAGGACGCGGCCTCGATGGCATGGACGTCCGGCACGCTGTCCCGCTCGGCGGCGGGCGTCTTCGCGAGCAGGATGAGCCCTCCGAGATCGACGGCAGAGACGACCCGCGGCCCGGGGTCTCGGTCGTCGCCTGCGGCTGTGAAGAGGGCTGCAGCCCTGGCCCATCCGACCGTCGCCGGGAGATCGAGCGTGCCGGCGGGAGGACCGATCCCGACCTGTTCCCGGGCCGCAGGCGAGAGGTCGATCTCCCCGACGATCCGGTCGCCTGGACACGCGAGCGCCAGTCGCCCGCTCAACGACGCGACCACCTGGAGCACATCATCCCTGCCGACGTCGAGACGTCGGGCCGCGTGCAGTCGATCCGCCTCGAGGGCGTCGCAGTCCAGGACGATCTCGACCAGCGCGGCGTCAGGTCGACCTACTGCGGGTGTCCGTGGCGCCCGATCGAGAACGGCTCGGATGGCGACCGCAGCGCGTTCGAGGACGAGTGCGCAGACGGCGCCAGCAGGCTCTGGATGCTCGACTCCGATCCTCGTCGTCGGCCCGATCCTGATCTGGCTCCATGTCGGCTCGATGAGCGCGACGGGGGTGCGGAGGCCGTCGGGGTCGACCCTGATCTGGATCCCGCGGTCCGCGGCGACGAGGAACGCGGGGAGTCCCGACAACAGGGCCGCGCCTCGAACCATGCTCTCCAGCCCGGCCCGCATCTCGAGGAGGTTGTCGAAGTATGCGATCACCTTGAGGGCGGCACCCGCGTCCGGGTCCAGTGCTGCGAGCTTGCCGACGAGCTGCTGCATGTTTCGCAGTGTCCGCCCATGCCCGTCAGCTCAGCAACAGCCGACTGAGCCAGTCCTGTCTGGCCTGCACGGTGGCGTGAGCCAAGGCCGTGTTGCTCGTGTATTCGTAGCCGTGAAACCCGCCGGGCCAGATGTGCAGCTCTGCGCGCCCGCCCGCCTGCCAGATGCGGGTCGCGTAGGTGACGGCCTCGTCGCGGAACGTCTCGGTGGAGCAGGCGTCGATGATCGCCGGAGGCAGACCGCTGAGGTCGGTCGCCCGTGCGGGCGCGGAGTAGGGCGAGACCGCGTCGCCGCCTTGGCGTTCCCCCAGCAGTGCCTGCCACCCGGCGGCGTTGGTGTCACGGTCCCACAGGCCGACCGCCGCCATCTGGCGGCTGGAGTAGCTGTCGTTGCGGTCATCGAGCATCGGGCAGCCGAGCATCTGGCCGAGCGGAACGGGCCCGCCGCGATCGCGGGCCAACAGCGCCAGTCCGGCGGCGAGTCCGCCACCGGCACTGGTGCCTGCGAGCACGATCCGCCCCGGATCGACGCGCAGTTCCGCGGCGTGCTGCGCAGTCCACAGGAGGCCTGCATAACAGTCCTCGATGGGGGCCGGATCGGGATGCTCGGGGGCTAGCCGGTACTCGACGGCGACCACCACAGCTCGGTGAGGTCGGCCGAGGTCGAGCATGCGGTCGAGAAGCATCCGACTGCTCCCCGCGACCATGCCGCCTCCGTGCGTGTAGTAGAGCGCGGGTGCCCCGGGCTGCACGTCGGCGGGGGTACAGATCACGAGCGTGATCTCCGGCCCACCGGGGGCACCAGGAACCCGCCGCTCCTCCACGACGTACGCGCCGTCGCGGGCGAGTGCCTCGTCGTCCAGGCACAAGCTGGGGTCGAGGGCCATCTCGCGCGTCCGCTCGAGCCAGTCGGCCTGTGCCGGGTCGGGGATCATCGGAGCCATTGCTGCGAGAAGTGCGGCGCACTCGGCGTCGAAGGGCGGGGGAGGGCCGACCTCGCCCACCGCTCCCGTGGAGTGGCCCGTGGTCTGGGTCATCGTCAACCTCCTTGTTGCGACGTGTGCCGAGATCGTGTCAGCGTCGACGGGGCGACGTAACCGGACGGCCGGCGGTCGTTGCCCGCCAGATGGCGGGCCCGGTCGGTGTCTGCGTCATTCGACTCCTCCGAGGTGGGCTAGAGGGTTTTTCCCTGCGCCAAGCTAGTCGTGTGACAAGTAGTTGACGCATCGTCCATCTAGTGCAAAACTACATTGGTCGAGTCTCCGTGGCGGGCAATCCTCGGTCGAGGTCTACGTCGAGGTCCGGCCAGGTGGTGGACCGGCTCACCTTCAATGTCGACATCTGTACAAGGGCGTCAGATGAGAGGTGCTGGTGCAACACGATGCCTCGAACCACCGGGATCAGACCCAGTCCGCAGACTCCTCCGTGTGTCGACTACGACCTGGGGTGAGTTGATCCTCGGGTAGGTCGCCGTAGCCTCCCAGGGGGCGAGGAGGAGACATCGAAATGCGATGGTTCTCCTCCCTCCGCGACATCCTCCTCGACTGCGCGCGACACCGATCATGGTCCTCGGCCGGCTGCGCCGTGCGCAATGCTCGGACGGGCGTGCCGCCGAATACCTGCGGGAAACCCGTGCGTGAGACCTCCTCGAGTCCTCTCGGGCAACGCGCAGTGTGCAGGCCGGGTGCAGCCCGAGGTCGCGCGATCGATTTCTCGATCCAGTTCGTGATCAAGCGTCTCGACTTCCGTCGACGTGGCGAAGCGGTCGTGGTGCGTGAGGAGTGGAGAGCAAGCCATGTCTGACAGTAGTGAGCTGGCCGACGCGCCATCGACGTCCGTCGCGAACAGGGCGTCGCGGCCACTGCGGCGAGTGCTGCTCTCCACCTTCTTCGGTGGTGTCTTGGAGTGGTACGACTTCTACATCTACGCGACCGCCTCGGCAGTCGTGTTCAACGTGCTGTTCTTCACGGCGGAGGATCCCGTCGCCGGGGTGCTGGCCTCGTTCGGCGTTCTCGCCGTCGGGTACGTGGCGAGGCCACTGGGTGCCGTGATATTCAGTCACTTCGGCGATCGGTTCGGCCGGAAGAACGTGCTGATCGCGACTCTTATGATCATCGGGGCCGCGTCCTTCCTCATCGGTCTCCTGCCGACGTATGCGACCGCCGGCGTCCTTGCGCCGATCGCGCTGGTCGTCCTTCGCCTGATCCAGGGACTGTCGGCGGGCGGTGAGTTCGGTGGTGCTCTCCTGATGGCCGTCGAGCATTCGGCCCACAAGCGGTGGCGAGGGTTCGCGAGCAGTGCCGCGACGGTGGCACAACCCATCGGATCGCTCGTCGCCACCGCGGCCTTCGCCGTGGTGACCTTGCTGCCGACGGGCGACTTCCTCGGATGGGGGTGGCGGATCCCGTTCCTGCTCAGCATCCTGATCGTCGGGGTCGGCGTGTGGATCCGACTCGGAGTGGCGGAGAGTCCCGTCTTCCAACAGGCCGCTGAGGGCCACCGCACCGGCCGTGCCCCGATCGCCACGGTCGTGCGGTCCCAGCCGGGTCCGTTCGTCACGAGCATCGTCCTGGCTGCCGGGCTCGTGGTGTTCGGGATCTGTGTGCACGTCTTCGGCGTCAGCTACGCGATTCAGGTGGGATTCAGCCGCAGTGAGGCCCTGGCGGCTCTGGTCGTTGCGCAAGCGGTCCAGGTGTTCCTGACGCCGGTCTGCGCCGCTCTGTCGGACAGATTCGGTCGGCGACCGATTCTGCTCATCGGCTACTTGATGCAGCTGGTGATGAGTTTTCTGTTCTTCAGTATGATCAACACCGGGTCGACCGCGTTCCTGTTCGCCGGGTTCGTCGTCGCGACGATCGCGAACAGCTTCCTGAGCGGAGTCGTCGGCGCGACCCTGCCCGAGCTCTTCACCACCGACGTCCGCTTCACCGGCGTGTCGGTCGGCTTCTCGATCGCGTCGGTCTTCGGAGGGCTGACGCCGCTGGTGGCCGCCTCGCTGGTCGCAGCAGCCGGCGGTGCGCCCCGTCACACGTGGCTCAGTATCACCATCGCGGCGGTCGTCCTGATCGCCGCCGTCGTGACCGTGCGCATGCGGGAGACGCGCGGGACCCGGCTCACGACGACCGCCGACGAGCAAGCCGAGATGTCGGGGCAGTCGTAGGGGAGTGCCTGTATCCCGCTGCCATCGCATGTCAGCGGGCCGTGCGTCGGGCCATCGCGTCGGGGGAGGCACTCGCGGCCCCTCGACGACCGACCATCAACGAGCTTCGAGTGAAGGAGTGCGCAGTGAGCCTCGATGACTACCTCGCCACCAAGGTCAGAGAGTACGGGCGCGGGGGACCGATCACGTTCATCGATGAACCCGCTGCTGAGCGACTGTTCTGCCCGATCATCTCGGTCGACGACCACGCACTCGAGCCCCCGAACCTCTTCGAGGGCCGGGTGCCGCAGCGCTTCGCCGCAAGTGTGCCGACCTGTCAGGTCCAGGACGACGGTGCTCCATGGTGGAACATCGATGGCAGTCTCGTCCCGATCGTCATGTCGAACGGGGCGTCCGGAAGGCCGATGTCCGAGTGGGCGCTGACCGCCTGCCGCTACGACGAATTCCGGCGGGGTGTCTGGGACTCCGCGGCCAGACTGAATGACATGGACCTCACCGGGGTGTGGGCCCAGCTCTGCTTCGGGTCGCTCGTGTGGGGCTTCGCAGGCAAGCGCTTCTCCACGATGAAGGATCCCGACGTCGGGTTGGCGTGTCTGAAGGCCTACAACGACTGGATGCTCGAAGAGTGGTGCGGTGCGGCACCTGAGCGCTACATCCCGTGCCAACTGCCGTGGCTCGCTGACGCCGAAGTCGCCGCCGAACAGATCTACGCCAACGCCGAACGGGGTTTCCGGGCGGTCAGCTTCTCCGAGAACCCCGAGGGCCTGGGCTTCCCGAACATCTACGACAGACGGTGGGACCCCTTCTTCAGGGCGTGCGAGGAGACGGAGACGGTGGTCAACCTGCATGTCGGCTCATCCGGCAAGACCAGCGTTCCCACGGCCGACTCCGCTGAGGAGGTGACGGTGGCACTCTTCCCGGTGAGCGGGCTGGAAGCGCTCATGGACTGGGTCTACTCAGGTGTCTGCCTCCGCTTCCCCAGGCTGAAGATCGCGCTCTCCGAGGCAGGGGTGTCGTGGGTCCCGATGGCGTTGGAGCGGCTGGGCCGCGCGTTCCGCCAGAAGGCCGGGGTCGGCAGGGGCTGGCCGGACGGAGAGATCTCGCCGATGGACCTGGTCCGGCGGAACTTCTTCTTCACCTCGATCGAGGACCCGTCGGCCTTCCGGATGCTCGACGTCATCGGCGAGGACAACGTCATGGTCGAGACCGACTACCCCCACTTCGACAGCACATGGCCCGCCTGCCAGGACATGATCCGCGGGGAGATGGCGGGCCTCGGACACGACAAGGTGCGCAAGATCTGCTTCGAGAACGCGAGCCGGATCTATCGTCATCCCCTCCCGCCGACTGACCTCGTCGCCGCCTCCGAGGTGGGGACGCCGGGCGAGCGTCGCGTTCACGACTGAGAACACTCGCACGACCCCAGAACCCGGCGCGGAGGTCACCATGCCCATGTGGCAGTACGAACTACAGGTTCCTCGGGACGTGGTGTCCTCCGAGGAGCTGGCGGAGTACCGGTCGCTGGCGATCGCCACCTGGCGAACCGCAGCAGAGGCATCGGGAGGCCGGCCGGGCGAGCCTGAGGCGATCCTGGTGGAGATCAGCCCCGAGGCCGCGCGCCCGGATCCCGTCACGGGTGAGCCGGCGTGCTCGGCATGGCGGGTGCTCGGACCTGTGGACTGACGCCGCGTAGGAGCGGTGACCGCTCGGCCTTCTCGGCGGAGGCAGGACTCCGCTGCGACTCTGCGCAGCCCCTTCTACGACCATCGAGGTGATCTCACTGCACGCAGACATGTGGACCTACAGACTTTCGGCGCCGGGCACGTTCGAGAGATGTCAGGCGCCGGCCCCCGACCCGGCCGACCTCGCCGATGGCCAGGTCCTCCTCAGGCTGGCGGCCGGGGGCCTCTGTGGCAGCGACTTCACGTTCTTCCGCGGCGGAATGAACCCGGCTGTTCCGGTGGCGGACGAGTCGGACTACACGTGCTGTCCCCACGGGGCATCGATGCACGAGGTCGCGGGGGAGGTGGTCGCGTCCCGAGACGCGTCACTCACGGTCGGCTCGTCCGTGGTCGGCTGGGCGACCGGCATGAACGCGATCTCGGAGTTCGTCGTCACCGACGGCACGAGCCTCGCGGTTCACGATCCGTCGCTCTCGGCGAGTACGGCCGTCATGATGCAACCTCTCGCGTGCGTCGTCTACGCGGTCAGCCAGATGTCGACCGTGGAGGACGCCGACGCGGCGGTCCTCGGCCTCGGGCCCATCGGGGTGCTCTTCGCCCACGTTCTGAAGACGACCGGCGCGCGCCGTGTCGTCGGCGTCGACCGGGTGAACCGAGCGGACGTGGCACGCTCGTTCCTGATCGACCAGGCCGTCCACGCGAGCGTCGACCGTTGGGCGCACGGACTGACCCCGGCCACCCGTCCCACGCTGGTCGTCGAGGCCATCGGCCATCAGTCGGCGAGTTTGGCGGTGGCGGTGGACGCCACGGCCTATGGCGGAGAGATCTACTATTTCGGAGTCCCGGACGAGGCCGTCTATCCGATCCCGATGCGGGAGTTCTTGTACAAGAACTTGCAGATGCGTGCAGGCGCGACGCCTGAATCCGTCCGCCGACAGTCCCTGGCTGCCGCGGGCGAGTACATGGTGAAGCATCCTGGTCTCGTCGACCGCTACATCACGAACATCTACCCCATCGACAAGATTCAGGATGCTTTCGATACTGGCACCGTTCCGGCGGCGGGCCAGCTCAAGGTCGTTGTCGAGGTCTGAGCCGGGACGATCTCGGGTCCGCTTCGAGCGAGCAGTTCAGGACGGGTGTGGATTTCGTGGCCAGCGTAAACACTTGTGTGGCAGAGGCACTTCTCAGGTTCGGGCCGCGCATCGTCTTCGGTGTGCTCGGCGACGCCAACATGGTCTACATGCACGGTTTCGTCGGCTCCGGGGGCACTTACATCGGCGCGGTCGACGAACGCGCCGCGTTGATGATGGCCGTCGGGTCGGCACAGACGGCGGATGATGTCGGCTGCGCCACCGTCACCCACGGCCCGGGTCTGACGAACACGGTGACCTCCCTGGTGGAGGCGGTCCGCGGTCGCACACCTCTGGTTCTGCTCACCGGCGAGACTCCTCCGGTGCACGACTACGTCCAAGCAATCGAGATCGCTCCTCTGGTGCTCGCCACCGGCGCTCTCTATCGTCGAGTACTCGATCCGACACACGTCGGCGCGGACGTCCGCGCCGCATTCCGGTTGGCCGAGGGGGAGCGTCGACCTGTGGTGCTCGACATCCCCTTCGCACTGTTGGATCAGGACGCGGGGCCGCTCGTCCTCGGACCCTCCCCTGCCCGGCAGCGGCAGCGGGTGAGTCCGGACCCCGACGTCGTCGACGAGGCGTTGGGTGTGCTCGCCTCCGCTCAGCGTCCCGTCGTCCTGGCGGGGCGCGGAGCCTCGTCGGACGGTGCGCGCACAGCGCTGCTGCGCTTGGCAGACGCGTTGGGCGCACCGCTCGGTACGACTCTGTTGGGCCGGGATCTGTTCCGCGGCGAGCGATGGGACCTCGGAGTCATCGGAACTCTGAGTGACGCGACGGCGCTCGACGTGGTGTCGAGTTCGGACTGCGTGATCGCCTTCGGGGCCAGCCTGAACCACTACACCACCGACCGCGGATGGCTTCGTGATCAGCGGGCGGTCGTCCACGTCGACATCGATCCCGGACAGCTCGGACGCTTCGGCGCCGTGACCGCCGACGTTCTCGGTGACGCCGAGATCGTCGCCACGCAGATGGCACAGGCGCTCGCCGAGAGCGGGCACAAGGCCTCGTCCTTCCGCTCGCCGGCGCTCGGTGAGCGCCTCGCCGCGCGGGATCCTCGATGCGACTTCCTCGACACCAGTGCCAACGGGTTCGTCGACGCGCGACTCGCGATGATCCGACTCGACGAGGTCTTGCCGTCGGATCGGATCGTCGTCACGGATGTGGCCAGGTTCGCAGCGGCCCCCTGGAAGTACCTGCATGCGAGTTCACCGCAGGCGTTCACCCACACTGCGAACTTCGGCTCGATCGGCCTCGGCCTACCCGCAGCGATAGGAGCATCGGCGTCGGACAGCTCACGGGTCACGGTCGCCGTGGCCGGCGACGGCGGAGCGATGATGGCGATTGCCGAGCTCGCCACCGTTGCGCGGCTGAGGCTGCCCATGGTGATCGTCGTCGTGAACGACAACTGTTACGGTGCCGAATGGTCGTCATTGGAGAGACGGGGGCTGGATCCGAAGCTCTCCTTGACCCCTTGGCCGTCGTTCGCGGAGGTCGCTCGCGGGATGGGGGTCTCCGGGCTCACCGTGCGTACGGAGGCGGAGCTGGACGAGGTGGGCCGCAGGGTCGCGGAGGGGGACATGCCTCTCGTCGTCGACCTCCGCGTCGACCCCGCAGTGGACATCGGGGGGGTGCGCTGACAGAGGGGCGGCACGGCACCTGCCCTCGTCTGCGACCTCGAAGGACCGGCTGCGGACGGGGCGAGCGACCGCCTGCAACTCAGTCGCCTGGGTCCGGCTGTGTCGCCAGCAGGGTCCTGAGTTGACCCTTCGCGATCTTGCCGCCCGCCGCCGACTGGGCCCCTCGTCGACGATCACCAGCTTCTCGGGGACGTACGCCGGCCCACTCCACAGGAGGTGAGGTGGTCGCACAGCTCGGCCAGTGAGCGCTTCACACTTGTCGTCAGCCGGCATGGATGGGACCAGGATGGCTTTGACCATGTCGGTCACGCGTCGGGGGCAGCAGCGTTCCTCGTTCTACGCCTGGCGCGCCGCCGCCCCGATACGGGCCGCACGCGCAGCAGCCGACGCCGAACTCGCCGAGCGGATCCGCGCCGTGCACGCCGACGACCGCACCTGCGGGCGGCCCAGGATCACCGCTGAACTCAACAACATCGCCGCGGCGCTGCGCCAGCACAGCCGAGACGCCCTCCGACCACTCCAACTACTCAAGATCAACTGACTTTGGCGATCCCTGAGGGCGGCCGGCGTCGTTGCGAGCGCACCCCACAGCTTTGTCCACCGGCCACGGGTGGACCGAGAAGCCGATGGCGACTTCAGGGATGACCCGCCCCCGCGCCCGGGGTCCCCTCCTCCGCCGGTGGGCAACACCCGGCAAATCCTTGCCGACCTACCCGACCATCCCGTGGGTCTTCTGAATGCGGCGAAGTGTCAGAGCCAGGAAGAGACGGTTTCGGCCGTACGCATCTGACAGTTCAAATCCGAGTAGCCGCTCAGCCTGCGCCACCCGACTTCGCACCGAGTTGTGGTGCACGTGCAACGCGCGGGCAGCGTAGCGGATCGATCCGACTGCGACTGCGTCGAGTGTTGCCAGCATCTCTTGGCCGCCCAGCATCAGTATCTGGTCCACCGCCTGAACATCGTCGATCCGCGAAATCTGCTCTGGGGTGAGGGCTGCGGCAAGTGCTTCGTAACCACTGAGACCTTCCGCAGGGACGAGAACACCCTCCTCGATCCGGTACGGACCGCAGTCGCGCGGACTCGGTTGGCTGAACCGGAAAGCGTTGTCCGCTTCCATGCAGGCGGACGGCGCGGCTCCAGCACGATGCACCCGGCTCGCGCCAACCTGCAGGCCTCGCGGCACCGGGATGCGATCGAGATCCTCCTGGTCGCCGATGCGCAGCAGTAAGGTCGTCCGCGAGCGGGTAGCGGGGAGGATGCATCGCCGGTCGGGCGACAGGATCCGCGCGAAGGCGTCGATGATTGAGTCCGCGCCGGCGACGGTAAACGCACGAACCGGTGTCGAGGCCCGGAGACCGAGACCGATCAGGATCTGGTTGCGCAGCGCCGAGTTGGTGGTCGGATCCATCAACTGCGCCACCATGGCGGCGCGCGACTGCTGTGGAGCAACGAGGGTCTCTCGGTCGCGAAGGACGATCGTCAGGACGGCCAGGCGTTCGAGCAGCGCCGCGTCGCGCGGCGTCCGGGGACCTCCAAGCGCGACGGTCACATCGCGGAAGGTGCCCGAGGCAGCGGGGCCGGACGGCCATCCCTGCGCAGTCACACCGTCGGGATCGACGACGATGACACGCGTCCCGACCACCTTTATCGCCACGGTACGGCCGGTATAGCGGGCGAACTCCGCGATCGCGCGATGCAGGGTAGGGTGCCGAACCAGTAGGTCGTCGAGGAAGCGCAACGGCTCGTCTGGACGAGCTGAGTTGTCGACCCGGGTCGTCATCATCGACGACCACCTCCTCTGTCGCTGCGGGTGTCTGTCCGTCGCGCTGATGGGTAGGCCGTACTGTCGGGGTTGGTCGCGCAGCGCAGCGCGCCGAGAGCGGCCCCCAGCCCGTCGAGATCGTCGATGGCAGCTCCGATGTGCTCGATCGTGAGGCCGACATCTCCTCGGGCTGCATGTCTGCATGGTCGTCGCCGAACGAGCGTCGGCGTCCACAACAGCATAGCGGTGACCAGTGCCACGTCCAGAAGCGTTCGGGACGTACTCGGGTTGGCTTGATCCGTTCTGGTCGGGCGCAGGACGCTCTGCGCAGGAGGTGGTGGGTGTGGCGCGGCAGCCCGAGGTGTTCGTCGGGGAACTTGTGGTTCCCGCGAGATCGTGGAGGGTTCCCTATGCCCCCGCCGATCATCCGGTGACAGTGGTGGGGTCGGTGAGACGGCGTACCTGCGGGCGACCGCGACTCATGCCACGACGTTTGCCACCGGGATCGTCGACCTGTCGCCCGGGCGGCCGGCCCGGCTGCTCGAGGTCGTCGAGGGCCGCCCGGGCACCGTGCTGGCCGACTGGCGCCACGAGCGGGACCCGGCCTGGCGGGCGGCGGTCACGGCCGCCTCGTTGGACCCGTTCCGCAGCTACACCACCGCGCTGACCATCCAGCTTCCCGACGCGGTCCGGGTTTCTCAACCCTTTCCACGTCGTGCGTCTCGGGCTGGCCGCCGTGGACGACGTCCGCCGCCGCGTGCCGCACGCCACCACGGGCCACCGCGGCCGCAGCCGGGACCCGCTGTTCGGCATCCGCCGGGTCCTGCGGCGGCCGCGACCGCCTCTCGACCAAGGCCCGCGCCCGGCTGCAAGCCGGGCTGATCGCCGGCGACCCCGACGGGGAGGTCACCCTGACCTGGACCGTCGCCCAGGACCTGATGAACCTCTACCGGCTCGACGATCCCGATCTCGCCCGCACCCGCGCCGCGGCCCTGATCATCGACCTGCGTGAGTGCCCGATCGGCGAGCTCGCCCGGCTGGGGCGGACGCTGCACGCCTGGCGGGTCGAGCTGTGCGCGCACTTCGACCACGCCGATGTGTCGAACGGGCCCACCGAGAACCTCAACCTGAAGATCAAAAACGCGAAGCGGACCGCCCGCGGCTACCGCAACTTCGACCACTACCGGCTGCGACTGTTGCTCAACCACGGCCGCATCCACCAAGATCACTCGCCGACACGAATCAGAACCCGCGCTCCCAGGTTCGCTGCGTAGAGCCAGAGACGTCGGGCTGATTGGCATGGGTGTCCGGCCACTCGGACTCGCCGCTCGCAACTATCGCTGCGAGACCTCCGCGCTGACACGTCCGAGGTGTAAGCGATCCAATCGTAAGTAGGGCAACGTCGTGCTTCACCGCGAACGACAAGAGCTCGTGTCCTCGCACCATCCTCGTCGGGTCGTCTTTGCTGACGATCTCCGCAAAGGCGGCGACTGGCTGCACGCCAACGAGCGTCGAAAGTTCGACCAATGCCTCGGTGGGGCCCGCGCGGGCGGCGAGCCCTCCCGAGGCTGCACATGCAGGAACGACATGGCCCGGAAGACTGAGATCGCCGACTCGGGCATTCGGACTCGCGAGCTTGCGGATCGTCGTGGCTCGGTCCGCGGCAGAGATTCCGGTGCTGACGTTCTCCTTCGCATCCACAGTAACGCGATAACCCGGACGGGCGCCGCCGCTGTGCGACGCGCCCGCGTTTCTGCTGTCCGGCCAGCACATCGGCGGGATCCTCAGTTCATCGGCCCGGGATTCCGTCATTGCGACGCATATGAACCCGGAAGTGTGCCGCACGATGAAGGCCACCGACTTCGGCCAGGCGTGCTCGGCTGCCACCGTCAGGTAACCGGCGCCGCCGCTGACGCCGTCGTCCACCAGGAGTATGACGCGCCCCGCTGCGAACGCGTCGAATGCACCCCCTGCGCTAGCTGATGCCCGCATTGCTCCTCCAGCCACTCAGCCTGCAACTACCCCGGGCCGGGCCCACACGATCATCGGGCCAGAGCACGATCACGGTACTGGCCCCCGCTGCGTGTGACCGAGCACTGTGAATCGAGCGCGAGGCGTCGACGCGTACGGCGACACGTCAGGTGAGCTGGCTTCCTCACCGAGGTGGGCCCGCCAGCCCAACGCATTCGCGTTCGGCCCCATACCGGATTCGCGACACGACTTGAATCGAACCGCTCATACAGATTGTCGAGCATCGGGCAAAGCATTACCTGAGCCGCTATTGTGAACTCCTGTCGATCCCGAGCAGGAGACTCGATGCGGCGACCAGGCCGCCACCTGTACTTGCGCCGGCCACAATCACGTGTGCGGGATCGATGTTGAGTTGCTCGGAGTGACGGAAGGTCCATGCCAACGCTGCATAGCAATCGTCGATGGCCGCCGGGTACGGGTTCTCGGGGATACGTGGGTGCGATGACGACACACGACAATGTTTCCGCCAATCGGTTGCTCTCCGGCTCGTCCAGCGTCGGTGAGCCGACCATGTGCCACCAGGGTGGATCCAGAAGATGCAGGGAAGCGGGCCACTGCCAGTCTGTTCGGTGGCACGTAGAGGCGAACAGGGCCCTGGTCCTCTACGAGGTGGTCGTGGTGTTCGACGTCGGTCGAGGGTGGCGCTGGAATCATTTCGGCCAGGCGGTCCCTGAAGGACGGGATAGCATCGAATGCGATGTGTTCCCAGCTGAGTTCGTCTGGATACGGCTTCAGGATCTCCGCAATTTGCGGGTCCACGAGGTCAATGAACGGCATCTGATGTCCCAATCCGAGGCGGCGGCCGAGGCCTCGCCGGCAGAGGTCCAGGCGTTCTGCGGCGTGGCCGTCCGCAGGCGAGGGCCTCGGCCGCGGTCAGATGTGTATCGAGGTCGAATCCGATAGGCGGCCTACTTAAATGCCGGAATCACCTCTCTCCCGAACAGCTCGATGGACTTCGACACCTGCTCCATTGGCATGCCGGCATGCTGGAACACCCCCATGAAGAGGTCGATTCCGAGCTCCTCGTACCTCTTGAGCTGCCTGATGCAGGTGTCGGGGCTCCCGACGATGACCATGGCCTGATCAGAGAGATTCTCGAACGTGACCTCGGAGAGGTCCACGTTCGTCGTCTTCCTGATGTAGTTGTAGCTCTCCGAGTCCTTGGTTTCCTCGATCCACTTCGCGGTTTTCCAGCTCAGGGTCAGGGCCAACTTGATGTAGTCGGTCGTTCGAGCCGCGGCTTCTTGTTGGGCCTGCTCGTCCGTCTCCGCGCAGTGGACCACGGTGAAACAGGCTGCTCGGTTGTTGACGAACTTTCCGATGGGCGACGCTCGCTTCAGCGCATCGCGATACACCCCGAGCCTGCGAGAGATCTCCTCGAGCTGGACGAACAACGCAAAGGAGAGCAGGCCCATCCCGTTCTCGCCGGCGTACTCGTGACTCTCACTACTAGATGCTGCATACCACAGCGGCGGGTGCGGTTCCTGCAGCGGCTTCGGAACGAGAGTGCGCTCCGGAATCTTGAAGTTCGGGCTGTCCCACGAGAACTTGTCGTTCTCCCAAGCGGTCATGATCAGCCGGAGTGACTCCTCCAGCTGCGGCCTCGTCTGCCCGGGCGGAATCTGAAAGCCTTGCATCTCCTCCATGGTGTAACTGCGTCCGGCGCCGAACTCGACCCGTCCGCCCGACAGCTGATCAAGAACGCCGACGGCCGCCGCAGCCTTGACCGGGTGGCTGTATGCGAAGGGAAGGAGCTTCACCCCATAGCCGAGTCGAATGTTCTTGGTCGCCGCCGCGTAGGCGCCGAGCAGTGCGTCGCTATTGCTGGACTCGGAGATTCCGTGCAGGAAATGGTGCTCGACGTGCCACACGCTGTGGAATCCGACCTCGTCGGCGATTTTCACCTGGTCGACGAGTCCCTTGAAGACTTCCTGCGATGCCTTACGGCTGTAAGGCCTCGCAACGATCTCCTCCCATGGCATATCG
The DNA here is from genome assembly GCF_047200735.1 of Pseudonocardia oceanicola. Classification (NCBI taxonomy): domain Bacteria; kingdom Bacillati; phylum Actinomycetota; class Actinomycetes; order Pseudonocardiales; family Pseudonocardiaceae; genus Pseudonocardia; species Pseudonocardia oceanicola. The sequence goes on from NZ_JBJZON010000011.1 coordinate 163,753, forward strand.
ATCTCATTCGCCGAGTTTCTCACTGCAATCTCATAGAGCAGGGCAAAGTCCATTTTTCTCCTCCACATCGTCCTGACGTGTCCTCATCACAGCGCTCGCGCAAGGTACAGCCGCGAATGGGCAGGTTCCCGGCGGAAAGCGGCATCGTGATGTGCGCCACAAGCGCCGCCGAGAAACTTAAGAGCACATTGGTCGTGTTGTCAACCACTGAGCTCCCGAAGAGTTACTTATGGACATATGTGGCGCTCTGGGAGCCTTGTTTGGCTGCGGTCGGAGCGCGGTCGTGTCCGTTCGTGCCACGAGTGGCTCGACGACAACCCGCCCACCCGTCTTGCATCACGGGTCGTCTCCGGCGTCGCGCGGCCTACCGCGTCGACCTTGCGCCGCACCGCCGGTCCGGTGACCCTCGGCCGCAGCGACGGCAGCCCGCGCAAGACGCCGAGCTCGCCCTCGGCGAGGCGCCGGGCCAGAACGGCGGCGATCTCCGAGTGCGTGGCGGCGTTCACCGGCGCACCGACGCCGGGCGGCGTCGTTCGCCGTGGCAGATCCACCGGACGCCCCGCCTCTCCAGTGTCGAGGTCGCATCCGGTGATCAGATCCTGTTTGGCGTAGCCGAGGAGGTTCTCCACGATGCCCCTGGACTTCCGCCGGACGGCGGCCGCGGTGATGCTCGCGACGCCACTCGTCCTTCAGCTGCGTGACCAGGCGGCGGAAGTTGCGCGCCGAACCCTCCTTAACCCGCGGCCCGCGCCTCGGGGAACAGTCGCTTCGCCGAGTTCTTGCCCTTGGTCTTCTCCACCCGGGTTTCGACGAGCTCGGCGACCGACTCGTAGGTCCGCGACCGTGGATTGCGTTGCGGGCAACACCGCCCGCCTCATGGCGCTCGATGACTCTGCGCACGGTTTCGCTGTCGTGGCGCAGATCGCCGCCGCGCCGCGATATCTCCCCACCTTCCGATAGGTCGAAATGATGTCCATCCGTTCCCTCGCAGACTTCAACGAGCGCTTTCCACTTGGCCTCTTGATGACTGAAGACCGTCGTGGTGAGCGTTGAGGAAAAGGTGTCCGAGAGGCGTGAGGTGGGGACCGGGAAGACGAGCGGAACCGAGCCGCCGACGACGTGTCGAAACAAGTAGCTGACATCAAAACCGGGAAGTTAAAAGGGCTCTTCCGGATTCAGGGTGCGAGGGATCCGCAGTGCAGGAGTGAGCGGATGCGGTAGTTGATGAGGTTGCGGAAGCCGAGGGCGTTGCGGCGGAGGGCTTCGAGGCGGCCGTTGATGGCCTCGGTCGGCATCACCGTGACCGCATCCAGGACTGCTGGATCCGGACCCAGGTCCGCCGCTGACCGCGCGTGATGCGGGAGGCGACGTGTAGGCGAGTATTCGGCGGGGATGCACTGCATCCACCAGGTTCGAGCTGGAGTGCCTTGAGGAGGTGTGGACCTCGCCCGCGCTGCCCGGCGCTCGACACGACATGGGCGCCGCCGCGATCACGGAATCCTCGACGCTCTCCGCGACGCGCAGGTGAAGGTGATCGCCGACAGCGCCTACTGCGGCTCCGGGTTCGAGGTCCCCCAACGACGACGGCCGAAGGACCCGGAGACCGGCAAGCGAAGGAATCTCTCCCGCAACCAGCGCGACGTGAACTCCGCACACGCCCGCCAGCGCGGACCCGGCGAGCGGGCCAACGCCCAGCTCAAGACCTGGCGCATCCTGCGCAGGATCCGCTGCTGCCCGCGCCGGGTCACCGACCTCGTCAAGGCCGTCCTGGTCCTCATTCACGCCGGCTGACGCCAAGTGGAAAGGCCTCACTGGCAGTGGGTCCCGGAGTTCTGACGGCGAGATCGAGAAGAGCCCGGTGACGGGAGACTGTCACCCCGGGATCTGTGGGAGCCCGAAGGTGCAACTCCTCCGGGCCACCCGACCACTCACGCCGGTGACGCCACGCCCCAGTAGCACACGCCCGCTCTCCATCAGGCTGGAAAGGGCTCACCGGACGACTGCGTCCGACGGCTCCCCTGCTCGGCGTCCGGGGTCATGTCCCGCAGCTCGTTGTGGTCTGTATAGTTTAGGAATAGAGTAGTAGGGTCGGTTCGGCAGGGTCGACGGTCGATGAGGGGGTCCTATGACGTTCGCGCGGACACCCTTGGAGGTGGCTCGCGGACTCGAGGGCTACGGCGGCCCGGATGCACCCTTCCGGTCGGTCGCGCCGGCGGGCCCAGCCGGGATCGCCGTCTGCCGGGAACCCTCGACTGCTCCATGTGCCCGCGCTCGGTCGAGATCGTCGATGCTTCGCTGCACTGCACCACGGGGACGGCTATATTGTCTAGAACTGAAATATCGAGTCGGCGACGACCGGCCGTCCGACCGGGAGGTCGATCATGACCGAGGATGTTCTGGTGCGTCCGAGCGCCGAGGGCTCGAGCGTCCCCAGCTTGGAGGAGTTCTGCACCGAGGCGAAGGCCTTCCTCGAGGCCACGGCCCGGCCCCGCGCCGGCGGAGGCGTGCCTCCGTGGGGTGAGGGTGATGACCGCGTCTCGCTGTTCCGCGGCGCGACGGCGGCAGAGGCCGAGCAGGCCCGCGCCTGGCGCCGGCAGACCTTCGACGCCGGATTCGGCTGGATCACCGGCCCCGTCGAGTGGGGTGGCCGTGGGCTGCCCGGTCGCTACGAGAAGGCCTACCTGGCGCTCGAGCGTGCCTACGAGGTGCCGTCGCGCTCGCCGCTCGGAGTGAGCCTGGGAATGGTCGGGCCGACGCTGAACGCGTTCGGCTCGGACGAGGCGAAGACGCGGTGGCTGAAGGCGCTCTACCGGGGCGACTCGGTGGGGTGCCAGCTCTTCAGCGAGCCGGGAGCGGGCTCCGACCTCGCCGCGGTGAGTACTAGGGCGGCGCGGGACGGTGACGAATGGGTGGTCAGCGGACAGAAGGTGTGGACCTCGGGAGCACACTACTCAGACGTCGGCCTGCTGATGACACGTACCTCGCCGGAACCACGACACCGCAACCTGACCGCTTTCGTGATCGACATGCATTCCCCCGGGGTGGACGTCCGGCCGCTACGGCAGATGACCGGCGGCGCAGACTTCAATGAGGTCTACCTGGATGAGGTCCGGGTGCCCGACGCGTTCCGCCTCGGGGACGTCGACGGCGGCTGGAAGGTCGCCCTCGCCACCCTGATGGCCGAGCGCGGCGCGATCGGCGGATCGGCGGGCGGTGGCAACGGGTTGTTCAAGCTGGAGCGGATCGTCGCGATGCTGCATCAGCTCGGCCGGTCGAAGGACCCGGAGGTGCGCCAGGCCTACGCCAAGGTGCACTGCGGCGTCGTGGCAGCCAAGCAGATGCGCGCCCGCGCGGAGGCGGCGGCCAAGGCGGGACAGGTCGGTGCCGAGATGTCGCTCTCCAAGCTGGCGCTCACCGAGAACCTCGCCGCCCTCGCGCACCTCGTCGGGGTCGTGCTCGGCCCGAAACTGTTGGCGGACACGGGCGAGTGGGGCACCTTCGCATGGTCGGAGTTCATCCTGGGGGTCCCCGGTTTCCGGCTCGGCGGCGGCACGGACGAGATCCAGCGCAACATCGTCGCGGAGCGGGTGCTGGGCCTGCCGAAGGAACCGTCACCGGCCGGGGAGCGCTCCTGACCGTCGGATCGGCATCGTCCGGCCGAGCGCGAAGGCGGACAGCGCAGGAGAGCACGGGCATTCGCGGGCGTCGCTGTGGGCTCTCGACGTCCCGTCGTCGAGTCGGCTCGACGACGGGACGGGACGTTGTCGCAGCAGCGTGCGCATCTGCAGACGGTCGCGCCAGCAGGTGGTTGTCAGGGCGGGTCGCGTTCGTCGATACGGTGTCTGGCGGCCATCTCTGGCACGCTTGCTCGTGTCCGGGCAGGTCGGCTCGACGATCTCATCGGCTCTGCGACGACCCGGCCACGAACTCGGCCTTCAGCGTCTTCTTGTCGATCTTCTCGCCGGCCAGCGTGGGGAGGCGCTCGATGCGGATCGACCACTGCGTCGGGATGGAGAAGTACGCGAGGGTGCCCCGGAGGAAGTCCCGCAGCTCCTCGCTCGTGGGGTTGGTGGCCTCGCGGTGCACCACGACGGCCACCAGCTCCTCGCCCAGCTCCTCGTGCGGCACTCCGAATGCGGCGACCTCGACGACCTCCGGATGTTGGGCGATCGCGAGCTCCACGTGGGCGACGGAGATGTTCTCACCGCCACGGATCACAATCTCCTTGCTGCGCCCGTCCAGGTAGAGGTACCCGTCCTCGTCGACATGACCGAGGTCGCCGGTGTGCAGCCAGCCCTCCGCGTCCACGGTGTGGTCCTCCGGCAGGCCGAGGTACCCCAGCATCACGGTAGGGGAGCGGACCAGGATCTCGCCGGTACCCTGCGCGTCCGGGTTCGCGATCCGCAACTCGGCGACCGGATAGGGACGGCCGACCGTGCCGGGCCGTTGGACCAGGTCGCGGTTGCCCGCCACGGTGAGGAATCCGCCGGACTCGCTCATGCCCCAGGTGTTGCCCAGTCCGCGGTGTTCGAGCTGTGGGAGCTGCCGCTTCATCCGCTCCAGGAGCGCCGACGACACCGGCGCCCCGCCGAGCGGCCACGAACGCAGGCTCGAGAGGTCGTAGGCCTCGAAGTCCGGGTGCTCGAGCACGCGGATCGCCATCGTCGGCACGCCCCCGAAGCTCTGGACCTTCTCGGTCTGGATCAGCTGCAGGACCTGCGCCGCGTCGAACCTTCCCTGGTTGAACACGAGTTGACCGCCAATGATCAAGTTCGTCAGCAGGTTCGACAAACCGCCGATGTGGAACAACGGGGTGCAGATCAGCGTGACCGGTCTGGGGGCTTCGCCGTCGAACTCGCGCGGTAGGCGCCCGGAGCGGGACAGCAGGTTGTGCTGGTTGGCGATCACCGACCGGTGGGAGAGCACGACGCCCTTGGGCGCGCCGGAGCTCCCCGAGGTGAAGATGACGACGGCGGGCGCATCCTCGGGAGGCGCAGGGAACCCACGAAGCACGGCCTCGAGATCCGCCGCGGGTCTCCCCTCGTAGGCCTCCGCCAGAGAGGAGATCGGTGCGGCGCCCGGTAGCCCGCGTGCAGCCGGGTCGGGGAAGTCGGTGAGCACGACGCTCGGCGCCGACAGCTCCGCTGCGTGGCGGTTCTCCCCGTCTCCCCACCAACGGTTGCCGAGGATCGGGACGGCGCCGAGGTACCAGGATCCCCACAGCGCCAACACCCAGTCCGGGCCGTTGTAGCCGACGACGAGGACGTGGTCCCTCGCTGCAACGCCCTGCTCGGAGAGGATCCGGGCGGCTCGGGGGACGGCCGCGACGAACTGGGCGAAGGAGATGCGGCGCTCGCCCTGCACGAGATAGGTGCGTTCGGACCAGCGCGAGACGCCGGCCAGCATCTCGCCGAGTGAGCCGGGGCGCGGGTCCAGCACCAGGCCCGCGTGTCCGGCATAGGTCGACTCGACTGGTGCGTCGCCCCAGATCTCGGTGAGGGCCTTTGCAGGCGCTGTCATGGTCCGCTCCAGACTCCCGGCTGGTTCTTCACGAACGCCGTCATCGGGCGAGCTGGTTCCAGCCGTCGAGTCGGCACGGTCCCGGCCCAGCGCGTCTCAATCGCCCCTCCGATGCGCCGTGCGGCGCTACCGCGGCGTCACCTATCGGCTCAAGCTGCAGCTCATTCCTCGATAGTCGAGCCGTAGACTAGATGGGGGGCCCGGCAGCCGCAAATCGCCTCGGCTCGTCAACCCCGGGAGGTCGGGCCGGCGATGCCGCCGACCGAACTTCCGAATACGAGGCGCACCGGTACGTGCGGGGAGCCGGCCTCGAGACCGGGGAGGGCCGCCGGAGGTCCCGCGCCCCTCCCCGTGGTCAGGAGGCGCTCAACGTGCCGCGGCCTCCAGGATGTGCACTCCGCAGGCCGAGGCCAGGCCGATGACGTGGGTCAATCCGACCCGAGCACCGTCCACCTGTCGGTCGCCGGCCTCGCCGCGTAGGTGGGTGACGACCTCGAACAGGTTCGCCACACCCGTAGCACCGAGCGGGTGCCCCTTGGACAGCAGCCCGCCGGAGACATTGACGGGCAGTTTGCCGTCCCGCCACGGGGCGCCGGAGTCGATGAAGTCACCCGCCCCGCCCGGCTCGCAGAGCCGCAGGTTGTCGTAGTGTAAGAGTTCCGCAGTGGCGAAGCAGTCGTGCAGCTCGACCAGGTCGAGGTCGTCTGGTCCGATGCCAGCCTTCTCGTACGCCTCGTCCGCGGCCATCCGGGTGAGGGTGTTGACGTCCGGTTGGACCTGGTCGGAATCGGTCCACGGGTCCGAGGTCAGCACAGAGGCCGAGATCTTGACGGCGCGCCGCCGGACGTCAGGATCCAGGGTCTTGAGCTTCTCGTCGCTGACCAGGACCACAGCTGCCCCGCCGTCGCCGGTGGGGCAGCACATCGGAAGCGTGTTCGGGTAGGAGATCATCTCGGCCCCGGTGATCTCCTCGAGGGAGAATTCCTTGCGGTACTGGGCGAGCGGGTTGAGCACCGAGTGCGCGTGGTTCTTCTGCGCGACCTTGGCGAACTGGGTGGCGGTTGCTCCGTTGGCCAGGGCGTACTCGGTGCCGGCCTGGGCGAACACGCCGGGCATGAGCCCTGTGCCGAGCACACCCTCGGTCTTGAGAACGGAACCGTAGCGGCCCTTGGGCTCGAAGACCTTCTTGTCGGCGCGCGGCTTGGCCGCCCCGCCGATCATGCCCATCTTGCCCATCTTCTCGACGCCGACGGCGAGCCCGGTGTCGGTCTCGCCCGCCTTGATCGCCATCATCGCGACGCGCACCGCGCTGGCACCGGTCGCGCAGGCGTTGACCACGTTGAAGACCGGGATGCCGGTCTGTCCGATCTGCTTCTGCAGACGCTGGCCGTTGTGCGAGTTGGCCTCGTAGACGTTGCCCACGGCCAGGATGCCCATGTCGGCCATCGTCATCGACGCGTCGTCGAGCGCGTCCAGGGTCGCGTCCGCCGCCAGGTCCAGAAGGTCCTTGTCCGCGAAGCGACCGAACGGGGTCATCGACGTACCGATGATCCAGACATCACCAGTTGCCATGGGTCACGCTCCTCCTCGGGGCCGGTAGCCGAACGCGACGGCCTCGGTCCCCTCGTCGTCCGTGCCGGCGACATAGGTGTCCAACACCACCGGCAGCCTCGGGGTCACCTTCTCCGGGTCGTCCACACCGAGCAGATTGGACTTGACCACGCCACCGTCGTCGAGATCGACGATCACGGAGACGAAGGGCCGCTTGACCCGGCCGACGAACGTGAAGGCCCGCACCGTTCCGGTATTCGCCAGGTTCGTCCGGCCGAACTCGCGGCCGAAGCACTTCGCACAGGCGTTGCGTCGGTCGAAGTACAGGGCCCCACAAGACTTGCACTCGTGGCTGGTCAGGTGCGGCGTGTCGCCGAGCTCGAGATAGTCGACGACGGGGACTTGTTTCGCCATCCTTGCCCGTCCGATCTTCCTGCGACGCCCGTTCGGCGCCTCGCTTTCGAGTGCCGCAGGAGACGACACTCGCCGACTGAATGGTAGATGCATAGAGTATCTTGCCGAAAGGGTGTGTGTCGCTCGTCCTGGTGACGTCGATGCGCGGGCTCGGGACGACAGGGGTGCCGGATGCTGGTCCCGACGGCGAGGCTCGTCTGCGGATCCGGCGGCCCGACGATGTGCCGCCGGCCGTCGAGCGCGGGTACCGGTCGTCAGTGCCGAACCCATGCTGGATGGTCGACACCGCTGTGTGGAGGGGTCGCCAAGAACGGTCACGGCAGGCTGCAGTGCATCGCCGGCGTCGAGGCGGGTCGGACGACGTGATCGAGGAGTAGTGGGCTCAACATCCGGCGTCGTGGCGTTCGGCGGCGCCGGATCCGCGCCGTCGACCGATCGCGGCCAAGGGCCGAGCTCCGGTCGAGCAGAAGCTCGAGCTGGTCGCTTCCGATTCGCAAGGAGTGGGCAGGCTGACACTCGACGGCTGGATGGTAGAGGATTAGAGTATCTCCGGGAAGTGGCTCCGAAAAGACCGTCCGCACACCTTCCGCGCGCGGCATCGACCGCACACACCTGTGTGGGACGGTGCAGGAAGGTCCAGGGGCCACGTCAGGGCAACGAGTTTCCGTGCCCCACGGGGCGCGAACCCGGGTCCGGCAGCGACAGAGCCGCCTACCTCGGTGGCCTCCTCGCCTCCGGCCGGGACGACCGTACGAGGAGTGCGCATGGGCAGTCTGGACAACCTGGTCGCTGTGGTGACGGGAGCCGGCCGCGGAATCGGCCGCGAGCACGCGCTGCTGCTGGCTGCCGAAGGCGCCGCGGTCGTTGTGAACGACCTCGGCGGGGCGTCGGACGGGTCCGGGTCCGAGGCCGGTCTCGCAGAGCAGGTCGCGAAGGAGATCCGCGCCGCGGGTGGTAAGGCCGTCGCCAACAGCGACGACGTGTCGTCCGCCGAGGGCGCGCAGCGTATCGTCGACGCCGGGATCTCGGAGTTCGGCAAGGTCGACATCTTGATCAACAACGCCGGCATCCTCCGGGACAAGGTGCTGGTCAACCTGGACGAGGCGGACTTCGACATCGTCGTGCGGGTCAACCTCAGGGGCACCTTCCTGCTGACCAAGGCCGCGGGCAACCACTGGCGCGATCGCAGCAAGGCCGGAGAGCAGGTGCGCGCCGCCGTCGTGAACACCACCTCGGAGTCCGGTGTGTTCGGTAACCCCGGCCAGGTGAACTACGCCGCCGCCAAGGCCGCGATCGCCTCCCTGACTCAAGTCGCTTCCAAGGAGCTCGGCCGCTACGGCGTGCGGGTCAACGCCATCGCGCCGCAGGCCCGCACCCGGCTCACGGAGGGCGCGTTCGGGGATTCGCTCGCTGCCAAGGACGGCCAGTTCGACCGGTGGGACCCGGCCAACGTCTCGCCGTTCGTCGCCTACCTGTCCAGCCCCGTCTGCGACCTGACCGGCGAGGTCTTCATCGTCGGCGGCAGCCGGGTCACCCGGGTGAAGCCGTGGGAGAAGGACAAGTCCTGGATCTTGCAGACCGAGGGCCGGTGGACGGTCGAGGGGCTGGCCAAGGCGGCCGCCGACGCAGGCACCCCGCAGGGTGGGGCAACCTGGACCGCCAACCCGGGAAAGGCCGCCAAGTGACCACCACGGACGAGCGTTCGCCGGAGCCGACCGGGCCCGCCGAGGCCCGCATGCCCGAGGCCGTCATCGACGACGCGATGATGGAGTCGATGCGCGCCAAGATCGGCGTCGACCTGCGCATCGCGCATTCGGTGAACAACGAGGAGGCCACCCGCATCGCTGTGGCCAAGTTCGCGGGCGGCATCGGCGACATCAACGAGCTGTGGACCGACGCCGAGCGCGGCCTGGCCTCGGACTATAAGGCCCCGGTCGCTCCGCCGTCGTTCGTGATCGGCTGCTTCTCCGGGATTCAGTTCGGCTGGCCGGGCCTGGGATCGTTCCACTCGTCCACGGACATGGATCTGCTCGCGCCGATCTACTGGGGCGACACCATCTCGGCGACGTGCCGCTACGACGGCTTCACCGGGCCCCGGCCGTCGAAGTTCGCCGGGCGGATGGTCACCGACCACTTCACCAACAGCTACACCAACCAGCACGGCGAGAAGGTCGCCGAGATCCGCTGGCAGGTCGTGAACTACGAGCGAGCTTCGGCCCGCAGCGACGACAGTAAGAAGAACCGTAGACCGCTCACGATCCCGCACCCGTGGACGGTCGGGGAGATCGAGAAGATCGAGGCGCAGGTCCTCGCCGAGAAGCCGCGGGGAGTCGCGCCACGCTACTATGAGGACGTGCACGTCGGGGATGCCCTCGACAGCCTCACCAAGGGCCCCATCGGGCTCACCGACGAGGTGGCCTTCATCGCCGGTGGCGGCACCCCGATCCCGCGGCTGAAGGCGCACGCGTCGTCGCTGGTGGACTACGCAGCGCACCCCGCGTGGTCGTTCAGGGATCCGGTGACCGGGGCCCAGGAGCCGATCTACGCCGTGCACTACAATCGGGCCGCGGCGAACGCCATGGGCGTGGCCTACCAGTACGACGTCGGTTTCCAGCGTCAGTGCTGGCAGATTCAGCTGCTCACGCATTGGGTGGGGGACGCGGGCTGGGTCGCCCATCTGGAGTCGCAGTACCGCGGGTTCGTGTACCTGTCCGACGTCGTCGAGCTCGGCGGTGAGGTCGTCGGCAAGGAGATGTCGGACTCCGGGGAGCACCTGGTGCATGTCGCCACCTTCGCCCGCAATCAGCGCGGGGACAACGTCATGCCCGGCCGGGCGACCGTCGCGCTGCCCTCGCGGGAGGGCGGAGCTTCGCCTGCAGCAACGCGCGCCCGGAACCTGGTGTGAGCATGCTCAGCGACGAGCAGCTGGAGCTGAAGTCCGCCGTCACCCGGTGTCTGGAGCGCAGCGTGGGACCGCGGCCCTTCCTCGCAGGTGAGCCGACGACCGAGACGGCGTGGGACCCGGAGCTCTGGCGTGTGCTCGGCACCGAGGTCGGGATCGCGGGCCTCGTCGTCCCCGAGGAACTGGGCGGCTCCGGGGCCCGGTACGCCGAGCTGGCTGTCGTGGCCGAAGCGCTGGGGACCGGACCCGCAGCGGTGCCGTTCCTCGGCACCGTCGCGTTGGCCACCTCCGCGCTACTCGTGCACCGCGACGACCCGGTGTCTCGGGAGCTGCTGAGTCGGATCGCCGAGGGTGGCACGACGGCCACGCTGGCCTGCACGGACAACGCCGACACCTGCGACTTCCAGGCAGCCTGCTCCGGGGCCGGTGTCACCGCGGCCGAGGCGGAGGGGGAGTGGCGGCTCACCGGCCGGGTGGGCTTCGTCGTCGACACCACGACCGCGGACGAGTTGCTGGTCGCGGCGAGGACACCGGCGGGCGTCGCGTTGCTCGTGGTGGCGGGCGTGGCCGCCGGCGTCGAGCGGGTCCAGTCGGCCTCGCTCGACCTCACCCGCCCCCTGGGCGTGCTCACGCTCGACGGTGCCCTCGGGCGGCTGATCGGCCCACCAGAGGGAGCGGACGAGCGCATTTCCTCCGCACTGGACCTGGCCCTCGTCGTGCTGGCTGCGGAGCAGGTGGGCGGGATGCAGGCCTGCCTCGACGGAGCCGTCGAGTACGCCAAGCAGCGCGTGCAGTTCGACCGCCCGATCGGCAGCTTCCAGGCGATCAAGCACCAGCTGGTGGACGTTCTGCTCGAGGTCGAGATGGCCCGCTCGGCCGCCGAGACGGCGACCGCGGCGGCGGACGCCTTTCTGCTCGAGCCGGGGCCGGAGACGGCGCGTGCGCTGACCGTGGCGGCCAGTCTGGCGAAGTCGGTGTGCTCGGAAGCGTTCATGCGCACCGCCGAGGCGACGCTGCACGTCTACGGCGGCACGGGGTTCACCTGGGAGCACGACGCCCATCTCCACTGGCGCCGCGCCAAGGCGTCGGAGTTGTTCCTCGGGACACCCGTGACACATCGGGAGCGGCTGGCGGTGGGCGCCGGTCTGTGAACGAGGTCCTGGTCCTGCCCGGGCGGCTGGACGGCGTCGGTTCAGCCACACCCGCTCGTCGGCGCCGCCGCTGCGGCTCCGTGGGTGCCTGAGCTCATGCTCGAGCTGTTCGACCTCGACGAAGGCCGATTCGTCCTCGTCCTACGGGAGATCTCAGTCGCCGAGACCCGAGCGTTTTCGCAAGATGCCGCCACCACAATGCCCCACGAGCGCGCTCGGGGTCGAGGACTGAGCAGAGCGTTCGCCTAGTACCACGGAGCGAGCAATGCCCATCAACGCAGACAGTGTCGGAGCCACCTCCGGGCCGAAGGAGGTCAGCTGGACCGACCGCGAGACGATGCTCTATGCGCTCGGGCTCGGCGCCGGCCCCGAGGACCTGGCGTTCGTCACCGAGAATTCCCACGACACGCCGCAGCAGGTCCTGCCGACCTTCGCCGTGATCGTCGCGGCCGGATTCTCCGTGCTGCCCAAGATCGGCAAGCCGAACTGGGGCCGGATGCTGCACGGCGCGCAGGAGGTTCGGATCCACAAGCCGCTGCCGGCGGCCGGGCGGCTCGCAGTGACCGCCGAGATCGGTGAGCTGCAGGACAAGGGCGAAGGCAGGAATGCGATTTGCTCGCTCGTCGGACGCGGGGTGGATCCCGACAGCGGCGAGCTCGTTGTCGAGACGGTAACGACGCTGGTCTTTCGCGGTGAGGGGGGGTTCGGGGGTGCGCCCGGAGTCATGGCTGAGCCCGTCGTGATCCCCGACCGCGACCCCGACGCGAGGCACTCGCAGGAGACGGACACACGCCTGCCGCTCATCTACCGGCTCTCCGGCGACCGCAACCCACTGCACAGCGACCCCTGGTTCGCACAGGAGAAGGCCGGGTTCCCCGGGCCGATCCTGCACGGGCTGTGCACCTACGGCATCGCGGGTCGGGCTTTGGTCAGCGATTTCGCCGGGGGAGACCCGGACCGGATCGGCTCCATCGCGGCGCGCTTCACCTCGCCCGCATTCCCCGGCGACATCCTGTCCACGATGATCTGGCGGTTGGAGGACGGCACGGCGGTCTTTCGCACGGAGGCGGCCGCCCCGGACGGGTCCGAACCACGGGTCGTGCTTGACGGCGGGTACGCCACGCTGCGCGGCTGAGCACCGGATCGGAGCGGTCGACGATCACCGCATTTGAAGGTTCGACCGCCTCGAGACGGCGCAGCTCAGCGGGTCCGGCTTCTCGGGCGCATCACCGCCGAGCAGTCGTGTTTGGATCGGATCGACCGCTCGACGCAACTGGCCGGCGTCCTCTCTGTGGTCACCCGGTCTCTCCGTGTTCTCATCGTGAACTAGAAAGCCTGCGCCGGAGTTTTCTGGTGGCAGTCGATGATGGTCTGGGGCTCGCTTCGGGTTCGTGTTCATTCGGCGTGTCACTGTTCCCGAGGCCTGTTCGCGTCGAGGTGTTGGGCCAGCCGGCGCTTGTGCGCCTGGTCGCCCTCAGAGCATTGGAGATGGTTCCTGCCCTGTGTGGTCGGCATCTCCGGCGCGCTGCAACGGACGACGATCGGGCAGGCCCATCCCCACGGGGGAGGCCGCCTGAGCGCGTTGGTGCACGAGGCGATGATTTGGCCGCCCACTCTTCGAGAGTGGGGTGCAGAACCTGGGCGTCGACGCGGTGTCGATCGACGGGTTCGAGGCCGCCGGGCACCCCGGGGAGGACGACATCCTGGGGCTGGTGCTCCTTCCTTCCGCAGCGGACGCGCTGGAGGTCCCCTTCCTCGCCGCCGGCGGGTTCGCCGACGGCCGGGGGCTCGCCGCCGCGCTGGCCCTCGGTGCCGACGGCGTGACGATGGGGACCCGGTTCATGTGCACCGCGGAGTCCGAGATCCATCAGAAGGTCAAGGAGCGCATCGTCGAGCACGCGAGCGCTCCACTCAGTTGATCTTCCGCCAGCTCCGCAACACGGCCCGGGTCGCCGACAACGCGATCTCCCGCGAGGTCGTCGACAAGCTGAAGGGCGGGGTGCAGTTCGAGGACATCGCCGCGCTCGTCGCGGGCGCCCGCGGGGTGAAGGTCTACGAGACCGGCGACCTCGACGCCGGCATCTGGTGGGCGGGAACCTCCCAGGGGCTCATCCGTCATGTGAGACGGTCGAGGACCCGGTGGATCGTGTCCCCCGGTCTCGACTCCGCTGTCGTCGGGCCGGCGCCGAGGAGGTGTCCCCATCGACACCTTCCCGGCGCCCGATGCTCGTCATCGGCTTCGCAACGCCACATCGGCGCCCGGTCGGAAGTGCCGTACTAGACTTCTTGCGGGACACCTTCCACCGTGCCGGCGGTCACGGCAGTTGTGGGAGGCGCCAGCTGCGTCGCCACGCCCGTGTCGATGAGACCCTCCACATCGTCCACCCCCCACTCGCGCAGCACCTCGCGGGTGTGCTCTCCCCGCATCGCGGGTGGGCGCTGGACGACTCCCGGCGTCCGATCGAAGCGTGGAGCCGGAGCGGGCTGCCGCACGCCGCCGACCTCGATGAACGTGCCGCGAGCCGCGAGGTGCGGATGGTCTGCCGCCTCGGCGAGCCCGAGGACCGGCGCGACGCAGGCATCCGTCAATGCGAACACCGACTCCCAGTGCGCACGGGTCTCGGTCGCGAAGCGATCGGAGATCGCCGCTCTCAGCCGAGGCCAGTCTGCGGGGTTCGGTCGCCGCAGGAGCTCTGCAGGAAGACCGAGCGCATCGGCGAACTGCCGATAGAAGCGTCCTTCCAGGGGCCCGACAGACATCCAGTTCCCGTCGGAGGTCTGGTAGACGTCGTACCAAGGCCGGCCGGTATCCAGCAGGTTGACGCCACGTTCGTCATGCCACGTCCCGGCAGCGATCATGCCGTGCAGCATCGTCGTGAGTGACGCCGTCCCATCCACCACGGCCGCGTCGACGACCTGACCGCGTCCCGAGCGCGCTGCCTCCCACAGAGCGGCGAGCACTCCACTCACCAGGTAGAGCGAGCCGCCACCGAAATCGCCCAGCAGGTTCAGCGGCACTGCGGGAGCCTCTCCAGCACGCCCCAATGCGTGCAGCGCCCCCGTGAGCCCGATGTAGTTGATGTCGTGGCCCGCCATTCCCGACCACGGACCATCCTGCCCCCATCCGGTCATCCGGCCGTAGACCAGGCGCGGGTTGCGCTCGCGGCACTCGGCGGGCCCCACGCCCAACTTCTCCATGACGCCCGGCCGGAATCCCTCGATGAGCACGTCCGCCGACGTCACGAGATCCAGCAGAGCGCCTGCGCCGGCGGGCTGTCGAAGATCAAGGATGACGGAGCGACGTCCTCGCCTGAGGACATCGTTCACCGCAGTTTCCTCCTTCCCGGCTGTGCCCGGACGGTCGATCTGCACGACATCTGCACCAAGGTCCGCAAGGAGCATGGCCGCGAACGGGGTCGGACCGATGCCACTGACCTCCACCACGCGCAGCCCGTCCAACGGCCCCTTGCCGCTCTCCGCCATCACTCCTCCAAATTTCGCGCGGTCAACAACTGAGGACGCAAGCGGGCTGGTAGCGTGCATGCACAGCCCACGTGACCGTGTGTCGAGGGCGGCCGCGTTGCCGGTGGAAACCGAGAGCCATCGCGGCCTTGAACGTCCACTCCCGGCGGCGTGAGCCGCCCAAGCGCATACCGACAGGAGACGCCATGCCTCCACGCCCGAAGGCGAGGACCGGCCGAACGACGACGCCCGAACCGCCGACCGACCCGGTCGACTGGGCGCGGCACTTCTGGCGTCAGCACTCCCTCGGAGAAGGGGAGGAGTCGTTCATCGCGATGAGCTCGGTCCTCCGCTTCCACCGGATCATGGTCGACGCAGTGGAGACCGGTCTGCGCCCGTACAAGCTCAACCTGACGGACTACATGCTGCTCATGACCCTGCAGCTGAGCGAGACCGGCACCCGCCTCATCAGCCAGCTCGCCCGCACGTTGCTCGTTCATGCGACGACGGCGACTCTTGCCACCGACCGGCTCGAGGGTCGGGACTTGATCATGCGAAGCCCTCACCCGACCGATCGTCGTGCCACGTTGGTGTCTCTGACCGACGCAGGGCGGGACCTGACGGCAGCGGCGACGGCTGCTCTTCGCGAGTCCGAGTTCGGGTTCGCGGGTACCAGCGCGGAGGACCAGAAGCACCTCGTCGCGGCCCTCGCAGCGATCCGTGACGCCGTCGGCGACTCCGGCGCCTCGTAGAGGCCATCCGGTGCCCGACGAAGTCGCTCGGGACCGCAGCCGGGGCTCCCGGCGCCGGCGGTCAGCCTGCGCCACGGCGTCCCTTTTCGGAGTCGGTCGGTTCCCAGTTGGGGACGACGACTCCGTCGACATCATCGAATCGGGCCCTCATGGGTGTCCCGGCGGGGAGTTCGTGAGCCCCGGCGAGCTGACCGATCAGGCGGACCTCCGGCCTGTCGACGAGTTCGACGAGCACGATCGTGTAGGGCGGCGTGAACGCGGGGTGGATCGGGACTCCCACCACGGTGTGGGTCACGACGCGGGCGAGCGGTGCGACGGTGAGCCAGCTGGTCGGGGCGAAGCAGCGGTCGCAGATCGCCCGAGGCGGGTGTACGGAGTTGCCCTCGACGCTACACACGCAGATCGCGATCTCTCCCCGCGCCGCCGCTTCGAAGTGTCCCGCCGTGTCCGGGTCGTCTGTGACCGGGACGGGCCGCGCGATCTGGGTCATCGATCCCTCACCAGAACCAGGGCGCTGCTCGCCACCGGCAGGCCCGAAGTGACCAGACATGTCTCCGCCCCCGCGATCTGCGTCGTCGACGAGCCGCGCATCTGACGCACGCCCTCGACGATGTGGTTCATACCGTGGATGTAGCCCTCGGAGAGGTGGCCTCCGGCAGTGTTGATGGGCAGAGCACCGCCGGGCGTGATAGCTCCGCTCGCCGCGAACGGACCACCCTCTCCGCTCTTGCAGAATCCGTACTGCTCCAGCTGAACGAGGACGGTGATCGTGAAGCAGTCGTAGAGCTGTGCCACGTCGATGTCGGAAGGACTCAGCTCCGCACGCCGGAACAGGGTGCGGGCGAGGCCGATCGACGGCTGGTCGTCGAGATCTGGGCGCAGCAGTGCCGGGTAGAAGGTGCCCGGCCCCACCGTCGCGGACGCGAACTGGGCGGTTGCCCGCACCAGCACCGCTCCGCCCGCCAGATCGCGCGCTCGCTCGGCAGTGGTCACGATCAGCGCACAGGCGCCGTCGGTTTCCAGACAGTAGTCGAAGAGCCCCAGAGGGCTCGACAGAGACCGGGCCGCAGCATGCTCGTCCAGTGTGAGCGTTCGTCCCGCCATCTGGGCGGCGGGGTTCGCGTTGGCATTGCTCCGACAGGTGACAGCGATGTGCCCGAGGTGCTCCTTGGTGGTGCCGTACCGCTCGAAGTGGTGCTGGGCCATCATCGCCCAGAGCTGGCCGGGCGTCGTCAAGCCATGCGGCGTGAAGAACTCGTCCAGCGCGCCGTCGCCACCAACGGTCGTACGCGCTTTGCGCCCTCTTCCCCATCTCCGACCGGACCGGCCGTTCAGGGAGCGGTAGACGAGCACGGTCGTGGCCTGGCCGGACAGCACAGCCGCCACGGCTTGGCCCACCATCCCGCACGGTGCCGCACCGCCCGCGCCGGTCGCGCCCCAGTAGGTCAGTTCGCAGAGCCCGAGCGAGGTGGCCAGGTCGTTGTGGCTCACGGCGTCCGCGTCGCAGCGCACGATGCCGTCGATGGCCTTCGGATCCACTCCCGCGTCAGCTGCGGCGGCCAGAGCGGCCTCGGTCGCCAACGTCAGCGTCGTCCGACCCGATGACTTCGAGAAGTCCGTCGCTCCGATTCCCGCAATTGCGCAGCGGTCCCGGGTGGCCTCCATGGTCATACCCCCTCCCGGACACGGCCGTTCACGCAACGGCCGGCCGTTCTCGGTCGTCGAGAGCACGTGTTCGCGACGCCACGACACCGAGACGATCCTTACACCTGCCCACGGGGCGACGACGCCGCCGCCCCGTGATCGATCCTTGCGTACAAGACTGTTGATGGCTAGAGTAAATCGTACATCGACGCGTTGCGCCAGCGACGCAGGCCGGACCCAGTGAGGAGCCAGCGTGGGCAACGGTATTGAGGACCTGGACTACGAGGTCGTCATCATCGGCGCAGGTGTCGCGGGCATCTACCAGATCTACCGAATGGTCGAGCTCGGTATGCGAGCCACCGTGCTGGAGGCCGCGCCCGACTTGGGCGGGACGTGGTACGCCAACCGCTACCCCGGTTGCCGATTCGACTCGGAGAGCTACACCTACGGGTATTCGTTCTCGCGCGAACTCCTCGATGAGTGGCACTGGAAGGAGCGCTACTCGCCGCAGCCGGAGAACCTGCGTTATCTGAACTACGTCGCGGACAAGTTCGACCTTCGCCGGCACATGCAGTTCAATTGTCGAGTTGACCGCATGGACTATGACGAGGCCACGAAATCCTGGCGTGTGCAGGTGTCGGACGGACGGACCCTCACGACGCGGTTCGTCGTCACCGGTATCGGACTGCTCACCATTCCGACCTACCCGCGCTACGAGGGCCTCGAGTCGTTCCGCGGTCAGTCCTTCCACACGCACGACTGGCCCCACGAACCTGTCGAGCTGGCGGGCAAGCGGGTGGCCGTGGTCGGGACCGGAGCGACCGGCATCCAAGTGATCGCCGCAATCGCCGACCAGGTCGAGCAGCTCACGGTGTTCCAGCGCAGGCCGAACTGGGCCGCCCCGCTGAACAATCGGCCGATCTCCGAGGAGGAGATGGCGGAGATCCGGTCGCGCTACGACGAGATCTTCGCGACGTGTGCTCGCACGCCCGGAGGATTCGAGCACGAACCTGACCGGCGCGGGTTCTACAGCCTGACTGCCGAAGAGCGACGTGCATTCTGGGACGAGCTCTACGACATGTCGGGCTTCTCCATCTGGCTCCGCAATTTCCGTGAGATCGCCATGGATGAAGCAGCCAACGCCGAGTTCTCGGACTACATCGCCGACCGGATTCGGCAACGCGTGAACGATCCTGTCATCGCTGAGAAGCTGATTCCCCGCGACCACGGCTTCGGCGTTCAGCGGCTGCCGATGGAGACGAACTACTTCGAGGTCTACAACCGGTCCAACGTTCGACTGGTCGACCTGTCGGAGACGCCCGTCGAGGCCGTCACGGAGTCGGGGATCCGCACGTCGGCCGAGGACTTCGAGTTCGACATCATCGTCTACGCCACCGGCTACGACGCGATGACGGGCGCCTACGACAAGATCGACATCCGTGGCGTCGGCGGCCAGTCGCTGCGCGAGAAGTGGGCCGACGGGCCGATCACCTACATGGGCATGCTGGTGCACGGCTTCCCCAACCTCATCTTCATCGCCGGACCGCAGAGCGGCTCAGCGTCCGCCAACTTCCCCCGAGGTATCGAGACCGGCGTCAACTGGACCACGGACCTGCTCGAGTACATGCAGAAGGAGGGGAAGGACGTCGTCGAGGCGACCCAGGAGGCCGAGCAGCAGTGGTTCGACCATGTCGCCAAGATGTACTACAAGGTCCTCATGCACAAGGCCACCCGCAGCTGGTTCACCGGCTACAACTCGAACATCGAAGGCCGGGAGCCCGGCAAGATGCGCTACCTGATCTACAACGGCGGCGCCGCCAAGTTCAACGCCAGGCTGGACGAGATCGCGCGCAATGATTACGAGGGCCTGGTCCTCGCCTGACCTGCTTCACCAAGCACTCTCGCAAGACCGAAAGGACGTCGATGCCGACCTCACCCAGCGAAGAAGAGTTGCTCACCTGGTTCGACAAGCTGTCCAACTGGGGCCGATGGGGCGCCGACGACCGGGTGGGTACGCTCAACCACCTCACGGCCGCCAAGCGGGTCGCGTCATCCGAACTCGTCCGTGACGGCGAGTCGGTCTCGTGTAGCTGGGACATCCGCACCGGGAGGCAGCCCGGCGCGATCGTCGAGTCCCAGCGGTACATGATCGCGACGGGGCTCGGCCTGGAGGAGGAGGGCAGACGCGGCCTGATGGGGCCCGGGCGCGCGGGCGGCGCGCAGGAGTACATCGGGATGGTCTTCCACGGGCTCGACATCACCCACCTCGACTCGCTCGCGCACGTGTTCTGGAACGGCAAGATGTACAACGGCGTCCCGGCGTCGATGGTCTCCGACCGGCACGGAGCGCTCAAACACGACATCCTCGCCGTCTCCCACGGCGTCGTCACCCGAGGTGTGCTGTTGGACATGGCTCGCCTGCGCGGGGTCGACGTCCTGGCCGCCGACGACCACATCCGGCCCGAAGACCTCGAAGCGGCGGAAGACGCGGCCGGCGTCCGGCTCGAGCCCGGGGACGTCCTGCTCATGCGGACCGGCGAGGGCGGCGCCCGCATCGCGCAGAAGAAGGCGTACAACGCGAACAAGCCGCGGTCGGGCTTCCAGGCGGCGTGCCTGCCCTGGCTGCACGACCGCGGCATCGCGATGGTCGGGTCGGACGTGACCAACGACCCCAGCCCTACCGAGTACCGAGAGCTCCACATGCCGATCCACATGATCGGCCTGGTCGCGATGGGCCTCTGGCTGATCGACAACTGCCAGCTGGAGGATCTCGCGCGAGCGTGCGAGCAGCGAGGTCGATGGGACTTCCAGTTCGTCCTGTCCCCGATCCGGTTCCAGGGCGTCACCGGCAGCCCCGTCAACCCGCTCGCCATCTTCTGACGTCATGCGCATCTACACGTCCCTCCTCGTCGTGGGCGGCGGCCCGGGAGCACTGGCCGTCGCCGAGATCGCCAGCGGACTTCGGGTCGGAAGCCTCGTGGTGGGCCATGCACCGAACGACGGGCACCACGCGGACGAGCCAGTGGTGCTGGATCCTGCGGCGGTCGCGGCGCTGGAGCCGAACGGCGTCCTGGACGTGCTGCGCCCGTTCCTGGCGCAGGTGGACCCGCCTGCGATATCTCCTCGTGCCTTCGAGGTCGCGCTTCGTCAGCATTGCGCCGCCGACTTCAACGTCACCCTCTACGACTCGGTGGAGGTGCGCGAGGTGACGCGCCCTCCTGCCGGTGGGGAGGGCGTGTGTGAGGCGGTCCTCTCCGACGGTCGATCACGGTGGGACCTCGAGGCCCAAGCCCTCATCGACACGGCCGACTACCCGAAGCACCTGTCGGAGATCGTGAACCGCGCCGCGGCCGACGTCACGGCGTTCCTCTCTGCCTCGTCCTGACCACCTGTCGACGGAGTTCCGATGCATTTGTCAACACTCGTGGAGATGGTGGAATCCGCGTTCGACGACCGAGTCGTGCTCGGAGACGGCGTCACCGGGGCCCAGCTGGGCCGGAGCGTCCGGGCGGCAGCACCGTCCTTCGCGGGGTACTCGGACGTCCTCTACGTGGGGGAGAACCACCCGCAGCTCCCCGTGGCACTACTGGCGGCGGCCTGGAGCGGCGTGCCCTTCGTCCCGCTCAACTACCGGCTCGACGACCGCCAGCTCCACGAGCTGGTCACTCGCCACGACAAGCCCTTCATCCTTGCCGATGCTCCGAGTGCGGCGCGGCTGCAGCTCCCCGCGACGGTTCTCGACGACTGGCTCGAGTCCCTGGACACCCTCGAGCCCGACCCGGCCAGGAGCCCTGCAGCGGACGACCAGCAGGTCGCGGTGGTGCTGTACACGAGCGGCACCACGGCGGCGCCGAAGGCGGCCCTCCTACGCCATCGGCACCTCATGGCCTATCTGTTCGGCTCGGTCGAGTTCGGGAGCGCACGCTCTGACGACGCGATGCTCGTCGCTGTGCCGCCCTACCACATCGCCGGCGTCGCCAACATGCTGTCGAACATTTACGCAGGCCGCAGGCTCGTCTATCTCAGGTCCTTCAACCCGCGGGTGTGGCTCGACGTCGTGGCGAGTGAAGGCATCACCAACGCCATGGTCGTGCCGACCATGCTCGCCAGGATCGTCGAGCAGCTCGACGGATCGGCTGTAGCAGTGCCGACACTTCGGTCGCTGAGCTACGGCGGGGCCAAGCTCTCGGAGCAGGTCCTGCGCAGCGCGGTCCGTCTGTTCCCCGACACGGGCTTCGTCAACGCCTACGGGCTCACGGAAACTGCGTCGACGATCGCGGTACTGAGTCCGGAGGACCACCGCGCCGCGCTCGAGTCGGAGGACCCGCTCGTCCAGCGCCGACTGATCTCTGCGGGTCGCGTGCTGCCGACGGTGGAGGTCGAGGTCCGCGACGATCAGATGCGCGCGTTGCCCGCAGGTGAGGTCGGACTGATCTACGTCCGTGGCGACCAGATCGCAGGCGAATACGCCACAGGTTCGGTCCTCGACAGCGACGGCTGGTTCTGCACGAGAGACCACGGCTGGCTCGACCCGGACGGCTACCTGTTCGTGGTCGGCCGCGCCGACGACACCATCATCCGCGGTGGCGAGAACATCGCGCCGGACGAGATCGAGCAGGTCCTGCTGGCCCACCCGGCCGTCGCTCAGGCGTGTGTCGTCGGCATACCGGACGACGAATGGGGACAGAGAATTGTCGCCGCGGTGGTGACCACCACGGACGTCGCCCCCGAGGCCTTGCAGGAGTTCGTTCGCAGCAGGCTTCGTAGTTCGAAGGTGCCGGAGCGCATCGAGTTCCGAGAGACGCTGCCGATGACGGAGACGGGCAAGATGCTGCGCAGGGTCGTGCTCACAGAACTCTCCACAGGGGCCGCTCAATGAGCGAGCCCGACCGGGGCGCATCGGATCACTGCATCCGTCCCGCGGAACAACGAAGGAAGGAAAACCCATGAGCGTGCAGCTCAAGCCCGGAGTGCGCATCTACAGCACGGCCTGCTCGACCGAACTGATCGCGGTCAAGGTGCCGGCGGGCGAGCTCGATCTCAAGATCGGGGGGCTCGACGCCGTGACCGCGCCTCCGGCCGACCGTGCAGACGTTCAGGACGGGTTCGGCGGAGGGACACAGATGGGCAAGCGGTATCGGGACGAGTCCGGGACGATCGAACTGCTCTGCATCAAGGCCGGAGACGGGGTGCCCACCCTCGACGGTGCGACGCTGACCGTGGGTGAGCCCAAGCTGCTCCCGTCGAGCGACTGACGGGCACACCGACGTGGTCGAGCAGCCGACATCGAGCAACCCGCCCAGCCACCTCCTCCGCACCCGCAGCAGGTACGCGGCCAACGCCGTGTTCGATGCGCTCGTCGATCCCGCTGTCGGAGTGCCACCGGACGTGCCGTGGCGCCCGCAGGCTCTGACGCCGGACTGGCTGACCGCGGCGCTCTGCGCGGAGACGCCTGGTGCGGCGGTCGAGAGCGTCACCGTGGTCGAGGGCGACCAGGGCTCGTCCTATCGCCGAAAGGTGAGCGTCACCTACAACGCTGAGGGCGATCGTGCCGGGCTCCCCCGGAACCTCTTCACGAAGTCGGCACCGACCTGGCTCACGCGCATGGCCTCCAGTGCGGACATCGCGAAGGCCGAGAGCACTTTCCTCCTCGACCTGCGGAAGGGCCTCGACATCGAGGCCCCCACTCTGCTCTTCGGCGCGGTCGACGAGGCCAGCGGGCGGATGATCGAGCTCTTCGTCGACGAGGTCGAGTCGGCAGGGGCGCGGTTCTTCGACCGGACCACGACCATCTCGCGGACGCAGGCCGAGCAGATGGTCGACACCCTGGCAACGCTGCACGGCACGTTCGCGGCGTCGGTCGACCAGTACTCGTGGCTTCCGGAGTATGGCCGCCGCATTCTCCGCGGTGACCGAAACGGTCTCCGCGCCGCACACGAGCAGGCCATGGATCGCTGTGCTGATCTCCTGCCCGCGGACCTGTATCGTCGCCGCGACGAGATCTGGCCCGGCGTGGTCGATGCCGTCCGGCTGCACGGCGGGACCGGCCGTACCGTGCTGCACTCCGACGTCCACCTCGGGAACTGGTACGAGACCGGTGCCGGCCGAGTCGGCCTGGCCGACTGGCAATGTGTCTGCCGAGGGCACTGGGCGCGGGACGTGGCCTACACCTTCGCCTCGACCCTCGCCACAGAAGACCGCAGGCGATGGGAACGCGACCTGCTCGAGCGGTACATCGAGGGCTCCACGGCACGCTCCGGAGTCGAGGTGCCGATCGACGAGGCCTGGCGCTGCTATCGACAGCAGCTAGTGACGGCGCTGCTGTCCTGGACCCCGACGCTCGTGCCGACTACGACGATGCCGGACATGCAGCCGGAGGAGATGTCCGTGCTCATGATCGAGCGCATCGGCGCGGCGATGGACGACCTCGACGCGCTCGGGGCCTTGGGGGAGGGCTGATCAGCGTCCCGTCGCCGCGCCGGTGCCGGGTACTCACGCCGAACACCATCGAGGCGTGGTGGTCGAAGTCCCACCGAGGCCATCAAACTCCGGAAAATCGACGCCCGAGACCCGGGCTTCCGCGACGGCGTCGCTCGCGAACACCGCCTCGAGACGCCGACCACTCCGCCTCCTGAGTCGCTCGGCCGCAGCGCTGACATCGGGTTCCCGGGCCAAGAGGACCACGAGGGGGTTGAGGGCCCGCCTCAGCGCAGCTGGCGATCGACAAGGCCACCGTCGCCGCGGTCGCCCGCGAACTCGGCCGCTCACCGTCGAGGGCGGCAGACGATGCGACGGAGTTCGGTCGCGGCGACCGCGCTTCGGCGCCGACGGCGACGGGTTCGTCACCGGTAGCGCGGCAATGACAGGCTCCGGTGGACGGCCACAACCGCGACACCACGTCCAGCACCGCGATCACCGCCGCTCCCGCGGCGGCTGGACCACAAAGATCCACCTCGCCTGCGTCCTCGCCGCCCAGGGTTTCCAAACACGG
>NZ_JBJZON010000012.1:0-186611 GCF_047200735.1 Pseudonocardia oceanicola
GACGACCCGGTCCTTCGTGATGACATCATGCTCGCCGTCGGACGGCGTGACGGCGGTCTCGTTGGACGTCATATCGAGGTCATTCCCCGGTTCGGCTCGGGAACACAAATGTCCGGACGAGGTTAACGCCTGGTATCGCCCCGTGTCCGTGGGCCCGGTGCCACGTCACATGGCCTCCTTCGTCGGGCGGGGACGGGGTCGTTGACGCGGCCGCCCCTACCGCTTGCTGATGCGCGCCTGGAGCGCCGTCACGCGCTCCCGGAACTCCTCCGAGTGTACGGACGCGGCCTGCGCCCTCACCTCGATCTCGGTCGCCTCGACGTGGGGAATCGGTCCGGAGGTGACGCGCATCGTGGCCTTCGTGGTCTCGATGAGCGAGCGCGGCGCCGCGGCAGCCCGCCCGGCCAGCTCCCTGGCCCCGGCCAGGAGGGCCGCGTCGTCGTCGTACCGGCGCCAGACCAGACCGACCCGCTCGGCCTCGACGGCGTCGAGGACGTCGCAGAACAGGGTCAGGGCCTTGGCCCCCTGGGCGCCGAGGGCCCGGTCGACCATCCACGTGTAGCCGCCGCCGGGGTGCAGGCCGAGCTGCATGAACCGGGCGTCGAACTTCGCGCCCGGTCCGGCCAGGCGGAGATCACAGGCCAGGGCCAGGTTCAGGCCGGCGCCGACCGCGGCCCCGTTGACGGCGGCCACCGTCGGCAGCGGACACTGCGCGACCGCGAGGAAGCCCGAGTAGACGCTCCTGAGCCGCTCGGGATCGGCGCCCTGCAGCTCGGACAGGTCGCCGCCGGCGCAGAACGCCGGGGGCTCGCCCGTGATCACGACGGCACCGACGGCGGGGTCGGCGACCGCGGCGTCGAGCGCGGCGACGAGCTTCTCGGACAGCTCGAGGTTCATCGCGTTGCGGCGGGCGGGGTTGGCGACTGTGAGCAGCGCGACGCCGTCCTCGACCGTCGCGCGGACTTCGGTGGTCATGGAGCGATCCTGACATCCCGCCGGGTCACCGTCCCGCCCGTGACCGTGAACGACCGCCCGTGCCCCACGATCGGGCCCGTCGACCTGGGAGGGAGGTGCGCACGGGTGCGCTGCAGGACGCCTTCCGTCGACCCGTGGGTCTCCTGTGAGCCGGGGCGCGCCGGAACACCGCCTCCGGCCGGGTCGTTGACCCGGCAGGAACCAGGGGAAGGAGCGGCGAGGCGGTGCACGGTCACCTCAACGGGCTGAAGACGGCGGTCCTGCTGGGCGGGATGAGCGCGCTGGTCCTGATCGTCGGGGGACTGGTGGCGGGCCGGACGGGGCTGATCATCGCGCTGCTCGTCGCCCTCGGCATGAACGGCTACGCCTACTTCAACTCGGCGACGATCGCGTTGCGCGCCATGCATGCGCGCCCCGTGACCGAGGCGGAGGCGCCCGGGCTGTACCGGATCGTCCGGGAGCTGAGCCAGCGTGCGCGGCAGCCGATGCCGCAGTTGTACATCAGCCCCACCAATGCGCCCAACGCCTTCGCCACGGGCCGCAACCCGCGCAACGCCGCCGTCTGCGCCACCACCGGTCTGCTCGAGCTGCTCGACGAGCGCGAGCTGCGGGCCGTGCTGGGGCACGAGCTCAGCCACGTCTACAACCGCGACATCCTCATCTCCTGCGTCGCCGGCGCGCTGGCGTCGATGGTCAGCTTCCTGGCCAACATGGCGATGTTCGCCGGGCTGTTCGGCGGGGGCGACGAGGACCGCCCGAACCCGTTGGCCGTTCTCCTGATCGCGCTGGTCGGGCCGATCGCGGCGGGCGTCGTGCAGATGGCGGTGAGCCGGTCGCGGGAGTACCAGGCCGACGCGTCGGGCGCGGAGCTGACGGGCGACCCGCTCGCGCTGGCCTCGGCGCTGCACAAGCTGAAGTACGGCACCGCGCTCGCGCCGCTGCCGCCCGAGCCACAGCTGGTCTCGCAGTCCCACCTGATGATCGCCAGCCCTTTCCGGCCCGGCGAGCAGATGGCCAGGTGGTTCTCCACCCACCCGCCGATCGAGGACCGGATCCGCCGGCTGCAGGAGATGGCTCGCCCGCGCTGACCTCCCGCCCCTCAGCGCAGTGCGCGGCGGAGGATCTTGCCGCTGACCGTCTTCGGCAGCTCGTCGACGATCTCCACGATCCGCGGGTACTTGTAGGCGGCCATGCGGTCCCGGGCGAAGGCGATCAGTTCGTCGGGATCCAGCTCCGCGCCGGCCTTGAGCGAGACGACGGCCTTCACGGTCTCGCCGCGGTACTCGTCGGGCACCCCGACCACGGCCGCCTCGCGCACCGCCGGGTGGCCGTAGAGCACGTCCTCGACCTCGCGCGGCCAGATCTTGTAGCCGCCCGCGTTGATCTGGTCCTTCTTGCGGTCGACCAGGTAGAACCAGCCGTCGTCGTCCATGAACCCGACGTCGCCGGTGCGCAGCTCGCCGTCCGGCAGCGCGTGCGCGGTCTCCTCCGGCTTGTTCCAGTAGCCCGGCACCACCTGCGGGCCCGCGATCACGATCTCGCCGACCTCGCCGACGGGGAGGTCGCGGCCCTCGTCGTCGACCACCCGGACCACGGTGCTCGACACCGGCACCCCGACGGACAGCGCGCCCGACGTCGGGTCGACCGGGGCGCGGGCGCCGAACGGACCCACGTGGCTCGGGCTCGTGGTCTCGGTCAGCCCGTAGGCGTTGTGGATGTACGGGCCGACCCTGCGCTCGAAGGCCTCGACGACGGCCGGCGCGACGGGCGCGCCGCCGCTGTAGACCTTGGTGAGCGAGGAGAGGTCGCGGGTCCGCGCGTCCGGATGCTCCATCATCGCGATGAACACCGGGATGGCGCCGACGACGAAGGTGGCCCGCCAGCGCTCGACCAGCTCGAGCACGGTTCCGGCGTCGAAGCGGAAACCCAGCACCACCGGCGCGCCGGTCAGGGCGGCCACGGCGAGGTGGCCGATCAACCCGGTGATGTGGAAGAGCGGGGCGACGCCGAGGATCACGTCGTCGGGGCCGAGGTGGATCCAGTCCCGGTAGGTCATGGCGTTGAAGACGACGTTGCGGTGCGTGTTCGTCGCGCCCTTCGGTGGGCCGGTCGTGCCCGAGGTGTAGGTGAGGAAGGCGACGGCGTCGGGTCCCGGTTCGGGTACCGGGGGCGGCGGGTCGCCGGCGTGCTGCGCGACGAGGTCGCCCAGGTCGAGGGCGGTGGCGGGACGCTCACGGCAGCTGCCGGCCAGCAGGCCGGGCACCTCGCCCTCGTCGAGAGGGTCGAGCTCCGAGGTGGTGATCAGGGTCCGGACGGCGGTCGACGGCTGGACCTGCAGCGCGACGGGGTGCAGCGACTCCAGCGCGACGAGGACGGAGGCGCCGGAGTCGGCGAGGACCACCTGCAGTTCGCGCTCCCGAAGCATGGGGTTGACCGGGACCACGATCCCGCCGGCCTTCCACACGCCCAGCATCACGACCGCCCACTGCGGCACGTTCTGCAGGTACACCGCCACGCGGTCGCCCGGCCCGACGCCGAGCGCGGCCAGCCCGGCGGCGAGCGCGTCGGAGTCCGCGTCGACCTCGCCGACCGAGCGGGTGGCGTGGAAGTAGTGCAGGAAGGGGCGTTCGGGGATCGCCTTCGCGGTCGCGCGCCACATCGCCAGAGCGGAGGGGAACTCCGGCTCGACGTCGGCCGGGACGCCCTCGTCGTACCGGGCGAGCCACGGACGGTCCGCGTAGGTGGTCATGGCCGACAGTGAACCGCGCGGTGTGACTCCTGTCACGGATGTTCGCGGTCCCGGTTCTGTCGGTGGGGCGCGGCATGCTGTACGGGTGCTGTCGACCACCAGCGAGTGCGGCCTGCTCGGTGTGCGGGACATCGACTTCCGGCTGGACCGGTACCCGCCGTCGCCGGACCTCGCCGAGCTGGTCGAGCGGCACTGGGTGGTCTCGTGGGCGCTGCCGCCGGGGCGCCGGTCGTCGGTCGCGCTGCTGCCGCACCCCTGCGTCAACGTGGTGCTCGACCGCGGGGTGCTCGCGGTCGCCGGGGTCGGGCGGGAGCGGTTCAGCTACGCCTACACCGGGGAGGGGCGGGTGTTCGGCACCAAGTTCCGGCCGGGCGCGTTCCTGCCCTTCCTGAGGCGGCCGGTCTCCACGATCACGGACGTCACGCTGCCGGCGGCGCGGCTGTGGGGGCCTCCGGCGGACGGGCTGGCCGCGTCGATGACCGGACCGGTGCCCGAGCTGGTCGCGCGGATCGAGGAGTTCCTGCGGGTCCGGTGGCCGCAGCGGGATCCGCAGGTCGCGGTGGTGGGGAGGATCGTCGCGGCGCTGCTGCGCGACCGGGAGGTGGCCCGCGTCGAGGACGTCGTCGACCGGTTCGGCATCCCGGCGCGGACGTTGCAGCGGCTCTTCGGCCGATACGTCGGGGTGAGCCCGAAGTGGGTGCTGCGGCGGTACCGGCTGCACGAGGCGGCGGCCAGGCTCGCCGAGGAGCAGGACCGGCCGTGGGCCGACGTCGCGGCGGAGCTCGGGTACTTCGACCAGTCGCACTTCATCCGGGATTTCCACGCGGCGGTCGGACTGACGCCGGTGGCGTACGCACAGGCCTGCCGTCGGCGGTCGGAACCGGTCAGCACCTAGGTTTCTCAACGCTATCCAGATAGGGTGGGCCGGACCGCCGAAGGAGGAGCCGATGACGGACGTGCAGCCCGCCCCGAACGAGCGCACCCACCGCTGGGAGGACCCGGCCGGGATGGCCGCGGCGGCCGGGATGGACGGGATGTCGGCCATGCGCGCCGTCCTGAGCGGTGCGCTGCCCGCCCCGCCGATCGCCGGTCTGCTGGGCTTCGCGCTGGAGGCGGTCGACGAGGCCCGCGCGACCGGATGGGTGATCCACGGCGGCCGCAGCACCGCCTTCGCCCGCGGCGACCTGCGGGACGAGGCGGGGCGGCTGCTCGCGGAGGGCAGCTCCAGCTGCATGATCTTCCGCTGAGCGGCGGTCCCACGGGTGACCGCCGGGCGGACCCGTGGGGCACACTCGTGCCGTGGCAGACGACGACACCTCCACGGCCCTCCCGCAGACCTGTGTCCGGTGCGGTCAGGTCGCCCTGCTGCGCATCGTCGGGCGCTGCGGCGACTGCATCGGCGCGCTCGGGATCCAGGGGGGCGACGAGTACGCGGCCTGGCGGGTCGAGGTGAAGGCGGAGTTCGGGGCCAAGTAGGCCGAGCCGCGGGTGCGGCCGGCTACGACAACGCGTCCGGCGGCAGCACGACGGCGCCGGATCCGGAGGTCGGCACGATCACCCTGACCGGCCACGTCGCCCGAGTCGCCGGCGGCACCCGGCGCCGCGAGACGGTCGCCGAGGGACCGGCCCGGACGGTGACCACAAGATCGTTGCCGGGGCGGCTCGACGGTCGTCGATGGGGCCGACCGGTCGGCCGGGTCGATTCCTAGGCGGACCCGAACTCCGCGACGACCTCGTCGATCCGCTCCGCCATGGCGACGTCGGCCTCGGTGACGCGGTCCCGCCCGGTCCGCACCACGAACTGGACGCCGTCGGTCACCCGCTCGGCGTGGACGTGGTCGTTGCGTTCCCGCGCGGCCTTCTCGACGGACCCGATCAGCGGCGTGACCTGCTCGTCCGGCACGGCCACCGTGCGGCACAGCGCGTGCACGTCCCCGGTCCACATGGTCAGCCGCCGCAGCGCTGCCGCCACCTCGTCGGCGGTCAACGCCGTCGGACGCTCCGGTGAGCGGGTCTCGGTCACCTGCGGCGGGTCCCCGGCGCGTCGCAGCCCGGCGACCGTGTCCCCGGGCAGCAGCGATTCCAGCCGTTCGACGAACCCGGCGTCCTGCTCCCGCAACGCGGAGAGCACGGCCTGGGTCAGGTAGCGGCTCCGCTCCGGCGGCTCGTGGAGCAGCCGCCCCACCTCGCCGAGAACCTCCTGCGCGGTGGCCGGGGCGGTCGGCACAGGCTCCACGAACTGCTCCTCGACCGGCCCGGGCAGCGCGGCGAACAGGTCCGGCCGCTCGGCCTCCGGGGCCGCTCGGACGAGCGTGCCGAGAACGGCGCCGGCCACCTCGCGGGCCTCGTGGGCGTCGTCGAGACCCGCCCGCGTGCACACACCCTCCACCAGCTCCTGGTAGGCGATCACAGATCCTCCCCATGGTCGGTCGGCCGCCCGGCTACCCGCCCGGGCGGGGGCTGAACATCGCGGGTCCCGCGTCCCTCCGGGGTGCCGGACGGCCGCCCGGGGGCCGGGGCGGGTCGCGGCGGCGAGACCCGCCCGGGGCGGCTGCCCCGGGGCCGGCCGTCGCGGCCGTCGCGGACCGGCACCCTCCGAGCCCCCTTCCGACGGATAGGCTCGACCCGTGCGGGCGACGGGACCGATCGACGAGGCGTGCGGCCTCGGGCCGGGCGGTCACTACTGCCTCTCCTTCGACGAGCGCGCGGAGTTCCGCCGCCAGGCCACGGCCTTCCTGGCCGAAGGCGTGGCGCAGGGCGACCGCGTGCTCTACGTCGCCGAGGCCGCGCCGGCCGAGCTGGCCGAGGTCGCGGCGGAGCTGTCCGCCGGGCCCGGCCCGTCGGTGTCGAGGTCGTGTCCGCCGGGTCCGCCTACGGGGCGGGCGAGGTGCTCGATCCTGCCGCGCAGGTGCGCTCCTACGCCGACGCCACGGCGGGCGCGCTCGCCGAGGGGTTCACCGGTCTGCGGGCGGCGGCGGACATCACCGTGCTGGTCCGCAGCGCCGCGCAGCGGGACGCGTTCGCCCGCTACGAGCAGCGCATCGACCGCTACATGACCGGCCACCCGTTCTCCGCCGTCTGCGGCTACGACCGGAGCCTGCTCGGCGCGGCCGCCGTCGCCGAGATCGCGTGCGTCCACCCGGCCGCCACCCCGGGTGCCACGCCCTTCCACTTCTTCGCGCGGGCGGGCGTCGACGCGGTGCTGGACGGGGAGGTGGACCGGACGGGCCGGGAGCTGCTCGCCCGCACCCTCGAGCGCGCCGAGCTCGGCGGCGAGGCGTTCGTCGTCGACGCCGCCGGGTTGGCTTTCCTCGACCTCCGCGGCCTGCTGCTGCTCGACGACCTGGGGCGCCGGGAGAACGTCGTCGTGACCCTGCGTGCGGCGCCGGGCGTCGTGAGCAGGATGGGCGATCTCCTCGACCTGGCGCGCGTGCGCGTGGACACGGCGGCATGAGGACGGGACCGGCGGCCGGGACCGAGGGATACCACCACGAGGCGGCGTTCCACGGCAGCGACGAGGAGCTGCTCGCCGTCACGCTGCCGTTCGTGCGGGAGGGGCTCGAGGTCGGCGACCTCACGATGGTCGCGCTGGCCGACCGCGAGTCCGAGGTGGTGCGCCGCGCGCTCCCTCGCGCCGACGCGGTCCACTGGATCTCCGCGAGCCGGCGGTACGAGACGCCGGCGTCGGCCATCCGGCGCTACCGGGAGCAGTTCGTCGAGGCCGTCGAGGCCGGCCGGACGCAGGTTCGGGTGGTCGGGAACGTGCCGCACCCCGGCTACGGCGCGCCGTGGAGCGGGTGGGCACGCTACGAGGCGGCGGTCAACCACGCCTTCGCGACCCTGCCCGTGTGGTCGCTGTGCTGCTACGACACGCGGATCACCCCGCGGGCGGTGGTCGCCGACGTCGTCCGTACCCATCCGCACCTGGTCACCCCGGACGGTGGCCGCGAGATCAACGCGGCCTTCGTCGCGCCGGAGGAGCTGCTGGTCGAGGGCCTCGCGGCGCCGCTGCCGGCCGAGCCCGGGCCGCCCGCGCTGGTGCTCGACGACCCCAGTCCCGCTGCCGCACGGCACGCCCTGCTGGCCACCGTCGCGCGGCTGGACCACGACGAGCGGGAGGACTTGGTGCTCGCCCTGAGCGAGATCGTCGACAACGCCTGGGTGCACGGTGTCCCGCCGGTCCGGGTCGCGATGTGGACGGGCGACCGGACGGTGGTCACGGTGACCGACACCGGGGTCGGCCCGAGCGATCCCTTCGCGGGCCTGCTCCCGGCCGAGGGCAGCGCGACGGCCGGGCTCGGCCTGTGGATGGCCCACCAGCTCGGTCAGGAGGTCAGCCTGCACCGCGGCCCCGAGGGCTTCACGGTGCGGATGACCGCCGGGCCCTCGTAGCCGCGGCGGATCAGGGCGCGACCGCGTTCGAGATCTTCGTCGTCGTGTCCGGGTCGGCCTCGAACTGCTGCAACACCTGCTGGATCTTCTGCGCGCCCTCGTCGCCGGCCGGGTACGGCTTGTTCTCGACGAGGATCTGTGCCCAGTTCTCCGCGTCGTCGATCCCGGCCGCGCGCAGCGCGGCCGCCAGGTCCGGCTCCGAGGAGGCGCTGACGGAGGTCTGTTGCGGCTGGGCCGCCGCCCCGCCGGTGGTGTTGTCCACG
Organism: Pseudonocardia oceanicola; assembly: GCF_047200735.1. Classification (NCBI taxonomy): domain Bacteria; kingdom Bacillati; phylum Actinomycetota; class Actinomycetes; order Pseudonocardiales; family Pseudonocardiaceae; genus Pseudonocardia; species Pseudonocardia oceanicola. The sequence continues at coordinate 8,380 of NZ_JBJZON010000012.1, forward strand.
GCGGGCTGGTCACTGCCGCTGCGGCTGCCGCCGGCGCACCCGGCGAGGGCGAAGGCGGCGACGACCGCGAGCGCACCGGCAGCGATCCGGCGCGCCGGCGAGGTGCTCCTGCGGGTGGGGCTCGTGCGGGTGGGGGTCATCGATCAGCGCCCGTGCTCCTCGCCGGGCTCCATCGGCATGCTCGGGGCCCCGGGACGGGGGACCTCCGCCGGATCCGAGTCCAGCGCCTCCGGGTCCTCCTGCTCGGGGAAGGGGCGCACCGGGTCGTCCTCCGGTGTCCGGTCGTCGTGCGGCTCGGTCATGGCTGCCTCCTCCTGGTCGGCCGGGGCGGTCCGTCGTGGACCGCCGGGGGGATTCCTCACCCCGGCGCACGCAAACGCCGCCGGCCGTCCTACGGCCGCGCGCGAGGATGCCGCCGGCGCACCTCGCCCCACCAGATCGCCCCCGCGGTGCCGACGACGACCGCCGCCACGAGGAGCCCGACGGTCATCGTCAGGAGGCCTGCGGCCAGCAGCGCGAGGCCCACCAGCACGATCACGCCCGCACCGATCAGCTCGGCCCGCTGGTCCACGCCGCGCCCCGCGCCCGTGACGGCCGCGAGGGCCCGCCACTCGTCCCCGTCCGGCACGGTGCCCACCTGCTCCCTGACCCGTCTGGTGACTCCGCCGACGGTCCGCCGGCGAAGGGGCATACCCGTTCCCCGGCCGTCCACACCTGCCGGGGCGACTTCCCGCCCCGGCCGGGCGGGACCCCCCTCCCGAGCCGCACGCCGTGACCCCCGGATCCGGCTAGGCTTCGACTCCCTGCCAGGACACGTCGGAACGGAGCTCCGATGACCCCGCCCGACGACACCGTGCGCCCACCGGCCGCCGGGGACGGCGTCTTCGCCCGCGGCGGCGAGCTCGGCCGGATCATGGCCGGCTGGGACTGGGCCGCGACGTCGGTCGGGCCGCCGGACACCTGGCCGTCCGCGCTGCGCAACGTGGTGCGGATCCTGCTCGGCTCCCGGTTCTCGATGTGGATGGGCTGGGGCCCCGAGCTCGCCTTCTTCTACAACGACGCCTACCAGCGCGACACGTTGCGAGCGAAGCACCCGTGGGCGATCGGGCGGCCCGCCCGCGAGGTCTGGGCGGAGATCTGGGAGGACATCGGGCCGCGCATCGCGTCGGTCCTGGAGACCGGCGAGGCGACCTGGGACGAGGACCTGCTGCTGATCCTCGAGCGGTCCGGCTACCCCGAGGAGTCCTATCACACGTTCTCCTACAGCCCGCTCGCCGACGACTCGGGCGCGATCCCGGGCTTCCTGTGCGTCGTCACCGAGAACACCGACCGGGTCCTCGGCGAGCGCCGGATGTCGACCCTGCGCGCGCTGTCCAGCGCCGTCACCACGGCCCGCACCGAGCGCGCGGTGCTCGACGCCGCCTGTGACCTGCTCGCCACCAGCACCCGTGACCTGCCGTTCTCCCTCGTCTACCTGTTCGACGACAACGGCGGGGCCCGGCTGGCCTGCGCCGCCGGGATCCGGGCGGGCGAGCCGGCCGCACCGGAGCGGGTCGGGCCGGAAGGGCCGTGGCCGGTCGCCGCGGCCCGCGCGGGCCGGACGGAGATCGTCACCGACCTCGGCACCCGGTTCGGCTCGCTGCCCACGGGCGAGTGGGACCGCCCGCCCACGGAGGCCGCGGTCGTGCCGCTCGGCACCGAGGACGCGGTCGCCGGCTTCGTGGTCCTGGGGCTCAACCCCTACCGCCGCTACGACGAGGGGTACCGGGGCTTCGTCGAGCTGCTCGTCGCGCAGGTCGCGTCCGGGCTGCTGAACGCCCGCGCCTACGAGACGGAGCGGCACCGGGCCGAGGCGCTGGCCGAGCTCGATCGAGCCAAGACCGACTTCTTCTCCAACGTCAGCCACGAGTTCCGCACGCCGCTGACCCTGATCATGGGACCGGTCGAGGAGCTGCGCGCGGCCGAAGGGATCTCCCGCGACCGGCTGCGCACCGAGCTCGACGTGATCCACCGCAACGTGCTGCGGCTGGGCAGGCTGGTGAACAGCCTGCTCGACTACTCGCGGCTGCAGGCCGGCCGCATCGAGGCCCGCTTCGAGCCGCTGGACCTCGCGACGTTCACCGCGGAGCTCGCCGGCGCCTTCCGCTCCGCGATCGAGCACGCGGGGCTGGAGCTGGTGATCGACTGTCCGCCACTGCCCCGGCCGGTGCACGTCGACCGCGACAGCTGGGAGAAGGTCGTCCTGAACCTGCTGTCCAACGCGCTGAAGTTCACCTTCGAGGGTGGGATCACGGTCCGGCTCCGCGCGCTCGGCGGCGCCGCCGTGCTCACCGTGTCGGACACCGGCGTCGGCATCCCCGCGGCGGAGATGCCGCGCTTGTTCGAGCGCTTCCACCGGATCACCGGCATGCGGTCGCGGTCGGCGGAGGGCAGCGGCATCGGGCTGGCCATGGTGCGGGAGCTGGCCGCGCTGCACGGCGGCACCGTCAGCGCGGAGAGCACCCTCGACCGCGGCACGACGTTCACCGTCACGATCCCCGCGGGGACCGCGCACCTGCCCCCCGACCGGGTGGCCGCGGCGCCGGAGGACCCGACCGCGTCCTCGGCCACGGTGGAGCCCTTCGTCGCGGAGGCCCTGCGCTGGCTGCCGAGCGCGGCGGAGCAGCCGACCGAGGCGTCCGCCCCGGACGTCGTGGACGGCCGGGTGCTCGTCGCCGACGACAACGCCGACATGCGCGACTACCTGCACCGCCTGCTCGCGCCGCGGTACGCCGTGCAGGTGGTGTCCGACGGCCGTGCGGCGCTCGAGGCCGCGCTCGCGGACCCGCCGGACCTCGTCGTGTCCGACGTGATGATGCCGGAGCTCGACGGGATGGCCCTGCTCGGCGCGCTGCGTGCCGACCAGCGGACCGCGCGCGTCCCGGTGGTGCTGTTGTCGGCGCGCGCGGGCCAGGAGGCGGCCGTGGAGGGCCTGGCCTCCGGCGCCGACGACTACCTGACCAAGCCCTTCGCCGCCCGTGAGCTGCTGGCCCGCGTCGACGGGCACCTGCGACTCGGCCGTGCGCGGGCCGACGCCGAGCGCCGCTTCCGCGCCCTCGCCGACGCCACCCCGGCGCTCATCTGGGCCGACGGGCCCGACGACGGCCGGGTGTTCGTCAACAAGGCGTGGCGGGAGTGCACCGGCGGGGACGACGCGGACCTCGGCAGCGGGTGGCGCGCCCGCATCCACCCGGAGGACCTGGCCCGGTACGACGAGCGCCGGGCCGCGGCCGCCGGCGCCGTGTTCGAGGTCGAGTACCGGCTCCGCCGCGCCGACGGCCGCTACCGCTGGGTGCTCGACCGGGGCGCCCCGCTGAACCCGGGGGCGGAGGAGCGCGGCTACGTCGGCGGGTGCCTCGACATCGACGACCGCTACCGCGAGCAGGAGCGCCAGCGCGTCCTCGGCCTGCTGGGCGGGGCGATGGAGCGCGACAGCACGGTCGCCGGGCGGCGGGAGGTGCTGGTCCGCACGCTGGTCGAGGAGGGGGTCGCCGACCTCGCCCGGTTGGTCGTCGTCGACGACGCGGGTGTCTCCCGGGTCGTCGCGCTGGCGGCCCGGGACGCTGCCCAGGAGGCCGACCTGGCCCGGCTCGACGCGACCTCGCACTGGGCCGAGGAGGTGCTCGCCGACGGCTGCCCGGTCACCGCGGCGGTCGACGAGAGCCACATCGTGGGCTCCTCGGACGACCCGGAGCAGCAGGCGGTGCGGCGACGGCTGGACCTGCGCAGCGTCTCGCTCGTCCCGCTGGTCGCGCGCGGGCGGGTGGCGGGCATGCTCGCGACCGGACGGACCGGCGCCTCGGCCCCGCAGGACGCACTGGACCTGGCCCTGCTGGAGGAGATCGGCCGGCGCGCGGCGACCGCGGTCGACAACGCGCAGCTGTTCGAGAGCGAGCGGGACACCAGCCACCGGCTGACGCTGCTGCAGGAGGCGACGGCGGCCCTGTCGGCCGCGGCGACGCCGGGCCGGGTGGCGGAGACCGCGGTGGCGCAGTTCGCGCAGCTGCTCAAGACCTCGTCGGTGATGCTGTGGGAGGCGCGCGACTCGGGCATGCTCGAGTCGCTGCACTCGACCGGCTGGCCGCCCGCGTCCCAGCGGGACTGGGCGACCGTGCCCGAGGACGCCCGCGCTCCCGTCACCGACGCGGTGCGCCGTGCGGCGCCGGTGTGGGTCGAGACCGCCGAGGACTGGGAGCGGGACTACCCGCACCTGCAGCGGCTCATCGGCGAGGACTACGGCTACTCGGGTGTGGCGGCCGTTCCGCTGCTGGTGGCGGGACGCTGCATCGGCGCGGTGGCCCTCGGCTTCGTCGAGCCCCGCCGGCTGGCGGCGACGGAGCGGGCGGCGGCGGTCTCGCTGGCCGAGCAGAGCGCCCTCGCGCTGCAGCGGGCCGAGCTGCTCGCCGCCGAGAGCGACGCCCGGCTGGCCGCCGAGAAGTTCAGCCGCGTCGTCTCGGCGCTGTCCGGCTCGGCCCGGTCCGGCGAGGTCGCGGAGGTCATCCTGGGTCATGCCCGGGAGATCGGCGCCACCGCCGCGGTGGTCGCCGTGCACCGGGGCGATCAGCTGGAGGTGCTCGCCGCCTTCCCCCCGACGCCGCTGCGCTGGCTGGCCGCGGACGTGCCGCGCCCGCTCGCCTACGCCGCCCGCACGGGCGAGCCGGTCTGGGTCGGCACCCGCTCCGCGCGCGCCTGGTCGGACCGGGGCCTCCACGAGGGCGGGGGCGACCTGCCCGACCAGGTCGCCGTGCCGCTCTCGCTCGGCGGTGTCCCGCTCGGCGTGCTCGGCCTGCGGTTCCCCGACGGCGGCCCGGAGCTCTCCGACGAGGCGCGCGCCGCCCTGCTCACCGTGGCCGAGCAGTGCGCCCAGGCGCTCGACCGGGCCCGGCTGCACGAGGCGGAGCACGAGATCGCCGCCGTGCTGCAGCGCAGTCTGCTGCCGCCCGAGCCCCCGCCCTTCCGCAGGCTCCGCACCGCGACCCGGTACCGGCCCGGCGCGGCCGGGGTGCAGGCCGGTGGTGACTGGTACGACGTCTTCACCGTCGACGACGACCGGGTCGCCCTGTCCGTGGGCGACGTCGTCGGGCAGGGGCCTGCCGCGGCGGCGGTGATGGGGCAGCTGCGGGTGGCGCTCTCCGGCGCCCTGCGCCAGGGGCACTCGCCGGCGTCGGCCCTGGAGGTCCTGGACGCGCACGTCTCGTGGATCCCCGGTTCCCGCGCGTCGACGGCGGCGTGCCTGCTGCTCGACCGCTCCTCCGGCACGCTGCGCTGGGCCCGGGCCGGTCACCCGCCGCCGCTGCTGGTCGACCGGGAGGGCGCGCGCTACCTGGACGAGACGCTCGGCCCGGTGCTGGGGCTGCCCGACCGGCCCTCCTTCACCGAGGGCTCGATCACGATCCGACCGGGCACGACCCTGCTGCTCTACACGGACGGACTGGTCGAGCGGCGCGGCGAGGTGGTCGACGACGGCCTGGCCCGGCTCGCGTCCGCGGCCGCCCGGCGTACCGGCGAGGGCCCCGACGACCTGGTGGACCACCTCCTGGCGGAGGTCGTCGAGCGGCACGGGCACGCCGACGACATCGCGCTCGTCGCGGTACGGCTGCTGCCGGCGCCGCTGCGCGCCCGGTACCCGGCCGCGCCCGCGGTCCTGCGCCGGATGCGCGCCGAGGTCCGCGCCTGGGCCGAGGAGGCGGCCCTGCCCAGGCTCGTGCTCGAGGACCTGCAGCTCGCCCTCGGCGAGGCCGCCGCCAACGCCGTCGACCACGCCTACCGGCGGAGCACGCCCGAGGACTTCGACATCACGCTGGAGCTCGAGCCCGAGGGGGCGATCCGGGTCGCCGTCCGCGACCACGGCCACTGGCGGCCGGAGCGGGCGGACAAGGGCTTCCGCGGGCGCGGGCTGGACCTCATCCGCGCGCTCGCGGACGAGGTCGGGATCGGCCGCCACGAGGAGGGCACGACCGTCACCTTCCGGCTGGACCCGGCCGGCCGCGATCCCGAGCTGCTGCACGTCGCCCCGCCCGCGGCGGCCCCGCCCGCCCGCGCCCCGGCCGGGCTCACCGTAGCGCGAGGCGGCCGCCCTGTGGATCGCCCTGTACGGCGACCTCGACCTCGGCGGGATCGACGACGTCCGGGAGCCGCTCGCGGCCGCCCTCGTCCCGGCCGGCCCCGCCGAGACCGTGGTGCTCGACCTGACCGGCGTCGGGTACCTGCCCAGCGCCGGCATCGGCATGCTCCTCGACCTCGCCGACGACGTCCGCTCGCGCGGCCTGGGGCTCCGGGTCGAGTGCCCCGTGACCGGCCCCGTCGCCCGCGTCCTCGCCCTGACCGGCCTCGACGGCGACGCGCCGCTGGGCGGCGGCTGACGACGGGCACGTCGGAGCGGGTGCGTCAGCGGTAGTTCGTGAACTGCAGGGCGATGCCGAAGTCCTTGCTCTTGAGCAGCGCGATGACGGCCTGCAGGTCGTCCTTCTTCTTGCCCGAGACGCGGAGCTGGTCGCCCTGGATCTGGGCCTGCACCCCCTTGAGCTTCTCGTCGCGGATGGTCTTGCTGATCTCCTTGGCCTTGTCCGAGGCGATGCCCTGCAGGATCGTGCCGGTGACCTTGTAGACCTTCCCGGACGGGGCGGGCTCGCCCACGTCGAACGCCTTCAGCGAGATGTCGCGCTTGATCAGCTTCTCCTTGAAGACGTCGATCGCCGCCTTCAGCCGCTCCTCGGTCGACGACTCGAGGGTGATCGCCTCCTCGCCGGACCAGCGGATGGAGGTGTCGGTCCCGCGGAAGTCGAACCGCTGGGAGAGCTCCTTCGCGGCCTGGTTCAGCGCGTTGTCGACCTCCTGCCGATCGACCTTGCTCACCACGTCGAACGACGGGTCGGCCATGGGCCCCTCCTCCGTGACGGCCCCCCTCGTGGGGGCCGGATCTCGCTGTCGTATCCTTCTCCCTGCGCGTCGGCGAGGCCGACGGCACCCCGGCAGGTTGCCCGAGTGGCCAAAGGGAGCGGACTGTAAATCCGTCGGCTTAGCCTACGAAGGTTCGAATCCTTCACCTGCCACCCCCTCGGGGTACGGCCTCTGACCAGCGAGAACGCGGGTCAGGGGCCGTTCTCGTCCCGGCCGCCGGGCGACCGGCAGACCCAGCTGCCACCGCACCCTCCGACGGTCACCGCCGACGCCTTCCTCGGCGGCAACGGCTCACGGAAGGGCAGGGTGCGACGTGTGGCCCGTCCGGGCACGAAGCGCCGGCGGCGGAGACGCCGCGGGCGTGCCGCCGTAACATCCGGCCGTGGCGGAGTACAGGATCTCGGAGGTCGCGGGCCTGCTCGGGGTCAGCGACGACACGGTGCGCCGGTGGATCGACGCCGGCACCCTCCCGGTGCACCTCGACGCCTCGCGGCGCAAGGTCGTCGACGGGGCCTCGCTGGCGGCGTTCACCCGGGAGCACGCGAGCGCGGCGCCGGACCCGTCCGGCGTGCACACCTCCGCACGCAACCGCATGGTCGGCCTGGTCACCGAGGTCGTCATGGACAAGGTCATGGCCCAGGTCGAGATGCAGTGCGGGCCGCACCGGGTGGTGTCGCTGATGAGCCGCGAGGCGGTGGAGGAGCTCGGCCTGGCGCCCGGCTCGCTCGCCGTCGCGGTGATCAAGTCGACGAACGTCGTGGTCGAGACGCCCCGGCGCTGACCCCGATCACCACGGTGGCGTCGAGCTCCGCGGAGGAGGTCAGCGCGGTGCCCATGCCGTGGGCGACCATCGCCGCGGCGGTGCCCGGCGCCTGCCGCCGGGAGGTCTCGATCAGCAGGAGGCCGCCCGGGCGCAGCCAGCCCGGCGCGAGCGCGGCGATCCGGCGGTGCAGGTCGAGGCCGTCGGCGCCGCCGTCGAGGGCGACGAGGGGTTCGTGGTCGCGGGCCTCGGGCGGCATGAACGCGACCTCCGCCGTGGGCACGTAGGGCGCGTTGGCGAACAGCAGGTCCACCCGTCCGCGCAGGTCGGGAGGAAGGGCCGCGTCCAGGTCACCCGCGTGTACGCGGCCCCCGCGGGGCTCGAGGTTCCGCCGGGCGCACCGCACCGCGGCGGGATCGACGTCGGCCGCGTGCACCTCGGCGTCCGGCAGCTCCACGGCCAGGGCGGTCGCCACCGCAGCCGAGCCGCAGCACAGGTCCACGATCACGGCCCCCGGAGCGGCGAGCGCCACACCCTGCTCGACGAGCAGCTCCGTGCGCCGGCGCGGCACGAAGACCCCCTCGTCGACCATGATCCGCAGCCCACGGAACTCCGCCCAGCCCACGACGTGCTCCAGCGGCACCCCGGCGACGCGCCGGGCGAGCATCGCCGCCAGCTCCTCCGCCGACCCCGCCGACCCCGCGAGGACCTCGGCCTCCTCCTCCGCGAACACGCACCCGGCCCCCCGCAACGCCCCGACCACGGCCTCGATCGATCCCACGAGGGGGCATTATCACGGGATGATCCAGCTGGACGGCGCGGTCCTGCTCCCCGACGGCACCCCGGTCCGCGGCCGGGGCCGCCGCGAGCCCCTGCCGGACGGGCCCCTGCCCGAGTTCTCCCTCTGCCTCGGCCGCCCCGGGCACGACGACGAGCCGGACTGGCCCGCGGCCTGGATCGTGTGGCCGGACTTCCGGGTGCCCCGCGACCGGGACGGGGCCACCGCGGCGATCGTCGACGCCTACGAACGGGCCCGGTCCGGGTTGCGGGTCGAGGTCAGCTGCACGGGCGGGACCGGCCGGACGGGCACGGTGATCGCCTGCATGGCGGTGCTCGCCGGGCATCCCGGGACCGAGGCGGTGGCCTGGGCCCGCGCGCACTACCGGCCCCGGGCCGTCGAGACGCCCTGGCAGCGGCGGTGGGTCAGGGCGTTCGCCGAGCGGGTGGCCCGGCGCCCCGGCTGAGCCGGGGCGGAGGGAGGAGCCGGCCCGGGACGTCGGGAGGGGAGGCTCAGCCCCCGCGCCGCCCGTAGTCCGACGACAGCCGGGTGCGCGCGGTGAACAGGTGCCGCGCCACCTCGGCGGTGATCCGGTCGGCGTCGGCGGAGCAGCGGCCGGTCCGCTCCTCGTCGGGCAGCCCGCGGTAGGCCGCGGTGAGCTCCTCCAGCGCGCCGAGCAGGTCGGCGATCGCGGCGGACCGCGACTCGGCCTGAGCGACGATCAGGTCGATGGTCATGCGGCCGATGGTGGCGCGCCCAGGTGTCGGGCATGGTCCGTCGACGTCACGAACCCGTGACCTCCGTCGCACGGCGGCCCCGGGAGATGGCGACGAGCACGGCGGGCTCCGCGCCCGGATTGTGCACCGTGCGCAGGTTCAGTCCGGTGAACCAGAGGACCGAGCCGGCCGCGAAGCGCCGCCGCCCGCCCGCGTGGCAGCGCAGCTCGATCTCCCCGGCCTCGAGGACGACGAGCACGCCGCGCCACTCGTCCTCGTCGTGCGGCCGCGAGTCGCCGGGCGCGATCTCGACACGCCGCCGTCCGAAGGGGCGGCGTGCCCTTGTCGGACCGGCCATGCCGTCTCCCGCCCAGGACTCACGCGGCCCGGTCGTTCCGGGCCCGTCGAGAGGTCGACCCGACCGCGCCGCCGAACTCATCGGCGCCCCGGTGACCGTCCGTGCGGGCGCCGGCCCTGCTGCCGGAGTCCCGGCGGCGGAACAGGGCGTGCAGGACCCCGGCGTCGCCGTGCAGATCGGCGGGCAGCCCCGTGGTTCTCATCATCACCCGGCCGCGACGCTCCGGTCGGGATGTCCGGATGAACGGCACCGACGACGGCCCGATCCGCCGGATCACCCTCGACCGGCCCGAGTCACGCAACGCCCTGACCGCCGACGACCTGCTGCGGGCGGTCCGGACCGCACCGGTGCCCGTGCTCGTGGCCGTCGACGGGCCGTGCATCGGCGCGGCGTTCGAGCTCGCCCTGCCCGCCTCGGCCGGCGGGGAGGGTCCGGCGACGGGTGGGGCAGGCGGATCGACGTGCCGGGGACACGAAGACGGCGGCGGGTTTCGTACCGCGGGCACGAAGGTCGACCGCGTGTCCGGTGTCACGGTGCAGGGGGACATCCCCCGCTCGGCCGCGTCGGACCCAGGAGGCAGCGTTGCCCGTCCACCCCGAAGCCCAGACCCTGCTCGACGCCCTCGCCGAACAGGGCATGCCGCCGTTCCCGCAGATGACGGTGCCGATGGCCCGCGCCGCGGCCAAGGGCTTCCTCGACCTGCAGGGCGAGCCGGAGCCGATCGCGGTCGACGACCGCCGGATCGAGGGCCCGGCGAGCCGGATCCCGGTGCGGATCTACACCCCCGACGGGGACGGCCCGAAGCCGCTGGTCGTCTACTTCCACGGCGGCGGCTGGGTGATCGGCGACCTCGAGATCGTGGACCGCCCGCTGCGCAGCATCGCCAACCGCAGCGGCGCCGTGATCGTGTCGGTGGACTACCGGCTCGCCCCCGAGCACCGCGCGCCCGCCGCGTTCGACGACTGCTACGCGGCCACCGAGTGGGCCGCTGAGCACGCCGCGGACCTGGGCGCCGACCCGGACCGACTGATCGTGGCCGGCGACTCGGCCGGCGGACACCTGGCCGCGTCCGTGGCGCAGGCTGCGAAGGACCGGGGCGGCCCCGCGATCGCCGCGCAACTGCTGCTCTACCCGGTCACCGACTTCGACTTCTCCACCCCGTCCTACGAGGAGAACGCGGACGGCTACCTGCTCACCCGGGGCGCGATGGAGTGGTTCTGGGCGCACTACCTCGGCGCCCAGGCGGACGACGGCGAGTACCTCTGCCCGGGCCGGCGCGAGGACGTCTCCGGGCTGCCGCCGGCCTACGTGGCGACGTCGGAGTTCGACCCGCTGCGCGACGAGGGCGAGGACTACGCCCGCAAGCTCGAGGCGGCCGGCGTGCCCGTCACGCTGAAGCGCTTCGACGGCATGTTGCACGACTTCCTCTGGACGCTCGGGGCGACGCCCTCCGGTGCGGTGATCATCGACGAGATCGCCGACGCCGTGCAGAAGGCGGGCGCCTGACGCGGCGGGTGGAGGTCACGGTCCTCCGTGCCGGCCTCGGCGCGGCCGTGCGGTGACTTGTCAAACGTCCGGCCGAACGTAGTGTGGGGGAGTGCCGCCATCGTCGACGGACGCCTCCCCGGCCGGTCTCGACCAGGTCGGCGGCTGCGTCCGGGCGATCGCCGTGGCCCTGGGCCGCCGCGTCGTGGAGATCGCGCTCGACCTGCGCCGGCTGATGGCCTCCGAGATCGCCGAGCTCGACGGCGACCCGCGGATCGTCGAGTTGCTCGGCGCCTCGGTGGAGGGCAACGTCGAGACGATCCTGCACATGCTGGCGCACGAGATCCCGGCCGAGCGGATGGAGCCGCCGTCGGCCGCGTTCGAGTACGCCCGCCGGCTCGCCCAGCGCGGGGTCCCGGTCAATGCGCTGCTGCGCGCCTACCGGATCGGCCACGACCGGCTGCTGCGCTGGGTGTTCGCCGAGCTCGACCGGCGCCGGGAGGACCCGGTGGTGGCGCTGGGCGTCGCGCGGCGGATGGTCGGCGACACCTTCGGCTACGTCGACTGGATCTGTCAGCAGGTCGCCGAGGTCTACGAGGAGGAGCGGGAGCGCTGGCTCGCCAACCGGGACACGCTGCGGGCGGGCCGGGTCCGAGCCCTGCTCGACGGCGACGGCCCCGCCGACCTCGACGCGCTCGAGACCACCCTGGGGTACGGGGTGCGCGGGTGGCACCTCGCACTGGTGGCCTGGTCCGGCGAGGGGGAGGGCGCGGCCGTCGTCCGGCTCGTCGGGACGCTGGCCGAGCGGACCGGCTGCCGCGGCCGCCCGCTCTGCGTCGCCTACGACCATGCGACGACCTGGGCCTGGCTCCCGCTCGGCCGGGACTCCTCGGTGCGGGACCTGACCAGGGCGGCTGCTGCGCTCGCCGAGGAGAACGGGCAGGCCGTACGGATCGCGGTCGGCGAGCCCGGGACCGGGGTGGCCGGGTTCCGGGAGAGCCACCGGCAGGCCGTCCGTGCCCAGACCGTCGCCCTCGCCGCGGGCGAGGACGCCCGGGTCGTGACGACCTTCGCCGACGTCGGCGCCGTCGCCCTGCTCTGTGCCGACCTGGAGGCCGCGCGCACCTGGGTGGCCGACACCCTGGGCGGGCTCGCCGCCGACGACCCCCAGCACGCCCGGTTGCGCGAGACCCTGCGCGTGTTCCTCGTGGCCGGCGGAAGTTACACCACGGCGGCCGATCAGCTGACCATGCACAAGAACTCGGTGCGCTACCGGGTCAGCCGGGCCGAACGGGAGCGCGGGCGGCCGCTGACCGAGGGCCGCATCGATCTCGAGCTGGCCCTGCTCGCCTGCCGCTGGCTGGGCCGCGCGGTGCTCACACCCGCCCGGTGATCGTGGGTAGTGTCGAGGTCGTGAGTGCTCTGAAGACGGAGGTCGAGCCGGGCGAGGTCGGGCTCGACGCGCAGCGGCTGGACCGCATCGAGTCCCACTTCGCGAAGTACGTCGACTCCGGCAAGCTGCCCGGCTGGTCCGTCGCCGTCGCCCGGTGCGGGAAGGTCGCGTACGTCGCGCACCACGGGCTCCGGGACGTCGAGGCCGGGCTCCCGGTCACCGACGACACGATCTGGCGCATCTACTCGATGACCAAGCCGATCACCTCCGTCGCGGCGCTGATGTTGTGGGAGGAGGGCGCGCTCGAGCTCACCGACCCGGTGGCCCGGTACATCCCGTCGTTCACCGACATGCGCGTCTACCGCTCCGGCTCCGCGCTCAACCCGGGCACCGTGCCGGCCACCGAGCCGGTCCGGGTCTGGCACCTGCTCACCCACACGTCCGGGCTCACCTACGGCTTCCACCACGCCCACCCCGTCGACGAGATGTACCGCGGCAAGGGCCACGAGTTCGGTGCGCCGCGCGGGCACGACCTCGCTGCGGCCTGCGACACCTGGGCGGGCCTGCCCCTGCTGTTCCAGCCGGGCACCGAGTGGAACTACGGCGTCTCGACGGACGTGCTCGGCCGGGTCGTCGAGGTCGCCTCCGGCATGTCGCTCGACGCCTTCTTCCGCGAGCGGATCCTCGGCCCGCTCGGCATGACCGACACCGGCTTCCACGTCTCCGGCGAGGAGGACCTGGGCCGGCTCGCCGCGCTCTACCAGCCCAGGCCCGGCGGCGGGCTGGTCCGCAGCGGGGCGATGGCCGAGGCGATCACCCGCGAGCCGACCTTCCTGTCCGGCGGCGGCGGGTTGGCGTCGACGCTGCACGACTACCACCGCTTCACCCAGATGCTCGCCCGCGGCGGCGAGCTCGACGGCGTGCGCCTGCTCGGCCCCCGCACCCTCGCCTACGCCACGCGCAACCATCTGCCCGGCGATGCCGACCTGGAGACGTTCGGCCGTCCGATCTTCGCGGAGTCCGCCTTCCAGGGCACGGGCTTCGGGCTGGGGTTCTCCGTCGTCGTCGACCCGGCGGCGGGCAAGCAGCTGCAGGGGCTCGGCGAGTACGGCTGGGGCGGGCTGGCCAGCACGGCCTTCTCCGTCGACCCGGTCGAGGAGCTCTCGGTGGTGTTCATGACCCAGCTGATGCCGTCGAGTGCCTACCCGATCCGCCCGCAGCTGCGGGTGCTCGTCTCGCAGGCGGTGATCTCGTGAGCTCACCGTTCACCACGGCGGCGTCGCGAACACGACCGACGAGCGCCGGCGGGGAGGGCTCGTGAGCTGGGTGGACGAGCGGGAGGGCTCCTGGGTCCTCGCGTTCGTCATCCGGGTGGTCGTGGTCGCGGTCGCGCTGTGGGTCGCGACCTGGCTGGTCGACGGCATCGAGCTCGGCGGGAGCACCACCTCCGCCCGGGTGGGCACCCTGGCCGTGGTCGCGCTGATCTTCGGCCTGGTCAACGCCTTCCTCAAGCCGGTGATCAAGATCCTCAGCTGCCCGCTCTACATCCTCACGCTGGGGCTGTTCGGCCTGGTCGTCAACGCCCTGCTGTTCTGGCTGGTCGGGTCGTTCTCCTCGCGGATCGGCCTGCCGTTCGTGGTCGACGGCTTCTGGCCGGGCTTCTGGGGTGCGATCGTCGTCGCGATCGTCGGGTTCCTCCTGCACCTGCTGATCCCGGACCGGTTCGACCAGCGCTGACGCCCCGCGGCCTCAGACGGGCCAGCCCTCCTCGCGGTACCCGCCGTCCCAGAACATCCACTCGTAGCGGCTGGTCGTGGTGAAGTGCTCCCGCATCCGGGCGAGCTCGGCGGCCGAGACCGACTCGCCGATGCGATCGGTTGCGGCGAGCACCGCGTCGACGACGGCCCGGAACTCCTCCCCGCCGTACGTGGAGATCCAGCGGGCGTAGAGCGGGTCGGGTGAGCCGGCGTCGACGAGGTGCTCGCCGACCTTCGCGTAGATCCAGTAGCAGGGGAGCACCGCCGCGACCGCCTCGGCGTAGGAGCCGGAGTACGCCGTGGCGAGCAGGTAGCTCACATACGCCCGGGTCGCCGGCGCCACCGGCAGCGCCGCCGCCTGCTCGGCGGTCAGGTCCAGCTTGCCGAGCAGCTCGGCGTGCAGCTCCTGCTCGGCGGCGATCGCCCCGGCGGCATGGGCGCAGAACATCGCGAGGTCGTCCTCGCCGGGGGCCTTGGCCGCGCACAGCGCGAGCGCGCGGGCGTAGCCGCGCAGGTAGTGGGCGTCCTGGACGATGTAGTGCCGGAAGGCGGAGTGCGGCAGTGTGCCGTCCGTCAGCCCGGTGACGAACGGGTGGGCCAGGATCGCGGCGTAGACCCCGTCGACGTCGCTCCACAGCACGTCGGTCGTGCGCATGCTCATGCCCGGAACGGTAGGGCCGGGGATGGCCACACCGGTGTGGCATGGATCACTTGCAGAGTGATCTTCTGCGCCAGGGGTAGTCGCTCCCTGACGGTTCGTGCGCGCTGAGTGAGATGTCAGTCACTCTTCGGTACCATGACACCCGCCGGTAAACGGGGTGGGTCACGATGGGACACCACGGATGGCGACTCAGCGCTGAGCGCGCGCCGGACCGCACGTCCTTCCTGTCGGAGGTAAGTGGAATGAGTCCCGTCCCCATGGACCATCACGAGAAGATGCGGCTGCGTGCCGCCGCGTTCCGGGTCACCCGGCTCTACCCCGGTCCCGTGGGTGAGGTGCTCTCGCGCGAGCTCCTCACGTGGGAGGAGTTCGGGTACCGGCTCGGTGGCGGCCAGCTCGTGATGCGCCTGGTCGACCACGTGCTCAAGACCCCGCTGAACCAGGACGGCGTCGCGGCCTGACCCACGGGTCCGTCCTACGGGGCGGGCTCCTGCAGGGTCGTCACGGTGTTCGCCGCCGGTCCGTCCGGCGCCCTGCCGTCGGCCGACGCGGCCACGGCACCGCCCAGCACCAGCATCGCCGCGAGCGTCGCCAGACTGCCCACCCGCGCGGCGACCGCGTAGGCCGCCGAGGCGGCGCCGTGCAGCGCCGGGAAGGCCCGGCGGTCCCCCCGCTCGGCGTGCGGTGCCGGCACGGGACGCAGCAGCCCTTCCACCGGTGCCGCCGGGATGCGGTCGGCCCGGTGTCCGCCCCGGGTGTACGAGCGGCCAGGGTGCGCTCGGCGGTTCCCACCGTCCCGCGGACCACGCCGGACCGACACCGCCGGAAGAGCGACGGTGCGTTCCTGCGGACCGCCGCCATGCGGGGCCGGCACGGGGCGAAAGGCCGGGGCGGCGGGCGGCACGGTCACGCCCGGTTCATCGGACGGTCATCCGGCGCCGTTAGCACACCCCGCCCGCCTCACCCGATCGGTGTTCCCGGACGTCCGAGGGTCCGGCCGCCCGCCCAGGGCCGCCAGCAGCCCGTCGAGCGCGTCGAGGCTGTGCGCGCTGACGACCGCGTCGCAGTGCGGCCAGGCCGCGGCCATCCCGCCGGCGAGCGGGCGGAAACCCGCGTGTCGGGTCCTGGGGTTGGCCCAGACGATCCCGGCGGTGCTCGCCCGCGCCATGACCCGGCTGCTCCCCGAGCTCCCGTTCGAGCACCTTGCCCACCGCCGACACCGGGATCTCGTCCACCAGCCGGATCTCGCGCACCCGCTTGTAGGGCAGGACCCGCGCGTTCACCGTCGCCATGAGGCCCGCGGCGTCGGCCTCGGTGCGGCCCGGCGCCACCACGAACGCCACCGGCACCTCGCCGACGGTCACGTCCGGCCGGGCGACGACCGCCGCGCCGAGCACGCCCGGCTGTCGGAACAGCAGCTCCTCCAGCTCGCGGGGGTACACGTTGTAGCCCTTGTGGAGCAGCATGTCCTTCTTGCGGTCGACGATCCGCAGGTAGCCGTCCTCGTCGAGCACCCCGACGTCACCGGTGTGCAACCAGCCCTCCCGCAGCGCCGCCGCGGTCTCCTCCGGCCGGTCCTTGTCCAGGACGTTGACCACCACGTTGCGGTGACCGAGGCCCGCGCGAACAGCTGGGCGTAGGTCGGGTCGCGGCCGTGGTGGTGCAGGGCCACGCGGTCGCCGTAGCGGCGGGCGGACCCGGCCGGGACGGCGCCGACGGGCACCTCCGGGTAGATCACCGGGCGCCTCCGGCGGTGAACGCGACGGGCAGGTGCTTGATGCCGTTGATGAACATCGACCGGAGCCGCTGCGGCTCCCCGGTGACGTGGATGTCCGGGACGCGGGTGAGCAACTCGCGGAACATCACCGCCATCTCCCGGCGGGCCAGGTGTGCGCCGAGGCAGAAGTGCGGGCCCGGTCCGCCGAAGCCCACGTGCGGGTTGGGCGAGCGACGCACGTCGAACCGGTCCGGGTCCGGGAAGTGCGCGGGGTCCCGGTTCGCGGCCCAGTAGAAGAGCGCGACCTTGTCGCCCGCCACGAGTTCCGTGCCGCCGAGCACCGCGTCCTCGGCGAGCGTGCGCCGCATGTAGATCACCGGGGAGGCGAGCCGGACGATCTCGTCGATCGCCGTGGGCGTGACACCGTCGAGGTCGGCGAGCCAGGCGGTGCGCTGGTCCGGGTCGTCGGTGAGGAACGTCAGGCCCCAGCTGATCGCGTTGCGGGTGGTCTCGTTGCCCGCCACCACCAGGAGGACGAAGAAGCTGGCCAGCTCGTCCGGGGTGAGCCGCTCGCCGTCGATCTCGGCGTTGACCAGGGCGGACGTGACGTCGTCCGTCGGGTGCTGCTCCCGCGCCGCGCCGAGGTCCTTCATCAGGGCCGCCAGTTCGCCGCCCGCGGTGAGCAGCGCGGTGATCACGTCCGTGCCCTCCGGCACGTACTCGGGGTCCTGCGCCCCGAGGATCACGTTGGTGCGGTCGAACACGAACCCGTGCTGGCTCTCGGGGACGCCCATCATGTCGCAGACGACCTTCAGGGGGAGCCGGGCCGAGATCTCGGTGACCGCGTCGCACTCGCCGCGGTCGATCACGTCGTCGACGATCCGGGTCGCGGCGCGCTGCACGTCCTCGGTGAGCCGGGCGAGCCGGCGCGGGGTGAAGCCGCGCGAGACGATGCGGCGCAGCCGCGCGTGCCGCGGGTCGTCCATGTTGATCATCGAGCCGAAGAACTCGGCGAACTCCGGCGGCTGGTCGACCACCGAGGTGGCGCCCGCGCCCGAGGTGAAGACCTGAGGGGTCCGGCTGGCCTCGACGACGTCGTCCAGCCGGGTCAGGGCGTGGAACCCGGGGCCCGGCTCGACGTGGCCGAAGGCGGGCTCGGGGTAGAAGGGGATCGGCTCGTTCGTCCGCAGCCAGGCGAAGGCGGCCGCCCGCTCCTCGACCGGCCCGGTCCAGAACCCCTCGACGTCCGACAGGTCCGGGCGCGCGCCCGGGCCCGCCACGGCCGCCTGGCCAGTGGTGGATGCGTCAGTGGACATGCACGCGGTCCCTCCTGCCGGTCCGCGGTGACCGGCGCCACGCCCACCCTAGTTACTGAACGGTAGATCGGGGAGGGATCACGCCCTGTTGGTACCCGATCGCCACCGCCTCGGTGCGGCCGACGGCGCCGAGCTTCGCCGTCACGCCGTCCCGGGCCACCGCCGCGGCCCGCGCCTGAGGGGTCGCCTCACCCCTCGGGGTAAGGCGACCCCTCGCCCTCAGGTCTCCTCTCCCCGGGACCGCTCCGCCTCCCGGCCGGCCGGTTCGGGGTCGCCGCAGGGGTCGGTGTGCCAGAACCCGAAGGGATCGGGCAGCGCCGGCCAGGTCTCCTCGCCGGCGGCGAGCTCGGCGTCGGTGAGCAGGGCGGAGCGCAGGCCCGCCTCGACGGTGTCGAGGCCCTCGGCGTCGAGACCGTGGGCCAGCACGACGACGTCCTGCGCCCGGTCCCCGAAGCGCGGGTGCCAGCCGAGCGCGGCGAGCGCCCGCCGCTCGTCGGGCACCTCCTCCCACGCCGCGGGGTCCTGCCCGGCGAGCCACTCCCCGGCGTCACCGATGCGCAGGCTGCCGCCCGCGGACTCCAGCCACAGGACGTCGTCGGGCCGGGTGGCGAGCCAGATCCGCCCGCGGGTCCGCACGACGCCGTCGAGCAGCAGGTCGATCGCCCCGTGCAGGCGGTCCGGGTGGAACGGGCGGCGCGCGGAGAAGACGAGCAGCCGCACCCCGCAGTCGGTGGTCAGCGGCGGGGCGCCGCGCAGCAGTGGGCCGTGGACGTCGTCGGGCCGGCCGCGTCGGGCCTGCGCGTGCGTGCGGCGCAGGAGGACCGCGTCGTCGTCGAGCTCGGCGAGGCGGGACCGCAGGGCGGTGGGCGCCAGCCGTTCCAGGACGGCGTCGACCCGGGCGTGCTCCCAGGCCGGCGCGGCGCCGGTGTGCACGAGCAGGTCCGCGAACTCCGCCTGCGCGACGGCGACCTGGGCCACCGTGCGCTCGTCGTCCGGGAGGTCGGCGAGGCCGCGCTCGACGACGGGCTCGTCGCCGGTGGCGTCGTCGAGCCAGCGGGCGGCGTCGACGGCGGTGATCACCCCACGCAGGTCGACGAGATCGGTGAGCACCACACGGTGCCCGGGGTCGGCTCCTGCGCCGACCAGGACGTGCGCGAGCGCCCAGCACACCTGCTCGGGCTCCAGGGCGGGATCGAGGTGCAGGACGACGCGGTGGACCCGGCCGGCGAGCCCGCGCAGCGTCGGCAGGAGGTCCTCGCGCAGCGTGCAGGACACGCAGCCGTGGGCCAGCTCGAGCTGGGTCCACGTGTCGGTGTCGCGGTCGCGGATCCGGCGGTGCAGCCGCCCGCGGGCGATGTCGCGCAGGTCGTGGTGCACGACCACCACGTCGGGATCGGCGGTCCGCAGCCGGACGAGGACGCGTTCCACGCCCTCGGTGCACAGGCCCGTGACCACGAGCAGTTCGGTGTCGGGCATGGGCCCTCCTCGGGAAGGGATCGGGATCGGCGGGTGTTACCGTAAATGACAATCGTTCCCGATACGAGGGGAGGGTGGCGTGGCCGCCAAGTCCGCCGCCGTGCGTCCCGTGGTCAGGATGCGGTCGACCGCCGGCACGGGCACGACCTACGTGACCCGCAAGAACCGCCGCAACGACCCCGACCGGCTCGTGCTGCGCAAGTACGACCCGGTGGTCCGCCGGCACGTCGAGTTCCGCGAGGAGCGGTGAGGATGGATTCGCCACGCCCGGGAGACGGCCCCGCTGCCGTACCCGCACGCGGGACGGGGCTGTTTGCATGTCCCGCAGATGTCAGCTGACCGGCCGCGAGCCGGGCTTCGGTCGGACGGTCTCGTACTCGCACCGGCGCAGCCCGCGCCGGTGCGACCCCAACGTGCAGGACCGCCGGTACCGGCTGCCGTCGGAGAACCAACACGTCCGGCTCCGGCTGTCGGCCAGGGCGATCAAGCTGGTCGACCGGATCGGCGTCGAGGCCGCGAGGGCGCGCCTCCGCGCGCGGGGGGAGAAGGCCTGTTGGCGACGACGGCGAAGACCGCCCGCAACGAGCGGCGCAAGGAGGTCGTCGCCCGGCACGCCGGGCGGCGCCGGGAGCTGAAGCGGACCGTCGCCCGGCCCACGACGCCGGACGCCGAGCGCCGGGCCGCGTTGCGCGAGCCGCGCCGCCAGCCCCGGGACGCGAGCGCCACCCGGGTGCGGAACCGGGACTCCACGGACGGCCGACCTCGGGGGTACGTCGGCAGGTTCGGCGTCTCCCGCGTGACGCTCCGGGAGCTCGCCCACGCCGGAATGCTGCCCGGGGTCACCAAGTCCTCCTGGTGATCCACCCGCACCCCCGCCGCACACCCTCCGTCGACACCCGATCGGCGGGGAGCTGCGGAAACGGGGAGGGGGACCCCCGGGTTGGCGACCCGCGGAGGGGGTTGTGTAGAGTTCTGCAGGTCCGACGGGAAGTCCCCGGAGGGCCGTGCCGCCCCTTTAGCTCAGTCGGCAGAGCGTCTCCATGGTAAGGAGAAGGTCTACGGTTCGATTCCGTAAAGGGGCTCCAGCGAGGTAGGTGTGACCGGCTTCGCGAGGCGGTGTAGCTCAGTCGGTAGAGCAAGCGGCTCATAATCGCTGTGTCGCCGGTTCAAGTCCGGCCACCGCTACACACACGATCCGAGCTCGAAGCAGGAAAGCAGCAGGAGGCACCCGCGATGGCGAAGGCCACCGACGTCCGGCCGAAGATCACGCTGGCGTGCGAGCAGTGCAAGCACCGGAACTACATCACCAAGAAGAACCGGCGCAATGATCCCGACCGGCTCGAGATCAAGAAGTTCTGCCCGAACTGCGGCACGCACCGCGCCCACCGCGAGACCCGCTGACGGCAGTGCCCGACGAGTCCTTCGTCGGCCGTTCCCTCCCGGCCGCCGGTCCGTTCCAGGTCGGCCGGGAGAAGATCCGCGAGTTCGCCGCGGCGATCGGGGACACGTCCCCGCTGAGTCGCGATCTCGACGCCGCGCGCGCGGCCGGTCACCCCGACCTGGTCGCGCCGCCGACGTTCTCGACCACGTTCACCATGCCGCTGATCGAGGCGTTCCTGCGGGACCCCGACTTCGGCTGGGACTACACGCGGATGGTGCACGGCGACCAGCGCATCACCTTCCACCGAGCGATCCGCGGCGGCGACGAGCTGTTCACCACGGTGCACGTCGACGAGCTGCGCACCCGTGCGGGTAGCCACATGCTGACCCTGCGCTGCGAGGTCGCCGACGCGGCGGGTGAGCCCGTCGCCACCACGAGCTCGCTGCTGGTGACCCAGGCATGAGCAGCGCGCCGCACCCCGCCGACGCGCAGAAGGGCGACGAGCTGCCGCCGCTGCGCGTGCACCTCACGCGGGCCGACCTGGTCCGCTACGCCGGCGCCTCCGGCGACTTCAACCCGATCCACTGGAGCGACCGCGTCGCGGGCGCCGCCGGGCTGCCCGGGGTGATCGCACACGGCATGCTCACGATGGCCGTGGCCGGACGCGTCGTCACCGACTGGGTCGGCGACCCGTCGCTGGTGCGCAGCTACGGCACCCGGTTCACTCGCCCCGTCGTGGTCCCGGACGACGACACCGGCGCCCTCGTGGAGATCACCGGGACCGTCGCGGACGTCACCGTGGCGGACGGTGCCCGGGTCGCCCGGATCGACCTCAAGGCCGTGTTCGAGGGCAGGTCGGTGCTGGGACGGGCCACCGCGGAGGTCGTGCTCCCCGGGTGACGAGCCGGGCGCGTCCGGTTGCCGCGATCGGCGTGCGGGTCGATGCTGCCTCCCGTCCCGGGTCCGCGAGGACCGCACCACACGGAGGGAGCACCACGTGAAGTTCGGGAAGCTGGTGGACAAGGCCTGGGAGGACAAGACGGCCGCGGAGATCCTCTCCGCCCCGCCGTCGGCCCTCGAGGGACTCACCGAGAAGCACGACGAGCAGCTGGCCGCCCTCGGCATCAAGACGATCGGCGACCTCGCCCACTGGAAGTACGCCAAGCGGGCCGCCGCCCTGGCGGCCCTGGCCGACACCGACAAGTAGACCCGACACACCCGAGGGGCGGGCGCCGACGGCGCCCGCCCCTCGGGTGGTCCCGCGGTTCCTACTGGGCCTCGCGCAGCAGCGCGCCCATCCGTTCCACGCCGGTCCTCAGGTCGTCGTCGCCCAGGGCGTAGGAGAGCCGGAAGAAGCCGGGGGTCCCGAAGGCCTCGCCGGGCACCACGGCGACCTCGGCGTGTTCGAGCACGGCGGCGGCGAGGTCGAGGCTGGTCTCGATCTTCTGCCCGCGGATCTGCTTGCCGAGCAGCTCCCCCACGGCCGGGTAGGCGTAGAAGGCGCCCTTCGGGGTGGGGCACTGCACGCCCGGGATCGCCGAGAGCAGCTCGACGATCGTGCGGCGGCGGCGGTCGAAGGCCGTCCGCATCTCCTCGACGGCGTCGAGCGGGCCGGACAGGGCCTCGATCGCGGCGCGCTGGGACACGTTCGCCACGTTCGAGGACAGGTGGCTCTGCAGGTTCGTGGCGGCCTTGATGACGTCCGCGGGGCCCGCCATCCAGCCGACCCGCCAACCGGTCATCGCGTAGGTCTTGGCCACGCCGTTGAGCACCACGCAGGTGTCGGCCAGCTCCGGCACCGCCACGGGCATCGACACGGCCTCGGCGCCGTCGTAGACCAGGTGCTCGTAGATCTCGTCGGTGACGACCCAGATGCCGTTCTCCACGGCCCAGCGGCCGACGGCCTCGGTGAGCTCGCGAGGGGCGACGGCGCCGGTCGGGTTCGACGGCGAGCACCACAGCAGCACCTTGGTGCGGGGGGTGCGCGCGGCCTCGAGCTGCTCGACCGAGGGCAGGTAGCCCGCGTCGGGCCCGGTGACGACGACCGTGGCCACGCCGCCGGCCAGGGCGATGGCCTCAGGGTAGGTGGTCCAGTACGGGGCGGGCAGGATCACCTCGTCGCCCGGGTCGAGCAGGGTGGCGAAGGTCTGGTAGACGGCCTGCTTGCCGCCGTTGGTGACCAGGACCTGGTTCGCGGCGATCTCGTAGCCGGAGTCCCGCTCGGTCTTCGCCACGATCGCGGCCTTGAGCTCCGGGAGCCCGCCGGCGGGGGAGTAGCGGTGGTTGCGCGGGTCGGCGCACGCCTCCTGCGCGGCGGCGACGATCGCCGGCGGGGTGGGGAAGTCCGGCTCGCCGGCGCCGAAGCCGATCACCGGGCGGCCCTCGGCCTTGAGCGCCTTGGCCTTCGCGTCGACGGCGAGGGTCGCGGACTCCGCGATGCCGCCGATCCGTGCGGAGATCCGTGGCTTCTGCGCTGAGGTGGACTCTGCTGCACTCGGTGCGGACATGGCCCTCATCCTCGCGCACCGGGCGTACCCTCGTGCGACTGGGTTTCGGCCCCGCAGGCCCTGGCGGGGTCCCGGGGGGCCCGCGGGTGAAGGGGCCCGGACCGGGTGCCGTACACTCACTTTCGCCGGGCGCACCGGATCTTCCGGTGTGCCTGCTCCGAACCCGTCGGGTCCCCGACGCGGCGGGCCGGGGCGGCGTAGGGGTGTAGCTCAATTGGCAGAGCAGCGGTCTCCAAAACCGCAGGTTGCAGGTTCAAGTCCTGTCACCCCTGCCACCCGGGACGACAGCAGGAACGAGACGAGGGGGCGGGCGTCTGCCCGCCGGTGAGAGGACGAGCGGTGAGCGAGGAGCGTGAGCCCGGGCGGGATCGCCCGACGTCCGCGGCCGACCGCCGCGGCCGGCGCACGTCGCCGTCCTCCCCGGGGGCCGGCGCGGTCACCACGCCGGGCAAGGGCCGCCCGACGCCCTCGCGCACGGGCGGGGCGCCGCGCAAGGCGTCGCCGTTCGCCAGGCTGGTCCGCTTCCTCCGCGAGGTCGTGGCGGAGCTACGCAAGGTCATCTGGCCCACGCGCAAGCAACTGGTGACCTACACGATCGTCGTGCTCGTCTTCGTCGCCTTCATGGTCGCGCTGGTCTCGCTCCTGGACTGGGTGTTCGGGCTGGGCGTGTCGGCCCTGTTCGGCGCCTAGCCCCGCAGGTGAGCCGCGAACGCCCCGATCGAGCACGACGACGCTGACGAAGGAAGCGAGAAGCACGTGACCTCCCCAGACGGCCGACCGGCCGAGGACGAGACGACGGTGCAGGGCACCGACGTCGAGGTGGCTTACGGCGCCGAGGCCTCCGACAGCTCCGGCGACGCCATCGACCCCGCCGACACCGACACCGAGGCGGTCGAGGCCGAGGAGGCGGAGGACACCTTCGCGGGGGACGCGGACGTCGACTTCGGGTCCGAGGCCGCCGACGCCGTGCCGGCCGCCGAGGCGCAGGCCGACCCGGGTGACCTCGAGGCCGGTGCCGACGGCGAGGCCGCCGACGTGCCCGAGGAGGATGTCGACCCGGTCGAGGAGATGAAGGAGGCGCTGCGCCGCGCCCCCGGCGACTGGTACGTCGTCCACTCCTACGCGGGCTACGAGAACAAGGTGAAGCAGAACCTCGAGACCCGGGTGCAGACCCTGGACGTCGAGGACTACATCTACCAGGTCGAGGTGCCCACCGAAGAGGTCACCGAGATCAAGAACGGCCAGCGCAAGCAGGTGCAGCGCAAGGTGCTGCCCGGCTACATCCTGGTCCGGATGGAGCTCAACGACCAGTCGTGGGGCGCCGTCCGGAACACCCCGGGCGTCACCGGATTCGTCGGGGCCACGTCGCGGCCGTCGCCGCTGACCCTGGACGAGGTGCTGAAGTTCCTGCTGCCGAAGCAGGAGGCGCCGAAGGAGAAGGCCGCCGCCGCGGCGGGCACGGGCGGCGCGGCCGCCGGCACGGGCGGCGGGGCCCAGGTCGAGGTCGACTTCGAGGTCGGCGAGTCGGTCACCGTCATGGACGGCCCGTTCGCGACGCTGCCGGCCACGATCAACGAGGTCAACGTCGATGCGCAGAAGCTGAAGGTGCTCGTGTCCATCTTCGGCCGCGAGACACCCGTCGAGCTGGCCTTCAGTCAGGTCTCCAAGATCTGACACGCACGATTCTCCGCCGCGGCGGGCAGGTCCGCGGCGCTGGGTAGACCCAGACGATCACGAGGAATCACAGGATGCCACCCAAGAAGCGGAAGCTCTCCGCGATCATCAAGCTCCAGATCAAGGCCGGCGCGGCCACGCCGGCCCCGCCGGTCGGCCCCGCGCTGGGTCAGCACGGCGTCAACATCATGGAGTTCTGCAAGGCGTACAACGCCGCCACCGAGGCCCAGCGCGGCGACGTGGTGCCGGTCGAGATCTCGGTGTACGAGGACCGCTCGTTCACCTTCGAGCTCAAGACCCCGCCCGCGGCCAAGCTGCTGCTCAAGGCGGCCGGCGTGGAGAAGGGCTCCGGCGAGCCGCACAAGACCAAGGTCGCCTCGGTGACCATGGACCAGGTGCGGGAGATCGCGCAGACCAAGATGCGCGACCTCAACGCCAACGACCTGGACCAGGCCGCGAAGATCATCGCCGGCACCGCCCGGTCGATGGGCATCACGGTCAACTGACCCCATCCGTACGCGTGGGAGAGCCGGGCGCGGCTCCTACCACGATCTTCGCGAAGGAGTGAAGATGGCAAAGCGCAGCAAGATCTACGAGCAGGCCGCGGCCAAGATCGACCGCGACGCCCTGTACTCGCCCCTCGAGGCCGCCAAGCTGGCCAAGGAGACCTCGAGCAGCAAGATGGACGCGACCGTCGAGGTCGCCATGCGGCTGGGCGTCGACCCCCGCAAGGCCGACCAGATGGTCCGCGGGACCGTGAACCTGCCCCACGGGACCGGTAAGACCGCCCGGGTCATCGTGTTCGCCGTCGGCGACAAGGCCGCCGAGGCCGAGGCCGCCGGTGCCGACGTCGTCGGCGCCGAGGACCTGATCGAGCGGATCCAGGGCGGCTGGCTGGACTTCGACGCCGCGATCGCGACCCCCGACCAGATGGCGAAGGTCGGCCGCATCGCCCGCATCCTCGGCCCGCGCGGCCTGATGCCGAACCCGAAGACCGGCACCGTCACCCCGGACGTCACCAAGGCCGTCGCCGACATCAAGGGCGGCAAGATCAACTTCCGGGTGGACAAGCAGGCCAACCTGCACCTCGTCATCGGCAAGGCCTCGTTCGACACCGAGAAGCTGGTGGAGAACTACGGCGCCGCCCTCGACGAGATCCTGCGGGCCAAGCCGTCCGCCGCGAAGGGCCGCTTCATCAAGAAGATCACCATCTCGACCACCACGGGCCCGGGCATCCCGGTCGACCCGAACCGCACCCGCAACCTGCTGGTCGACGACACCGTCTGAGTGGCACGACCGAACGCCCCCTCCCGGGAACGAGAGGGGGCGTTCGGCATTCTCAGCTCCAGTCGGCGAGGACGTCGTCGACCGGCTCGACGTCCGTGGGTCGGCTCTGCACCTCGGTCCCGGTGCGGGAGAAGCGCGGGGCCGGGGCGGCCTGTGGCACGCCGTCCGGGCTGACGATCGTGTTCCGAGCCGCCATGTGCGGGTGTTCGGCCACCTCTCCGAAGGAGAGCACGGGGGTGACGCACGCGTCCTTGCCGTCGAAGACCGCCGCCCACTCGTCCCGCGTCCTGGTCTTGAACACGTCGGTGAAGCGGGCCCGCAGAACCGGCCAAGACTGCGCCTCGCCCTGTGGCGGCAGGTCGGCCGGGTCGATCTCCAGGCCCTTGAGCAGCTCGGCGTAGAACTGCGGCTCCAGGGCGCCGACGGCGACGAACCGCCCGTCCGCGCAGGTGTAGGTGTCGTAGAAGGGGGCGCCGCCGTCAAGCAGGTTGGTGGACGGGGCGTCCTGCCACACCTTCGCGCCGAGCATTCCCCACATCATCTGTAGCAGGAGGCTCGCGCCGTCCACCATCGCGGCGTCGACGACCTGGCCCTCGCCCGAGCCGCGGGCCTCGTACAGGGCGGCGAGCACGCCGACGACGAGCAGCATGGAGCCGCCGCCGAAGTCCCCGACCAGGTTGAGCGGCGGGACCGGCCGCTCGCCGTTCCCGCGACCGATGGCGTGCAGCGCGCCGGTGAGCGAGATGTAGTTGATGTCGTGCCCGGCACGGGCAGCCATCGGCCCGTCCTGGCCCCAGCCGGTCATACGGCCGTACACGAGCTTCGGGTTGCGCGCGTGGCAGTCGGCCGGGCCGACGCCGAGCCGCTCCGTGACGCCGGGCCGATAGCCCTCGATCAGCACGTCCGCCTTCTCGACGAGCCGCAGCAGCGTCTCCCGACCCTCCGGTGTCTTCAGGTCGGCGGCGACGCGCCTGCGTCCCCGCGCGGCCGGGTCGACGGGGCTCCCGTTGCTCCCGCCCGGCCGGTCGACCCGGACCACCTCGGCGCCCAGGTCGCCCAGGATCATCGCGGCGTGCGGCCCCGGTCCGATACCGGCGAGCTCGACGACCCGTACGCCCGCGAGGGGTCCGCTGCGAGTGCCCACTTCCGTCCTCCTCATCGATCGATCGTTCAGGACTCTACGGGTCCGCGGCCCACGGGTCTGCGGCCCAGGCCACAGGACGCCGTCCCGGCTAGGCCACGGCGATCTGGTCCGCCCCGGCGCCGTCGGGCTGGTGCCGCAGACCCTGCCAGGCCGCGGTGAGTCGTTCGAGCGCGGCCGCGGCGGGCTCGGGTCGCAGGGTGTACGGCAGCCGGATGTACCGCTCGAACGCGCCGTCGACGCCGAAGCGGGGTCCGGCGGCCAGCAGGACGTCGTGCCGTCGGGCGGCGCCGGTGAGCAGGCTGGACACCGGTTCGCCCAGGTCGACCCACAAGCTCAGCCCGCCCGCCGGGTCGTTGGGCCGCCACTGCGGGAAGGCCTCGGCGAGCCGGCGGCGGAGGTCGGCGCGGGCGGCGCGCAGCGTCTCCTGCCGCTCGGCCACGACCGCGTCGACCTCGCCGAGCAGCCGGGCCGTGACGAGCTGGTCGAGCACCGCCCCGCCGAGGTCGATCGACGGCCGCAGGGCGGCGAGTCGTCGCACCAGCGACGCCGAGGTGCGGATCCAGCCGATCCGCAGCCCGCCCCAGAACACCTTGCTCGCCGAGCCGATCGTGATCAGCAGGGGCGAGTCGGGCGCGTGCCGGACGACCGGTTCCGGGGCCGGCACGTCCAGGGGCAGCTCGGTCAGGGTCTCGTCGACGACGAGCGGGGTGCGGGTCCGCCGCGCCAGCTCGACCACCCCCGAGCGGACCTCCGGCGGCATCACCGCGCCGGTCGGGTTGTGGAAGTCCGGCACCAGGTAGCAGAGGGCGGGACGGGTGTCCCGGACGGTGGCGGTCAGCAGGTCGAGGTCCCACGCCGGCTCCCGGCCGTCGGGACCGAGCGGCACGGGGACCGGCCGGGCGCCGCGGCCGCGGATGGCGTCGAGCGCGTTCGGGTAGGTGGGGTGCTCGACCAGGACGCGGTCGCCCGGGCCCGCGAGCAGCGTGAGGACCAGCGCGATCGCGTGCTGCGCGCCGGAGGTGACCAGGATCTGCTCGGGGGCGGTCGGCACGCCGCGCTCGGTGAAGCGCCGCGCCACGGCCTCCCGCATCACCGGGATCCCGGCGAGGGTGTAGCCGTGGCCGCCGATCTGCCCGTCGAGCTCGGTGACGGCGGCCGCCGCAGCCCGCCGGATCGCGTCCGTGGGAGCGGGCAGCGCGGCGTGCGCGAGATCGGTGAGGCCGCCGCCCGCGAGCGGCGAGAACGGGGTCTCGGGCGTCGTCCCGCCGGTCGGGCCGGGCACGCGGGTCCAGCTGCCCGAGCCGCGGCGGCTCTCGAGGAACCCGTCGGCGCGCAGGGCCTCGTAGGCCGCGGCCACCGTCGTCCGGCTGACGTCGAGGGCGCCGGCGAGCTCGCGCTCGGCCGGAATCCGGGTGCCGAGTGGCAGCCGGCCGTCCAGGACGAGGAGCCGGACGCGCTCGGTCAGGGCGGCGGCGAGGCCGCGCCGGTCGTCCGGCCGCCACCGGCCGAGCAGGCGAGCGAAGCTCGCACCGCCGATCCGGCGGGATCCGGGGTCCGAGGGGGCCACAAGTCCACCTCCTCGAGATTGGCCATGGAGAACGAGGCCAATACTGCCAGAGTGGGGGCATGACAGCGACGATCCTGGTCTCGGTCCTGGTCCTCATCGCGCTCCTCGCGCCGCGCTACGGCGCGGACAGCCGCTCGCTGCGGGAGCGGCCGCGCTACGCGGCGACGCCCTGGGGGGACGTGCGGACACTGTTGCGCCGGCTCGAGAAGGCAGCGGCGCGGCCACAACGGGCCGGGCCCACGCTGCGCCGGCTCAGGTCCGGTACTCCCAGTGGTTCTGCATGAGCACCTCGGCGGTGCGGTCCGTGTCGTCCCGGATCTCCGCGCGGTAGTAGTACCGCCCGGGCTGCCACCCGTCCTCGTCCGCCACGACCTGCAGGTACTCCGTGGCCCAGCGGTGCCACTCGTCGGCGTCGCGGGGGGCGGGGTCGGGGGCGTCGCACACCACGGTGGTGAAGTCGTGGAGCCGGCCGCGCAGCGAGGTCCACATCTGGACGTCGATGTTGAGGATCTCGGGCAGCCCGCTCGAGGTCCGCTCGCCCGACTCCGTCCGCTCGCTCACGCCGCGCCTCCCGACGGGCCCGGGGTGGGGCGGACCCGCAGCGAGTATCGATCTCCGGTGAGGTCCGGACACCGCCAGGAGCGCGGACCTCACCGGATCGAGCTACCCGGGCAGGGTCACGCGGCCAGCAGGTCGCTGCGGCCCTTCTCCCCGAGCATCGCCTTGTACGGCCCGAACAGGCCCTTTGCCAGCGGCAGCACCGTGAGCAACTTGGCGACCGGGCCCTTCGCGCGGACCTGGCCCTTGGCCAGCGCGACGGGCAGCACGACCTTGCCGAGCCAGAACCGGTTGCCGGTGTCGGCGCTCATGAACAGCTCGACGTCGGGCTCGGGCCCGGAGCCCGCGCCCTCGTGGATCTGCGCGTTCGGCATGTCCACGGTGAGCACGGCGTCGGGGTCGGTGTAGGTGATGCGCAGGACGACCCCGGACGGCCTCAGCTTCTCGACCAGCGCCGGGTCCTCCAGGCCCAGCCGGAAGACCTCGCCCAGGTACTCGTACACCTCGGCCTCGTTCTGGAATGCCGCCACGTCGCAGCCCCTCTCGCTCGCTCGACGGGGAGTCTGGCCCGGTCGGGCGGTGCGGGGGACTCCCCCGCCGGGCCACGGCTGGCCCGCACGGACCGTCCCGCCCGACGTCAGGGCTGCTCGTCGAGCAGGCCCGCCCGGCCGGCCAGCGCGGCCGCCTCGATCCGGTTCGCCGCGCCGAGCTTGTGCAGCAGTGAGGCGATCATCCGCTTCGCCGTGCGCTCGCTGACCAGCATGGGCCGGGCGATCTCGCTGGTCTCCAGCCCGCGGGCCAGCAGTCGCCACAGCTCGACGTCCCGCTCGGACAAGGTGTCGAGCAGGCCGTCCGCGGTGCGGTCCGCGGAGGCCAGCAGCGCGCCGAGCAGCTCGCCGCGCACGACCTTCACCCCGGCGAGCAGCGACAGCAGCGGCGCGACCAGCACGGCCGGATCGGCCGACTTGCCGAGGTAGCCGTCGGCGCCGGCGCGCAGCGCGGCCGCGGCCAGGTCGAGGTCCTCGGTGCCGGACAGGGCGAGCACCTTCGTCGCGGGGTAGGCCGCCTTGATCCGACGGATGGTCTCGACCCCGCCGAGCGGTGGCAGTGCGAGGTCCACGACGGCGATGTCCGCGCGGTTCCTCCCGACGAGCGCGACCGCCTCCTCGCCGGCGGTGGCGGCCCCGGCGACCCGGAAGGTGTCGCCCGCCCGGGACTCGAGCAGGAGGGCCAGGCCCTGGGCGAACAGCGCGTGGTCGTCGACGATGACGACGGTGTGGGGCCCCTCCTGCACGGACCGGAGCCTAAACGGACGTAGTCTCCGGGATCTCGCGACCTGCACCGACGGCGACGGGAGGCCCGGTGACGAGCCCGAGCACAGGCGGGACGGCCCCGGTCGCGGAGGCGGTGGGGGATCCGGGCGCCCCGCACTGGGACCCCTGGTCGCGGCGCTCCGACTCGGCCGAGGAGCGGGCCGCGGTGGTCATCCGCGCGATCGTCGTGGTCGCCGTGGGCCTGGCGCTCGCGGTCGGACCCGAGCTCGCGCGGGGTCGGCCGCTCGTGGTGTGGGGCATCGTGGTCGGCACGGCGCTCTACGCGACCGCGCTCGTGGTGGCCGAGTGGGCGGAGTGGCAGCTGCCCGTCCGGCCCGCGGTGATCACGGTGGTCGACGGCGTGCTGGTCCTGGTGGCCTGCGGGCTCACCGGGGGAGCGGACAGCATCTTCGTCGCCGTGCTGCCGCTGATCGCGATCGCGATGTCGCTGCGCAGTGGGCCGGTACTGGGCCGGCTCGGCGCGCTCGGTGTCGGGATCGGGTTCACGGTCGCGTGCCTGCTGGGCTCGGATCCCGCCGTGCCCGTGGCCGAGCGGCTGCTGACGGGTGCGTGGTGGAGCGGGTTCCTCGTCGCCGGCGCGGTGCTGGTCGGGGTGCTGGTGCGGATGCTGGAGCGGCAGCTGCAGGAGGCCGCGGACTCCCGGGCGCGGGCGGCCGCGGAGCACGAGAAGTTCCTCTCGGAGCGCGAGCTGCGGGCCAGGCTGGTCGCGGCGCAGCAGGCGCGGCTCGACGGGGTGCGCGTGGTGCTGCACGAGTTCCGCACGCCCGTCGCCTCGCTGACCGCGCTCACCACCGATCTCGCGAAGGGGGCCCTCTCGCCCGAGGCCGCGCGCACGGCGACCCGGCTGCTCGCCGAGCACGCGGTCCACCTGCAGGACATGCTCGAGGGCCTCGCCGACCTGGCCGTGCGGGACGGCAGCCCGTTGGGCCGGGTCACCGACCGGCGGGTGGTGCTGGCCGAGCTGGCCGAGGTCGTGCTCGACGCGGCCGCCGTCGCGCCCGGCCGTCGTCGGATCGCGGTGGCGCCGGTCGGCGCGGCCGTGCGCTGCGACCCGCAGCGGCTGCGCAGGGTGCTCACCAACCTCGTGGAGAACGCCGCCCGGCACAGCGGGGAGGAACCGGTGGAGCTGGACCTCGCCCACGCCGACGGCACCCTGGTCGCCGAGGTGCGCGACCGGGGCCCCGGTCTGCCGCCCGGCCAGGAGGGCCTGGTGACGGCCAAGGGCGTGGCCCTGGGGGAGCGGCGCGGCACCGCGGGGCTGGGGCTGTGGATCGTGGAGGCGCTGGTGGGGGCGATGAACGGCGAGCTCACCCTGCTCCCGCGCGCGGGCGGGGGCCTGGTCGCCCGCCTCACCCTCCCCCTGTCCCCCGCCTGATCTCCCGACTCGCGGAAGCCCAGACCCCGACTCGCGGAAGCCCAGACCCCGACTCGCGGAAGCCCAGACCCCGACTCGCGGAAGACCAGACCCCGACTCGCGGAATGGGGGCTTCCAGTTCCGCGAGTCGCGCTGTGGGTTTCCGCGAGTCGCGCTGTGGGGTTCGGCGAGTCGGGGGTTGGCACGCGGGGGACAGGGTGGGAACACGCGGCCCGCTGTGGTCCGGCGTGACGCGGGTCATGATCGACGCTCATGAAGACCCGAGCAGCGGTGCTGTGGGAACTGGGTGGCACGTGGGAGGTCGAGGAGGTCGAGCTCGACCCGCCCGGTCCGGGTGAGGTCCTGGTCGAGCTGGCGGCGTCCGGTCTCTGCCACTCCGACGAGCACCTGGTGACCGGCGACCTCCCCGTCGCCTATCCGATGGTGGGCGGGCACGAGGGCGCCGGGCGCGTGCGCGAGGTCGGCCCGGGCGTGACCGAGGTGGAGGTCGGCGACCCGGTCGTCCTGACCTTCCTGCCCAGCTGCGGGCGCTGCTCGTACTGCGTCCGCGGCATGACGAGCCTGTGCGACGACGGCGCGGGCGCCACCCTCGGCCCCCAAGCTGGACGGCACCCACCGCTTCCACGCGCGCGGCGAGGACGTCGGGCAGATGTGCCTGCTCGGCACGTTCAGCCAGCACACCGTGGTGCCGGTGAAGTCCGTCGTGCGGATCGACGCGGGCTTCCCGCTCGAGCTGGCCGCGCTGGTCGGCTGCGGCGTCACCACCGGGTTCGGCTCGGCCGTCCGCACCGCGGACCTTCGAGCCGGCGACGCGGCCGTCGTCATCGGCATCGGCGGGATCGGCGCCAACGCCGTGCAGGGCGCGGTCAACGCGGGCTGCCGGTACGTCGTAGCGGTGGACCCGGTCGAGTTCAAGCGGGAGAAGGCGCGGGAACTGGGCGCCACGCACACCGCAGCGAGCATCGACGAGGCGTGGCCGCTGATCTCCGAGCTCACCCGCGGTCAGCTCGCCGACGCCGCGATCCTCACCACCGGTGTCGCCGAGGGAGAGGACCTGCAGCCGGCGCTGCAGCTGGTCGGCAAGCGAGGCCGGGTCGTCGTGACCGCGCTGGGCACGGCGGAGCAGGAGCAGGCGAGCCTGTCCCTGCTCGAGCTCACGCTCTACGAGAAGCAGATCCGCGGCGCGCTGTTCGGCAGCTCCAACGGCCAGCACGACGTGCCGCGCCTGCTCGAGCTGCACAACCTCGGCCGGCTCAAGCTCCGCGAGCTGGTCACCAAGGAGTACACCCTCGACCAGGTGAACGAGGGTTACGAGGACATGCGGTCCGGCCGCAACATCCGGGGCCTCGTCCGCTTCTGACCGCCCACCCGACCCACCACGACGAGCCTCGAGGCGAAGGAGCCGACATGCGCACGATCGAGCACGGCAAGCGGGACGGGTTCGCCTCGCTGGACGCGGGCGGGCTGAAGCAGGAGTCCTTCCCGCTCCGCCTGTTCACCAAGGGGAACGCGAAGCACTGGAACCCGGCGGACATCGACTTCGCGCAGGACGCGAAGGACTTCGCGGCCATGACGGACGACGAGCGGTGGTGGACCTGCGCGCTCGCGGCGCAGTTCCTGGCGGGCGAGGAGTCGGTGACCCAGGACCTGCAGCCCTTCGTCGCCGCGATGGCCGCGGAGGGCCGGTTCGCCGACGAGATGTACCTGACCCAGTTCGTGTACGAGGAGGCCAAGCACACGCAGGCCTTCCGGCTGTGGTTCGACGCCGTCGGGATGACCGGGGACCTCCACGAGTACATCGAGTTCAACGACGCGTACATGGAGATCTTCACCAGGCAGCTGCCGGACAGCCTGTACGCGCTGCAGCACGACCCGAGCCCGCGCAACCAGGTCCGCGCCTCGGTGACCTACAACCACATCGTCGAGGGCACCCTCGCACTGACCGGCTACTTCGCCTGGCAGAAGGTGTGTGCGAGCCGCGGCATCCTGCCCGGCATCCAGAAGGTGATCAAGCACATCGGCGACGACGAGCGCCGCCACATGGCCTGGGGCACCTTCACCTGCCGCCGCCACGTCGCCGCCGACGACGCCATGTTCGCCGTCGTCGACGAGCGGATGCAGGAGCTGATGGTCCCGGCGATGGGCGTGGTCACCGCGACCTTCGACAAGTACGAGGGTTCTGCAGGCACATCAGAGCCGCCCTTCGGCGTCGACATCTCGGAGATGGCCGAGTACGCCATGGACAAGCTGGGCCGCCGGCTCGGGGCGATCGAGTCCGCCCGCGGCGCGGACCTGCTCGTGATCGACGTCGACGCCTCGCCCGAGGCGCTGGAGGAGAAGTTCCACGCCGAGGACCAGCTGGAGCTGGCGGGATGACCCGCGCAGGGCGGTACGACCGGCTCCGCGAGATCGAGCTGCTGGACCCGGAGACCGACCACCTCGAGATCTACCGGCTCATGTCGCTGTACGAGTTCCCCTGGGACATCAACCAGGCGCTCTCGTTCGCCCTGTTCCGGACGTACGCGGTGCCGACGATCGGGAAGCTCCTCGCGGAGACCGGCGAGTTCACCGAGCGCGTCCAGAAGCGCTACGACGACACGGGGCTGATCCTCGAGGCCGTCCTCGAACACGGGTTCACCGGCACCGGCAAGGACGCCGTCCGCCGGATGAACCAGATGCACCGCAGCTATCCCATCAGCAACAACGACATGCGGTACACGCTCTGCACGTTCGTCGTCTCGCCGATCCGGTGGATGGACGCCTACGGCTGGCGGCCGTTCTCCGAGACGGAGAAGGTCGCGAGCGCGAACTACTACCGCGAGCTCGGCCGGCACATGGGCATCACGGGCATCCCGGCCACCTGGCGGGAGTTCTGCGAGGTCCACGACGCCTACGAGCGCGAACGCTTCGGCTACGACCCGGGCGGCCGGGCCGTCGCCGACTCCACGCTCGCCCTGCTGTGCACCTTCCCGCCCCACGACAAGGCGCCGGCGGCACTGATCGACGCCTTCTCCCGCTCGCTCATGGACCCCCACCTGCGGGAGGCCTTCCGGTACGAGGCCCCGCCGCGCTGGTTCCAGGCGCTGTCGCGGGCCGCGCTGCGGCTGCGCGGCCGGGTGGTGCGCGCGATGAGGGTGCGCACGCGCCCGAAGTTCGTGCGGGACCTGCCGAGCATCCGCAGCTACCCGGACGGCTTCGACGTCCGGCAGCTCGGGACCTTTCCGCCGGGCTGCCCGCTGCCGCACGGGGGCGGGTCCCCGACCGCCCCGGCGACCGGGGGCACGTAGTCCGATCGAGTGGTATCGGCGCAGGTCACTCCATCCGGCCCCGGAGAGCCGGGTTGTACCGGTATGGGGCTGTGCGGAGTAACACAGTGCGATGTAGGGCGGCCCGGAACTCAGGATCCACGACGGTGTGTCGATCCTGGTTCACGGGGCGTGTCCGCCGTTCTCAGGGACGGACGGACCCGCGGCGCCGCCGTCGACTACTCGGTAGTAACCAGGCTGTCGCGGCGTCGTTGGGCGCCCCAGGACGAGTGCGTGCGCCGGTGGGAGCCGGTCGCGCAGGCTCGAGCGCGCGAGGAGGCGACGTGCCCGGTGTCGAGGTGAAGGTCGAGGGACTGACGAAGTCCTTCGGGCGCGCGAACATCTGGTCGGACGTCACGCTGACGCTGCCGCCCGGTGAGGTCAGCGTCCTGCTCGGCCCCTCCGGCACGGGCAAGTCCGTGTTCCTCAAGTCGCTGATCGGGCTGCTCAAGCCGGAGAAGGGCTCGATCGTCATCCACGACACCGACCTCGTGCGGTGCAGCGAGAACCGGCTCTACGAGATCCGCAAGCTGTTCGGGGTGCTGTTCCAGGACGGCGCCCTGTTCGGCTCGATGAACCTCTACGACAACATCGCCTTCCCGCTGCGCGAGCACACGAAGAAGTCCGAGTCGCAGATCCGCGACATCGTCGCGGAGAAGATGGAGATGGTCGGGCTCTCCGGCGACGAGAAGAAGCTGCCGGGCGAGATCTCCGGCGGGATGCGCAAGCGGGCCGGGCTGGCCCGCGCGTTGGTGCTGGACCCGGAGATCATTCTGTTCGACGAGCCGGACTCCGGCCTCGACCCCGTGCGCACGGCCTACCTGAACCAGCTGATCATCGACCTGAACGCGCAGACGGACTCCACGTTCCTGATCGTCACGCACGACATCAACACCGCGCAGACGGTGCCGGACAACATCGGGATGCTGTACCGCAAGCACCTGGCGATGTTCGGCCCGCGGGAGGTGCTGCTGACCAGCGAGGACCCGGTGGTGGCGCAGTTCCTCAACGGCCGCCGGCAGGGCCCGATCGGCATGTCGGAGGAGAAGGACACCGCCCAGGCGGCCCGGGAGATGGCCGAGGTCGACGAGCTGTCCGGGCTGCCCCCGATCAAGCCCCAGCTCGACGCGACCGCGGGCCTGCCCGTGCGCAAGGCCGTGGCCCGCCGGCAGCAGCGGGTGGCGGAGATGATGCACACCCTGCCGCCCGCCGCGCAGGAGGCGATCCGCCGCTCGCAGGCCGAGAGCGGGCAGGCGGCGCCGCAGCCGCAGCGCCGGCAGGCCGTCGGCGCTGCGCCCTACGGGCGGCCCCGGTCCGCCGACGCCCGGCCCGCCGACAGCCCGACCGCCGACGCCCCGACCGCCGACGCCCCGACCGCCGACGCCCCGACCCGGAGTATTCCGCGGGTGCAAGACGCCCCGCTGGGGCAGCCCGTACCCCCGCAGCAGAACCTTCAGCAGAACCCGACCAGCCGCGCCCCCGCGCCAGGCCGGCACCACTTCCGCTAACCCCGAACGCCGCCCCGTCGCGGGTGGACGGCCCCACCGCCCGCCCGCGAACCTGCTCCCCCCCGCGCAGCTCTCCCGCCCCGCGCAGCTCCCACTGCCGTGGAGACAAGGACCCCGCCGTGTCCGCTCCCCAGGCCGGCCCCAGTCCCCTGACCCGCGCCCTCACCCCCGTCGGGCGCCTGTTCGGGCTGGGCGTCGACGTCGTGAGACAGACCGTCCGCCCGCCCTTCCAGCTGCGCGAGTACATCGAGCAGACCTGGTTCGTCACGAAGGTCTCGGCGCTGCCCACGGCGCTGTTCACGATCCCGTTCGGCGCGACGATCGCGCTGCTGCTCGCCGAGCTGACCCGCCAGTTCGGCGCGCAGAGCCAGACCGGCGCCGGTTCGGTGCTGGCGATCGTGCAGCAGGCGGCGCCGATCGTCACGGCGCTGCTCATCTCGGGTGCCGGCGGCAGCGCGGTCTGCGCCGACCTCGGCGCCCGCACCATCCGCGAGGAGATCGCGGCGATGGAGGTGCTCGGCATCTCGCCGATCCAGCGCCTCGTCGTCCCGCGGGTGCTCGCCATGGCCACCACGGCGGTGGTGCTCAACGGCCTGGCCACGGTGGTCGGGGTCGGCGGCGGCTACTTCTTCAACGTCATCATCCAGGGCGGCACCCCCGGCGCGTACATCGCGAGCTTCTCGGCGATCGCGCAGGTCAGCGACATCGTGGTGAGCGAGGTCAAGGCGGCGCTGTTCGGTTTCACCGCCGGCGTCGTCGCGGCCTACCGAGGGCTGAACCCGCCCCCGGGCGCGAAGGGCGTCGGCGACGCGGTGAACCAGTCCGTCGTCCTCTCCTTCGTCCTGGTGTTCCTGATCAACCTGGTCCTCACCGCGCTCTACCTCGAGCTCGTCCCGCCGAAGGGGATCTGACGTGGCCCGAGCCAGCACCCTGCTGCGCCGTCCGGTCGACCAGCTCGAGGAGCTGGGCGAGCAGCTCGGCCTCTACGCCCGTGCCGTCGCCTGGGTCCCGCGCACGCTGCGTCGCTACCCGAAGGAGATCCTCCGGCTGCTGGCCGAGGTCAGCTTCGGCTCCGGCGCCCTGATCGTCATCCTGGGCACCGCGGGTGTCATGGCGGCGCTGTCGCTCTTCGTCGGCTCGCTGGTCGGCCTGCAGGGCTTCCGCGCCCTGGACTCGCTCGGCGTCGAGGCCCTGACCGGCTTCATCACCGCCTACTTCACCACCCGCGACATCGCCCCGCTGGTCGCCGCCTCGGCGCTGACCGCGACCCTCGGCGCCGGCTTCACCGCCCAGCTCGGCGCCATGCGGATCTCGGAGGAGGTCGACGCCCTCGAGGTCATGGCGGTGCCGTCGGTGCCGTTCCTGGTGACCACCCGCGTGATCGCCGGGATCCTGGCGGTGATCCCGATGTACACGATCGGCCTGCTGGCGAGCTTCGCCGCGGCCCGGGTCAACGTGACGCTGATCAACGGGCTACCGGGCGGGACGTACGACCACTACTTCGATCTCTTCCTGCCCGCGGGGGACATCCTCGCCTCGTACCTGAAGGTGATCATCTTCGCGACGGTGGTCATCCTCATCCACTGCCACTACGGCTACTACGCCAAGGGCGGCCCGGCGGGGGTCGGCGTGGCCGTCGGCCGGGCGGTGCGGCTCTCGATCGTCAGCACGGCGATCCTCGACTTCTTCCTCACCGTCGTGCTGTTCGGCACCTCGACCTCGGTGCGGGTGGCCGGATGACGACCTCCGGCGACGTACTCGCTCCCGCGGAGGCTGCATGAGGACGGACCCGAGGAAGGTCACGCTCGGCGTGGTCTTCGTCCTGGTCATCGCGTTGCTGATCGGGCTGGCCGTGGCGCAGTACGCCGGTGCCTTCCGCCCCGGCATCCCGGTCACGCTGAAGGTCGACCGCGTCGGCACGCAGCTGAACGAGCGCGCGGACGTCAAGATCCGCGGGCTGATCGTCGGCACGGTCGAGGGGATCAGCACGGACGGCGACGGCGCCACCATCACCCTGTCGATGAACCCCGACCTCATCGACCGGATCCCGGAGGGCGTCACCGCGCGGCTGCTGCCCAAGACGCTCTTCGGTGAGAAGTACGTGTCCCTGGTCCCGCCGGAGCAGCCGGGCACGGTGAGGCTCGCCGCTCACGACACCATCCGCGAGGACCGCAGCGTGGCCGGCATCGAGGTCGAGCGCGTGCTCGACGACCTGCTCCCGCTGCTCCAGGCCGTGCGGCCGCAGGACCTCGCCACCACCCTCGGCGCGCTGTCCCAGGGCCTCGCCGGGCGCGGCGACCAGCTCGGGCGGACGCTGGAGGAGCTCGGCACCCTCACCGCGGGACTGCAGCCGGCCATCCCGGACCTGCAGGAGGACATCACCCAGCTCGCGGACTTCTCGGAGAACCTGTCGAACTCCGCCCCGGACCTGCTCGACGCGCTCGACGACCTCACGGTCACCAGCCGCACGGTCGTCGACCAGTCGCAGGACCTGCGCGACCTCTACCGCTCGGTGACCGGGGCGTCGGACGACCTGCGGGCCTTCCTCGACGCCAACGAGGACAACCTGATCGGGCTGGCCCCTGCGAGCCGGCCGACGCTGGAGACCCTGGCGCGCTACGCCCCGGAGTTCCCCTGCTTCTTCCAGCAGGCCAGCCGGCTGATCCCGTACCTGGACCAGGTGTTCGGCAAGAGCACCGACGAGCCCGGCGTGCACATCACGCTGGAGATCGTCGCGAGCAACGGCAAGTACGTCCCGGACCAGGACGAGCCCGCGTACTCCGACGACCGGGGCCCGCGCTGCTACCCGATCATCAGGCCCGGGCCGCAGTACCCGCCGGACGGCCCGTTCCGGGACGGCTCGGTCGCACCGCCGGCCCCGGTCGGCACCCCGATGGGCAACCCGGAGGACTTCGGCGTGGAGACCTACGGCACCGACGACGGGTCGCAGAGCTGGACCGCGACCAGCAAGCCCGGCGCCACGCCCGCGTCGTACGACATGGGCATCACCAACTCACCAGGTGAGCAGCAGCAGGTCGCCGAGCTGGTCGCGGCGCGCACCGGGACCACGCCGGCCGCCGTGCCGGGCTGGGGCAGCGTGCTCGTCGGCCCGCTCTACCGCGGGACGGAGGTCCGGATCACATGAGCCGCATCCCGGTCGCACCGCTCACCAAGTTCCTGGCCTTCGCGCTGGTCACGGCCCTGGGGACCACGGTCCTCGCGCTGACCATCGCGAACGCCCAGGGCGGGGACACGACGACGTACTCGGCCCGTTTCACCGACGTCAACGGCCTGCTCCAGGGCGACGACGTCCGGATCGCCGGCGTGGTCGTCGGGTCCGTGGACGAGATCGAGATCGTCGACCGGCGGCAGGCCCGGGTCGACTTCAGCGTGGACTCGGCGCTGACCGTCCCGGCCTCCGCGACGGCGTCGATCCTCTACAAGAACCTCATCGGGCAGCGCTACCTCGCCCTCGGGCAGGGCACCGGCGGCGGTGGCCCGCTGGAGCCGGGCGGCACCCTCCCCGTGCAGCAGACCCGCCCGCCGCTGAACCTGACGACCCTGTTCAACGGGTTCAAGCCGCTGTTCCAGGGCCTCGACCCCGAGCAGGTCAACGCGCTGTCCCAGGAGATCGTCTCGACCCTGCAGGGCGAGGGCGGAACGGTGGACAGCCTGCTCGCCAGCACGGCGTCGCTGACCAGCACCATCGCCGACCGCGACCAGGTGATCGGGCAGGTGATCGACAACCTCGACGGCGTGCTGCAGACCGTGAACAGCCACGACGAGAACCTGAACCAGCTGATCACCTCGTTGCAGCAGCTCGTGTCCGGGCTGGCCCGGGACCGCGAGCCCATCGGCGACGCGATCTCCTCGATCGCCGACCTCACGCAGGTGACCGGCGGCTTCGTCGAGGAGGCCCGGCCGCCGCTGCAGGCGGACATCCGGGCGCTCGGCGACCTCGCCGGCCAGCTCGACCAGGCCCGCCCGACGCTGGAGCACCTGCTGGAGCTCTCGCCGTACAAGCTGAACACGATCAGCCGGGCGGCGAGCTACGGCAGCTGGTTCCAGTTCTACCTGTGCGGGCTCTCGGGCTCGGTCGGGCTCGACGACCTCGTCCCGCGCCAGGAGATCCCGGTGTTCAAGTCCGACGCCCCGCGGTGCGGCGCCGACCCCGACGGCGTCGAGGGCCGGCAGGCGCCGCTCGTGCCGGGCGTGCCGCCGGCGGTGGACCAGCTCGTCGACGGCGTGCTGCCGGACGGCCTGCCGGAGACCGCTCCCGCCCTTCCGCTCTTCGGCCCGATGCCCATCGGAGGTGGCCGCTGATGGCCCCCACCGGTGCGCGCCGCCCCGTGCCGCTCGCGATCACCGGCCTCGTGCTGATCGCGGTGTTCGCGGTCGTCGCCTTCCAGGCCCCGGTGATCTTCGGGGGCGCGACCTACCACGCCGAGTTCGGCGAGGCCGCCGGCCTGCAGGCCGACGACCGGGTCACCGTGGCCGGCGTCGAGGTCGGCCGGGTGGCGTCGGTGGAGCTCGACGGGGACCACGTCGACGTCGCCTTCCGGGTCGACGACGCCTGGGTCGGCGACCGGACCTCGGCGTCGATCGAGATCGCCACGCTGCTCGGCTCGAAGTACCTGGCCCTGGACCCGCAGGGTGACCGGGAGCTCGACCCCGGCACGCCCATCCCGCGCGAGCGGACGCTGTCGCCCTTCGACGTCGTCGAGGCGTTCAACGGGCTGTCCGGCACGATCGACCAGCTCGACACGGACCAGCTGGCGGACAGCCTCCGCACGCTCGCCGAGACGTTCCGGGACACCCCGGACGACGTCCGCGGCACGCTCGACGGCCTGTCCCGCCTGTCGGCCACGATCTCCGGCCGGGACGAGCAGATCCGCCGGCTCCTGGCGGGGGCGCGGAACCTGTCGTCGATCCTGGCGGACCGCCGCGGCGACCTCGACACGCTCCTCTCCGACGGCAACCTGCTGCTGTCCGAGCTGCAGCAGCGCAAGGACGCGATCGACCGACTGCTCGACGGCACCCGGCTGCTCTCGCAGCAGCTGTCGGGGCTCGTCGCGGACAACAAGGACCAACTGCGGCCCACCCTCGAGACGCTGGACAGCGTCACCGAGGTGCTGCAGCGCCACCAGGACGACCTGGCCGACACGCTGAAGAGCGAGGCGGTGTTCGTCCGGCTGTTCACCGACGCCGTCGGCAACGGGCGCTGGTTCGACAACTACATCTGCGGGCTGCTCCCGACCCCGACGATCTTCCCGCTGAACCCCGGAGGCTGCTGATGGGCGGGTCCTGGGCGAACGACCGAAGGACGCTGCAGGTCACCGCGCTCGTCTCGATCGTCGCGGTGCTCGTCGCCACCGGCATCTGGCTGGTCGGGACCGGGGGCGGCCGGAAGATCACGGCCTACTTCACGAACGCCTCGGCCCTGTTCGAGGACAACGACGTGCGCGTGCTCGGCGTGCCCGTGGGCCGGATCGACTCGATCACCCCGCAGGGTACGCAGGTCGAGGTCGAGATGACCCTCACCGACCCGGACGTGCACCTCGCGCCCGACGCCAAGGCGGTGGTCGTCTCGCCGAGCCTGGTCACCGGCCGTTACGTGCAGCTGTTCCCGACGGTCCCCGAGGGCGCACCGCAGCTCGAGCCCGGCGCGACGATCCCGCTCGGGCGCACCGCGGTCCCGCTCGGCGTCGACGACCTGGCCGAGGCGGCCACGGACCTCTCGCAGGCCCTCGGCCCGCAGGGCGCCAACTCCACCGGCGCGGTGTCGGAGGTCCTCGACGTGGGCGCGCAGAACCTGGCCGGCAACGGGGAGGCACTGAACGACACGATCCGCGGCCTGGGCAACCTGTCCACCACCCTCGCCGGGTCGAGCGAGGACCTGTTCGGCACCGTCACCGAGCTGCAGAAGTTCACCGAGACGCTCGCCCGGGACGACGCGAAGGTGCAGGAGTTCAACGGCCGGCTCGCCGACGTCACGGGGTTCCTCGCGAGCGAGCGGGAGGACCTGGGCGGGGCGATCCGGGAGCTGTCGATCGCGCTCGGCGACGTCGCCGCGTTCGTCCGCGACAACCGGGACACGATCCACTCGAACGTGGACCGGCTCGCCGACGTCACCCAGGTGCTGGTCGACCAGCAGCGCGCGCTCACGGAGATCCTCGACGTCGCGCCGCTCGGCATCTCGAACCTGGCGAACACCTACAACGGCTCGTCGGGCACGCTCGACACCCGGGCGAACGTCAACGAGCTGAGCCGGCCGCCGATCTACTTCCTCTGCGACCTGCTGCAGACCGGCGCGCCCGCTGCGCTCGAGGACTTCGCGTCCACGTGCCGGACCGCCCTGCCCGATGCGCGGACGCTGCCGACCCCGGCGCAGATCCTCGGCTCGGTGACCAGCGGCGGGACCCCGCCCGTCCCCGGCCTGGCGATCCCGTCGAGCCCGCTCGTCCCCCCGAACGGGGCCGCGCCGGAGGACCCGGCCCGGTCGGTCCCGGGCCGCGGCGGTGCCGCCCCGGCGGCGCCGACCAC
The DNA here is from genome assembly GCF_047200735.1 of Pseudonocardia oceanicola. Classification (NCBI taxonomy): domain Bacteria; kingdom Bacillati; phylum Actinomycetota; class Actinomycetes; order Pseudonocardiales; family Pseudonocardiaceae; genus Pseudonocardia; species Pseudonocardia oceanicola. Next base: position 51,919 of record NZ_JBJZON010000012.1, read on the forward strand.
CCCTGCTCCCGCCCCGGCCGAGCCGGAGTCCGGCGGCATCGGCGGGTTCTTCTCGGAGCTCTTCGGAGGTGGGTCGTGAAGGGGTGGGTCGTGAAGGGGTGGGTCGTGAGGCGCACGAGGCTCGCGGCCAGGGTCGCGGTCCTGGTGACCGTCGCGTCGGTCGCGCTCAGCGGCTGCGGGGTGTTCGCCGGCGGGCTGCGCGGGGTGGAGCTCCCCGGTGGCGCCGACCTCGGCGACGACCCCTACGACGTGACGATCGAGTTCCCGGACGTCGTCGACCTCGTGCCCCAGTCCCTGGTGAAGGTCGCCGACGTCGGCGTGGGCACGGTGCGGTCCATCGAGGTGGACCCCGCGACCTGGAACGCGCGGGTCACGGTGGCGGTCAACGGCGGTGTCACGCTGCCGGCGGACGCCGAGGCACGGGTGCGCACCACCAGTCTCCTGGGCGAGAAGTTCGTGGAGCTGGCCGCGCCCGCCCGGGGCGGCACCGGCACGCTCGCCGACGGGGCCACCATCCCGATCGAGCGCGCGGGCCGCGCCGTCGAGGTCGAGGAGGTCTTCGGTGCGCTGTCCCTGCTGCTCAACGGCGGCGGCGTCGCGCAGATCAAGACCATCTCGACCGAGCTGAACAAGGCGCTCGACGGGCGCGAGCCCCAGATCCGCGCGCTGCTCGACAACCTGGACACGCTCGTCGGCGCGCTCGACGACCGCAAGGGCGAGATCACCCGCGCCCTCGACGGGCTCAACCGGCTGTCCGCCACGCTGAACGACCGGCGGCCGCAGATCGAGAACGCCCTGGACGACCTGGGGCCCGGCCTCGCCGAGCTGGAGCGCCAGCGCGGCCGGCTGGTCGACATGCTGAAGGCGCTCGACCGGCTCTCCGGCACCGCCACGGACACGATCAACCGCAGCCGGGACGACGTCCTCGCCGACCTGCGGGCCCTGCAGCCCACGTTGTCGAAGCTCGCCGAGTCCGGCCAGGACCTGCCGAACTCGCTGGAGCTGATCGGCAGCTTCCCGTTCACCGACGCCGCGGTCGACGCGTTCGCCGGGGACTACGCGAACCTGTACGTCCGGGCGGACCTGGACGCCTCGACCCTGCTGGACAACCTGCTGCGCACGAACCAGGCGTTCCCCACGCCGGACACGCCGCTGTTCACCCAGCTCCCGCCCGTCGGGCAGCTGCTCTCGCCGCTGCTCGGCGGCGACCCGGACCAGCCGTCCCTGCCGCTGCTCGGCCCGGCGCCGACGCCGCTCGGCCGAAGCGACGCGGGGAACCCGCCGCCGACCACCGCGCCGACCGGGAGCGCGGTGCCCACGCCGCCGACCTACGGCAGCGGCGACCTCGGCGGCTCCGGGGACCCGGGCGAGTCGGGCGACCCGGGCGGCGGCGGCCTTCTCGGCGGACTCCTCGGAGGTGGCCGATGATCACCCGGACCATGCGGTGGCAGCTCGTCGCGCTGCTGGTGGTGACCGTGCTGGGCGTCGGGTACACCGGCTTCCGGTACGCGAACCTCGGCGCGGTCCTCGGTGCCACGACCTCTCCGGTCACGATGCGGCTCGCCGACTCCGGCGGCATCTTCACCGGCGCCGACGTCACCTACCGGGGCGTGAGCGTGGGCCGGGTCGGGCCGCTGACCCTGACCGCCGACGGCGTCGACGTGCAGCTCGATCTCGAGCGCGGGGGCCCGGGGATCCCGGCCGACCTCACCGCCGCGGTGCGCAACCTGTCGGCGATCGGCGAGCAGTACGTCGACCTGCAGCCGGCCAGCGACTCCGGCCCGCTCCTGGTCTCCGGCTCGGTCATCCCGCGGTCCCGGACGAGCGTGCCGGTGCAGGTGGACCAGGTCGTCACGAGCCTCGACGGGTTCGTGCGCTCGGTCCCGCTGGAGAGCCTGCGCACCGTCGTCGACGAGCTGGGCACGGGCTTCGCCCAGAGCGGCGTGCCGTTGCAGAAGCTGCTCGACACCACCGGCGAGTTCACCCGGGCGGCGACCGACGCGCTGCCGCAGACCACCGCGCTGCTGCGCGACGGCCGCACGGTACTGACCACGCAGAACGAGGTCGCGGGCCGGTTCGCCGACTTCAGCTCGAGCCTGAAGCTGCTGGCCGAGCAGCTGAAGGAGTCCGACCCGGACCTGCGGCGCCTGATCGACACCGCCCCCGCGGCCGGGGACCAGATCCGGGCGCTGCTGCGGGAGAGCGGCGGCGGGCTGTCGACCACGGTCGCCAACCTGCTGACCGTCTCGCGGATCGCGGAGCCCCGGCAGCCGAACCTGCGGCAGCTGCTCGTCACCTATCCGGGCGTGATGGCCAACGCCTACACGGCGGTGCCCGACGACGGCACCGCGCACCTCGGCCTGGTGCTGAACTTCTTCGACCCGTTCCCCTGCGTCGCGGGGTACGAGGGCACGCCGCACCGGGCCGGGGACGAGGTCGAGCAGATCCCGGTGAACGAGAAGGCGTACTGTGCCGAGCCACGGGGCAGTCCGACCAGCGTGCGCGGTGCCCAGAACGCTCCCCGGGCGCCCGGCTCGACGACCCCCCGCGCCACGCCCGGCCCGGCCGGAAACCCGTCCGCGGGGTCCCCGCTCCCGGCCGGTCCCGACGACCCCCGGCCGCCGAACCCGCTCCCGCTCGGAACACCCGCCGGGATCCTGGCCTGACGCCCCCCGGAACGCCGCCCCCGATGGCCGCCGCCCCCACGGCCGGATGGAGTCCCGCAATGACTGCGAGCACCACGGAGAGCACGACCGAGCCGACCGCCGAGGTCCGCCCCGACACCGGACCCCCGAGCAGGAGGAGACGGTTCGGCGGTCCGCGGGCCCTGCAGGTCGCCGCCGCCGTCGCGGTGGTCGCGGCGATCGTGTCCGGTGTGCTGTGGCTGACGACCGTGCTGAGCGCGGAGCGGAGGCTCGCCGAGGCGCGCGACGACGTGCTCGTCGCGGCCCGGCAGTCCGCGATCAGCCTGAACACGCTGGACTGGCACGACGTCGACGGCGGGCTGGACCGGTGGGAGCAGACCTCCACCGGCGCGGTCCTCGACGAGTTCCGCACCAACCGCGCGCAGTACGCGCAGTTCGTGGCGCAGGCGGAGCGGACCACCACCGCCACGGTGTCCGACGCCGCGGTGCGCGAGCTCGACGACCGCGCCGGCGTGGCCCGGGTGCTCGTGGGCGTCGACGTCACGGTGACCCCGGACGGGCAGCAGCCCATCGCGACCCGCCAGCGCCTGCAGCTCGAGATGACGCGCACGGACGCGGGCTGGAAGGTCAGCAAGCTCGCCCCCGTCCGCGCCCCCGGACAGGCCGGCTGAGCGGCGCCGCAGCTCGCTCCCCTCGGCCCCCGTACCCCGGTCGACCGACGGCCCCCAGGAGGTCACCATGTCGTCGCAGCCCCGCAAGCCCGCCACCGCGACCCGTCGCCGCGGCCCCGCCGGCATCCGCCGCCCGCGCGTCGCCGGCCGTCCGGACGCGGGCCGGCCCGACACCGGCCGGCCGGACGGCCCGGTCGAGGCCGCCGACGCCGAGGTCCGTCCGGAGGTCACGCCCGCCGACAGCGGGCCCGCACCGTCCGCGCCGGAGACCGGGGCGCTCACCGCCGCCCCGGACGTCGAGGACGAGGTGGAGACCGCCGAGCCCGCCGAGGCCTTCGGGGAGCCCGCCGAGACGGCAGCGGAGACGGCCGGGGAGACGGCCGGGGAGACGGCCGGGGAGACGGCCGGGGAGACGGCCGGGGAGCGGTCGGGGGAGGACCGGCTCCGGCGTGGGCTCACGGACCTGCTGCGGGTCCCGGCCCCGCCCCGGACGAAGCGGGGCACCACGATCCTCGCCGGCGTCACGGTCGTCGCGCTGGCGCTGGCGGTGCTGGCCGGGGTGAGCTGGTGGACCATGCGGACCACGCCGGCGGCGCAGAACAGCGCGCTGGTCGACGTCGCGGCCACCACCCGGGTCAGCCAGCAGCTCGGCGACGCGGTGAAGACCGTCTACTCCTACGACTACACCCGGCTGGACCAGAACGAGGCCGCGGCCCGCGAGGTCATCACCCCGGAGTTCGGCCAGCAGTTCGACGCCCTGTTCGGCGAGGTCCGGAAGCTGGCGCCGGAGCAGCAGGCCGTGGTCACCGCGACCATCGCGCAGTCGGCCGTCCGGTCGATCACCGGCGACCGGGCCGTGCTGGTGGTCTTCCTCGACCAGCAGGCCACCCGCGCCGCGAGCGACCAGGCGGGCCGGCAGGTCGCCGCCGCGGGCCGGCTCACCGTGACCGGGCAGCTCGTGGACGGGACCTGGAAGATCGCCGACGTGACCGTGGCGTAGCCGCGCGTGGACACCGTGGCGTGGCTCGCGCCGTCGGTGCCGTGGCCTAGCCCGCGTCGTCGGTAGGTGGCGGAGCCGAGGGGCACCCCGGCGGCGGGAACGTCGCCGGGGTGCGTATGCTGGACGGCGGTTCCACCGAAGACCGCAGGTCTGTCCGCCGGCCCCGCCGGTGGACACGAAGGCCCCGCAGCCGCGGGCGTCCCGCGCAGGAGGACGAGGCAAGCAGCCCGGGTGCGTACGCGCGCCCGCACCTCACGCCCCGTGCCCTGTGCACGGGGCGTTCGTCGTCTCCTGGGTCTCGGGACGCGGTGGCACACCGACACCCCGAGAGGAGGCATCACATGGCACGACCCGACAAGGTCGAGGCGGTCGAAGAGATCGCCGACCGGTTCCGGGGCGCGTCCGCCTCGGTGGTCACGGAGTACAGCGGTCTCACCGTGGCTCAGCTGAGCCAGCTGCGCCGCGCCCTGGGCGAGAACGCCAGCTTCCGCGTCGCCAAGAACACCCTGGTGAAGCGGGCGGCGGCGGACGCCGGTGTCGACGGTCTGGACGAGCTCCTGGCCGGCCCGACGGCGATCGCGTTCGTCACCGGCGAGGCGGTCGACGCCGCCAAGGCGCTGAAGAACTTCGCCAGGGACAACAAGGGCCTGGTGATCAAGGGCGGCTACATGGACGGCCGCGCCCTGTCGGGCGCGGAGGTCGAGCGGCTGGCCGATCTCGAGTCCCGCGAGGTCCTGCTGGCCAAGCTGGCCGGCGCCATGAAGGGCAACCTGGCGAAGGCCGCGGGGCTGTTCAACGCCCCGGCATCGCAGGTCGCCCGCCTGGCCCAGGCCCTGGCCGACAAGCGGGCCGCCGAGGGCGCGTCCGCCGACGGCGAGCAGGCCGACACCGCCGCCCCCACCGAGAGCTGATCCGGCTCCACCCCAGCTACACCCCAGACACACGAGAAGGAGCCAGAGATGGCCAAGCTGTCCAGCGACGAGCTGCTCGACGCGTTCAAGGAGCTCACCCTCATCGAGCTCGCCGAGTTCGTGAAGAAGTTCGAGGAGACCTTCGAGGTCACCGCGGCCGCCCCGGTCGCCGTCGCCGCCGCGGGTGCGCCCGCAGCCGGTGGCGAGGCCGCCCCGGCCGAGGCCGAGAAGGACGAGTTCAACGTGGTCCTCGAGGCCGCGGGCGAGAAGAAGATCCAGGTCATCAAGGTCGTCCGCGAGCTGGTCTCGGGCCTCGGCCTGAAGGAGGCCAAGGACCTCGTCGAGTCGGCCCCGAAGCCGATCCTCGAGGCCGTCGCCAAGGATGCGGCCGACGCCGCCAAGGCGAAGCTGGAGGAGGCCGGCGCCAAGGTCTCCCTGACCTGATTCGCGCCACCTGATCGGCACCGCCTGATCCCCGCCGCCACGCCGCCCCCGGGCGGCACCGGCGGGTCACGAACGGCACTTCCGCTCGCGCGGAGGTGCCGTTCGTGCGTTCTCAGGAGCGGTCGCGCTCCCGCAGCTCCCGGCGCAGCAGCTTGCCGCTGACCGTCTTCGGGATCTCGTCGAGGAACTCGACCTGCCGCGGGTACTTGTAGGCCGCCATCCGCTCCTTGGCGAAGGCGATCAGCTCCTCCGCGGTCACCCGGCTGCCGGCCCGCAGGCTGACGAACGCCTTCACGGTCTCGCCGCGGTACTCGTCGGGCACCCCGACCACGGCCGCCTCGCGCACCGCCTCGTGCTCGTAGAGCACGTCCTCGACCTCCCGCGGCCAGACCTTGTAGCCGCCCGCGTTGATCTGGTCCTTCTTGCGGTCGACGATGTAGAACCAGCCCTGGTCGTCCATGTACCCGACGTCGCCGGTGTGCAGGGAACCGCCCGGCAGCGCCCGCGCGGTCTCCTCCGGCTTGTTCCAGTAGCCCTTCACCACCTGCGGGCCGGTCGTGACGATCTCGCCGACCTCGCCGGGCGGGAGGTCCCGGCCGTCCTCGCCGACGATCCGGACGACGGTGTCGTAGACCGGCACGCCCACCGACAGGGCCCCGGACGCCTCGTCGACGGGTGCCTCGGCGTGCGCGGGGGTGCAGTGGCTGGGCGAGGTGGTCTCGGTCAGCCCGTAGATGTTGTGGATGTACTGGCCGAAGGCCCGCTGGAACGCCTTCACCGTCGACGGCGGGATGGGCGCCCCGCCGGACCAGATCTTGCGCAGCGAGCTCAGCGCGTCGTGGTCGGCGTCGGGGGCGTTCATCAGGGCGATGAACACGGTGATCGAGCCGACGGTGAAGGTCGGCCGCTCCTCGCGGATGACGTCGATCGCCGCGGACGGCTCGAAGCGGTGGAACAGCACCAGCGGCGCGCCGAGCAGCATGGCGATCGTGACGTGCCCGATCAGCCCGGTGATGTGGAACAGCGGGGCCACGCCGAGGACGACGTCGTCCGGGCCGAGCTCGCAGAAGCCGCGGTAGGTCTGCGAGTTGAAGACCAGGTTGGCGTGGGTGTTCATGGCGCCCTTGGGCGGGCCGGTGGTCCCCGAGGTGTAGGTGAGCACCGCCGTGTCCTGCGGGTCGAACGACACGGCCGGGGGCCGCTGCCCGCGGAACCGCCCGACGAGCTCGCCGAGGTCCACGGTGCCCGCGACCGCGCCGATCCGCTCGACCCCGCCGAGGATGCGCTCGTCGTTGCGCGTCTGGTGGTCGAGCTCGCTCGTGGTGAGCACGGTGCGCACGGCGGTGTCGCCGACGACCGTCGACGCGACGTCCCGGTACAGGGTCTCCAGCGTGACCAGCACGCTCGCCCCGGAGTCGGTGAGCAGCAGGTGCAGCTCGCGCTCGCGGTTCATCGGGTTGACGTTGACGGCGATGCCGCCGGCCTTCCACGTGCCGAGCAGCGCGATCACGTACTGCGGGTCGTTCTGCAGGAACAGCGCGACCCGCTCGCCGGCGGCGAAGCCGGCGTCCAGCAGGCCGGCGGCGAGGGCGTCGGACAGGTCGTCGAGCTCGTCGTAGGTGATCCTGCCGTCGAAGTAGCGGAGGGCGTCGCGGTCCCCGTGCCGCTCCACGGTGCTCCGGAACAGCGCGAGCATGTCCGGGAACTCGGGGGCGACCGAGGCGGGCTGGCCCTCGTCGTAGCGGGCGAGCCAGGGCTTGTCGTCGTAGACGGACATTCGTCGACCCCTTCGTCAACGCTGTCGGCGGTGAGACAGCTGCATGATCGCGGTCCGATCGTGCTGGCGGGCGTTCCCGGTCGTCAAGCCCGCCGGGTGAGGCGACCCGACGGCAGGAGCGGCCGAGGGCGTAGAGTGGCTCGACGAGCCCCCCGCGGCGTTGCTCCGGACGTGTGAATTTCGTCCGGCTCGTCGGGCGGCGGGCCGGTTCCGCGGATCCGGCCGACGGACGGTCCACCGGGGGGCCGGGAGCCCTGAGCTGCCGGTCGTCCTCCGGGAGGGACCACTTACCGACGCGTACGGTCTTGACTCGGTGCGTCTGCCGGGTCACTCTTACGTCACGGTGCTTGGCTCCGGTGGTGAACTGAGCGACGTGTCTCGACAGCGGCTGCCTTCGCGGCTAGACTGACTCTTTGCGCTGCCTCCGCCCAGGTTCGGCGTGCACGCTGTCGGAAGTCCGCCGGTCCTCGAGGCCGTCCCGGAAGGTCCGCCGGTGTGCTCGGCGGACCTGGTCGGAGCGTGGCGCCCTGACAACGAACGGCGAGTTCAGCTCCCTAGCCACACCCGACACGTCGCCAGATCTCCGGGCCGGTACCGGTGCGGTGACGCCGAACGGTAGCGCCTCGGGGGCAGTGCCCGCCAGACGAGAGCGTAGTTCTCGGAAGGACGCATCTTGGCTGTCTCCCGCGCCACCGTGACCACTGCGAACCCGGGGAGCGTCGTCTCGGCGAACCCCAACTTCCCTGGCGCACCCACCCGAGTCTCGTTCGCGAAGATCGCCGAGCCGCTCGAGGTGCCGGACCTCCTCGACCTGCAGATCCAGTCCTTCCAGTGGCTGGTCGGGGACGAGGCGTGGTTCCAGCGCCGGATCGACGCGGGGGACGAGAACCCGGTCGGGGGTCTCGAGGAGATCCTCACGGAGATCTCTCCCATCGAGGACTTCTCGGGCTCCATGTCGCTGTCCTTCTCGGACCCGCGCTTCGACGAGGTCAAGGCCTCCGTCGAGGAGTGCCGGGACAAGGACATGACCTACGGCGCCCCGCTGTTCGTCACCGCGGAGTTCACCAACAACACCACCGGCGAGATCAAGAGCCAGACGGTGTTCATGGGCGACTTCCCCGTGATGACCGACAAGGGCACCTTCATCATCAACGGGACCGAGCGCGTCGTCGTCTCGCAGCTCGTCCGGTCGCCCGGCGTGTACTTCGACCACGCCATCGACAAGACCACCGAGAAGGACGTCTACTCGGTCAAGGTCATCCCCAGCCGCGGCGCGTGGCTGGAGTTCGACGTCGACAAGCGCGACACCGTCGGCGTCCGGATCGACCGCAAGCGCCGCCAGCCGGTCACCGTGCTGCTCAAGGCGCTGGGCTGGACCACCGAGCAGATCCAGGAGCGCTTCGGCTTCTCCGAGACGATCCTCGCCACCCTGGAGAAGGACCACACCGCCGGCCAGGACGAGGCGCTGCTCGACATCTACCGCAAGCTGCGTCCGGGCGAGCCGCCGACGCGCGAGAGCGCCCAGACGCTGCTCGAGAACCTGTTCTTCAAGGACAAGCGCTACGACCTGGCCAAGGTCGGTCGCTACAAGGTCAACAAGAAGCTGGGCCTGGACGTCCCCACCGAGGTCGGCACGCTGACCGAGGAGGACATCGCCACCACCATCGAGTACCTCGTCCGCCTGCACGCCGGCGAGACCTCGATGAAGGCCGCGGCCGACCCGTCCGGCGAGACGACCATCCCGGTCGAGACGGACGACATCGACCACTTCGGCAACCGTCGCCTGCGCACGGTCGGCGAGCTCATCCAGAACCAGGTCCGCGTCGGCCTGTCCCGGATGGAGCGCGTCGTCCGCGAGCGGATGACCACGCAGGACGTCGAGGCCATCACGCCGCAGACCCTGATCAACATCCGGCCCGTCGTGGCCGCGATCAAGGAGTTCTTCGGCACCTCGCAGCTGTCGCAGTTCATGGACCAGCACAACCCGCTGGCCGGCCTGACCCACAAGCGGCGCCTGTCCGCGCTGGGGCCGGGCGGTCTGTCCCGGGAGCGCGCGGGCTTCGAGGTCCGCGACGTGCACCCGTCGCACTACGGCCGCATGTGCCCGATCGAGACCCCTGAGGGTCCCAACATCGGCCTGATCGGCTCGCTGTCCACGTTCGCGCAGGTCAACCCGTTCGGCTTCATCCAGACGCCGTACCGCAAGGTCGTCGACGGCGTCGTCACGGAGCAGATCGACTACCTGACCGCGGACGAGGAGGACCGCTTCGTCATCGCGCAGGCGAACGCGCCGCTGAACTCCGACGGCTCCTTCACCGAGGACCGCGTCCTGGTCCGGCGGAAGGGCGGCGAGGTCGACCTGATCCCGCCGACCGGCGTCGAGTACATCGACGTCTCGCCGCGGCAGATGGTGTCGGTCGCGACCGCGCTCATCCCGTTCCTCGAGCACGACGACGCGAACCGCGCCCTGATGGGCGCGAACATGCAGCGCCAGTCCGTGCCGCTGCTCCGCTCCGAGGCGCCGCTGGTCGGCACCGGCATGGAGCTGCGCGCCGCGGTCGACGCCGGCGACGTCGTCGTCACCGAGAAGGCGGGCGTGGTCGAGGAGCTCTGCGCCGACTACATCACCGTGATGGCGGACGACGGCACCCGCCAGACGTACCGGCTGAACAAGTTCCGGCGCTCGAACCAGGGCACCTGCAACAACCAGAAGCCGATCGTCGACGAGGGCCGGCGGGTCGAGGTGGGCCAGGTGCTCGCCGACGGGCCGTGCACCGAGAACGGCGAGATGGCGCTGGGCAAGAACCTGCTCGTGGCGATCATGCCGTGGGAGGGCCACAACTACGAGGACGCGATCATCCTGTCGCAGCGCCTCGTGCAGGACGACGTGCTCACCTCGATCCACATCGAGGAGCACGAGATCGACGCCCGGGACACCAAGCTCGGCGCCGAGGAGATCACCCGGGACATCCCGAACGTCTCCGAGGAGGTCCTCGCCGACCTCGACGAGCGCGGCATCATCCGGATCGGTGCCGAGGTCCAGCCCGGCGACATCCTGGTCGGCAAGGTCACCCCGAAGGGCGAGACCGAGCTGACCCCCGAGGAGCGGCTGCTCCGCGCGATCTTCGGCGAGAAGGCGCGCGAGGTCCGCGACACCTCGCTGAAGGTGCCGCACGGCGAGAACGGCAAGGTCATCGGCATCCGGGTCTTCTCCCGGGACGACGACGACGAGCTGCCCCCCGGCGTCAACGAGCTGGTCCGCGTCTACGTGGCCCAGAAGCGCAAGATCTCGGACGGCGACAAGCTCGCCGGCCGGCACGGCAACAAGGGTGTCATCGGCAAGATCCTGCCGGCCGAGGACATGCCGTTCCTGCCGGACGGCACCCCGGTCGACATCATCCTGAACACCCACGGTGTGCCGCGACGGATGAACATCGGCCAGGTCCTGGAGACCCACCTCGGGTGGATCGCCAAGTCCGGCTGGGAGATCGAGGGCGACCCGGACTGGGCGAACATGATGCCCGAGGAGCTCTACTCCGTGCCGCCGAACACGAACACGGCCGTGCCCGTGTTCGACGGCGCCAAGGAGCACGAGATCACCGGGCTGCTGGGCTCCACGCGCCCCAACCGCGACGGCGACCGCATGGTGGGCCCGGACGGCAAGGCGCAGCTGTTCGACGGGCGTTCCGGCGAGCCGTACCCGTTCCCGGTGGCGGTCGGCTACATGTACATCCTGAAGCTGGCCCACCTGGTCGACGACAAGATCCACGCGCGGTCGACCGGCCCGTACTCGATGATCACCCAGCAGCCGCTCGGCGGTAAGGCCCAGTTCGGCGGCCAGCGCTTCGGCGAGATGGAGTGCTGGGCGATGCAGGCGTACGGCGCGGCCTACACCCTGCAGGAGCTGCTCACCATCAAGTCCGACGACGTGGTGGGCCGGGTCAAGGTCTACGAGGCCATCGTCAAGGGGGAGAACATCCCCGAGCCGGGCATCCCGGAGTCGTTCAAGGTGCTCCTCAAGGAGCTCCAGTCGCTGTGCCTGAACGTCGAGGTGCTCTCCAGCGACGGGGCGGCGATCGAGATGCGCGACGCGGACGACGAGGACCTCGAGCGCGCGGCGGCGAACCTGGGCATCAACCTGTCCAGCCGTCCGGGCTCGGACTCGATGTCCGTCGACGACGTCGTGAACTGACCCGCCAGCCGAGACTCGCGAATTCCGAGAGAAGGACACCCTCTTGCTCGACGTCAACTTCTTCGACGAGCTGCGCATCGGCCTGGCCACCGCCGAGGACATCCGCCAGTGGTCGCACGGTGAGGTCAAGAAGCCGGAGACCATCAACTACCGCACCCTCAAGCCCGAGAAGGACGGCCTCTTCTGCGAGAAGATCTTCGGCCCGACCCGGGACTGGGAGTGCTACTGCGGCAAGTACAAGCGCGTCCGGTTCAAGGGCATCATCTGCGAGCGCTGCGGTGTGGAGGTCACCCGCGCCAAGGTGCGGCGTGAGCGCATGGGCCACATCGAGCTGGCCGCCCCGGTCACGCACATCTGGTACTTCAAGGGTGTGCCGAGCCGGTTGGGCTACCTGCTCGACCTGGCGCCGAAGGATCTCGAGAAGATCATCTACTTCGCCGCCTACGTGATCACGTCGGTCAACTCCGAGCTGCGCCACCAGGACCTGTCCACGCTCGAGAACGAGATGAGCGTGGAGCGCAAGCGGGTCGAGCAGCGCCGCGACCAGGACCTGGAGGCCCGGGCCCAGAAGCTCGAGGCCGATCTGGCCGAGCTCGAGGCCGAGGGCGCCAAGAGCGACGTCCGGCGGAAGGTCAAGGAGGGTGGCGAGCGCGAGATGCGCCAGCTCCGCGACCGCGCCCAGCGCGAGCTGGACCGGCTGGACGAGATCTGGACGACCTTCGCCAAGCTCGACACCCAGCAGCTGATCCCGGACGAAGGCCTCTACCGGGAGCTCTACGACCGGTACGGGGACTACTTCACCGGCGCCATGGGTGCCGAGGCGATCCAGAAGCTGCTGGAGAATTTCGACATCGAGGCCGAGGCCGAGAAGCTGCGCGAGATCATCCGCAGCGGCAAGGGGCAGAAGAAGCTCCGTGCCCTCAAGCGCCTCAAGGTCGTCGCCGCGTTCCAGTCCACCGGCAACTCGCCGATGGGCATGGTCCTCGACTGCGTCCCGGTCATCCCGCCGGACCTGCGCCCGATGGTGCAGCTCGACGGTGGCCGCTTCGCCACGAGCGACCTGAACGACCTGTACCGCCGGGTCATCAACCGGAACAACCGCCTCAAGCGACTGATCGACCTCGGCGCGCCCGAGATCATCGTCAACAACGAGAAGCGGATGCTGCAGGAGGCCGTCGACGCGCTGTTCGACAACGGCCGCCGCGGCCGTCCGGTCACGGGCCCGGGCAACCGCCCGCTCAAGTCGCTGTCCGACCTGCTCAAGGGCAAGCAGGGCCGGTTCCGCCAGAACCTGCTCGGCAAGCGCGTCGACTACTCCGGCCGATCGGTCATCGTCGTCGGCCCGCAGCTGAAGCTGCACCAGTGCGGCCTGCCCAAGCAGATGGCGCTGGAGCTGTTCAAGCCGTTCGTGATGAAGCGCCTGGTCGACCTGAACCACGCGCAGAACATCAAGTCCGCCAAGCGGATGGTCGAGCGTGGCCGCTCGCAGGTGTGGGACGTGCTCGAGGAGGTCATCTCCGAGCACCCCGTGCTGCTCAACCGCGCACCGACGCTGCACCGCCTCGGCATCCAGGCCTTCGAGCCGCAGCTGGTGGAGGGCAAGGCCATCCAGCTGCACCCGCTGGTCTGCGAGGCGTTCAACGCGGACTTCGACGGTGACCAGATGGCGGTCCACCTGCCGCTGTCGGCCGAGGCCCAGGCCGAGGCCCGGGTCCTGATGCTCTCGAGCAACAACATCCTCTCGCCGGCGTCGGGCCGCCCGCTCGCCATGCCGCGGCTGGACATGGTCACGGGTCTGTTCCACCTGACCCGCGAGCGCCCGGACGCCCAGGGCGCGGGCCAGTCGTTCAGCTCCGAGGCCGAGGCCGTCATGGCCTTCGACCGCAAGACGCTGCACCTGCAGGCCCCGATCAAGATCCGGCTCCCCGGGGTCGCCCCGACCGCGGGCGTCGAGCTCGAGGAGGGGGAGGTCTGGCGCGCCGAGACCACCCTCGGCCGGGTCATGTTCAACGAGCTGCTCCCGGCGGACTACCCGTTCGTCAACGAGCCGCTGCCGAAGAAGCGTCAGGCCGCGATCATCAACGACCTCGCCGAGCGCTACTCGATGACCGAGGTCGCGCAGGTGCTCGACCGCCTCAAGGACGCCGGCTTCTACTGGGCCACCCGGTCCGGCGTCACGCTGGCGATCGACGACGTCGTGGTCCCGTCGAACAAGCAGGAGATCCTCGACGGCTACGAGGCCAAGGCCGACCAGGTCAACAAGCGGTACCAGCGCGGTGCGCTCTCCCACCAGGAGCGCAACGACGAGATGGTCAAGATCTGGACCCAGGCGTCCGAAGAGGTCGCCAAGGCCATGGAGGACAACTTCCCCGAGGACAACCCGATCCCGACGATCGTGAAGTCCGGGGCGGCGGGCAACATGACGCAGGTCCGGCAGCTGGCCGGTATGCGTGGTCTGGTCGCCAACCCCAAGGGTGAGTACATCCCCCGCCCGATCAAGGCGAACTTCCGTGAGGGCCTGTCCGTGCTGGAGTACTTCATCTCCACGCACGGCACCCGCAAGGGTCTGGCGGACACCGCGCTGCGAACCGCCGACTCGGGTTACCTGACCCGGCGCCTGGTCGACGTCTCGCAGGACGTCATCGTGCGCGAGGTCGACTGCGGCACCTCCCGGGCGGTCACCATGCCGGTCACGGAGGAGACGGCCGACGGTCGCCTCATCCCGCACCGCTACATCCGCACGTCGGTGTACGCGCGCAGCTCGGCGGAGGAGGTCACGGACGCCGGCGGCACCGTGATCGTGGCCAAGGGCGGCGACCTCGGTGACCCGGCGCTCGACGCGCTGGTCGCGGCGGGCGTCCGGCAGATCCGCGTGCGCAGCGCTCTGACCTGCGAGTCGGCCACCGGCATCTGCGCGACCTGCTACGGCCGCTCGATGGCGACCGGCAAGCTGGTCGACGTCGGCGAGGCGGTCGGCATCGTCGCGGCCCAGTCCATCGGTGAGCCCGGCACGCAGCTGACGATGCGTACCTTCCACCAGGGTGGCGTCGCGGGCGACGACATCACGACCGGTCTGCCGCGTGTCACGGAGCTCTTCGAGGCCCGTGTCCCGCGCGGCAAGGCGCCGATCGCGGACGTCGACGGCCGGATCCGCATCGAGGACGGCGACCGCTTCTGGAAGATCACCCTCATCCCGGACGACGGGGCCGAGGAGATCGTGTACGAGAAGCTGTCGAAGCGGCAGTGGCTGGCCATGACCGTCGTCGACGGCGAGGAGCGTCCGCTCCGCGACGGCGACCACGTCGAGGTCGGCCAGCTGCTCCTGGAGGGCACGGCGGACCCGCACGAGGTGCTGCGCGTCATGGGCCCGCGCGAGGTGCAGCTGCACCTGGTGCGTGAGGTGCAGAAGGTGTACCGCACGCAGAGCGTGGACATCCACGACAAGCACATCGAGGTGATCGTCCGGCAGATGCTCCGCCGGGTCACGATCATCGACTCGGGGGCCACCGAGTTCCTGCCCGGCGCGCTCGCCGAGCGGGGCGAGTTCGAGTCGGAGAACCGGCGCGTGGTCGCCGAGGGCAACGAGCCGGCCTCCGGTCGCCCGGTGCTCATGGGGATCACGAAGGCCTCGCTGGCGACGGAGTCGTGGCTGTCCGCGGCCTCGTTCCAGGAGACCACCCGGATCCTCACCGATGCCGCGATCAACGGGAAGCGCGACAAGCTCGTCGGGCTGAAGGAGAACGTGATCATCGGCAAGCTGATCCCGGCCGGTACGGGGATCAGCCGGTACCGCAACATCCAGGTGCAGCCCACGGAGGAGGCCCGCGCGGCCGCCTACGCGCTGCCGAGCTACGACGACGGCTACTACAGCCCCGACGTGTTCGGCACGGGCACCGGTGCCGCGGTCCCGCTGGACGACTACGACTTCGGGCGCGACTACCGCTAGTCGCCTCCGGGGTCACGACGGGGCCGACGCCTTCGGGCGCCGGCCCCGTCGCCGTTCTCGGGGCCGATGCCGGCTGTGCCGCGACGGGGGGCTCGCAGGACAGCGTGGCTCCGATGATCGCCGGGTCTGGAGCAGAACCCGCGCTCAGCGCGGAATGCGCTCCGCATCCGGCGATCATGGTCCGTCGCGTCGACGGATTCAGGTCGTGACGTACTCGGCCTCGTCGAGGGCGGAGGTGCGGCGGTGATACTCCCGCATCGTGCCGGGCCAGTTGGTGGTGATCCGCCCCGAGTCCGTGCGGTACCAGCTCGCGCACTCCGTCCACACGCTGTCGGTGAGCCGGGCCTGCATCTCCGTGTCGTAGGCGGTGGCGGCGTCGGGCCGCACCTCCAGCGAGCGCGTGCCCGCCGCGAGCCGGCGGATGCCCTCCCGGGCGTAGCGGATCTGGCACTCGAGCATGTGCACGATCGAGCCCGAGCCGACGTTGGTGTTGGGCCCGTAGAGCAGGAAGAGGTTGGGGAAACCGGGCACGGTGATGCCCAGGTGCGCCCGCGCCCCCTCGCGCCACTCCTCGGACAGCTCGCGGCCCTCCCGTCCCACCACCCGCATCGGCGCCAGGAAGTCCTGGGTGCGGAAGCCCGTGCCGAAGATGATGACGTCGGCGGGGTACGGCGTGCCGTCGGCGGCGACCACGCCCTCCTCCGTGACCTCGGAGATCTTCTCGGTGACGAGGTCGACGTCCGGCCGGGCGAGCGCGCGGAACCAGTCGGAGGAGATCAGCACCCGCTTGCAGCCGACGGGGTGATCCGGCGCGATCCGCTCCCGCAGCCCGGCGTCGGCGACCTGGAGCCGCAGCTGCGCGCGGTGCAGGAGGCCGAAGACCGAGGCGAACGGCCGGATCGCGGTGAAGCCCAGTGCGCCGAACTCGAAGAACCCGGTCCAGAACGCCCGTGCGGCGCGGTGCCAGGCCCGGAAGCGCAGGGAGAAGGCGCGCGGCCCGTACGGACGGTCCAGCTTGGGGATCACGTAGGGCGCCGAGCGCTGGAAGACCGTGACCCGCGCGGCGTCGGGCGCGAGCGCGGGGACGAACTGGATCGCGCTCGCCCCCGTCCCGACGACGGCGATGCGCTTGCCCCGCAGGTCGACCGAGTGGTCCCAGCGCGCGGAGTGGAACACCGGGCCGCGGAAGCGCTCGATCCCGGCGAGGTCGGGCACCGCGGGGCGGGACAGCTGTCCGCAGGCCGCGACCAGGGCCTCGGCCTCCAGCTCCGCATCGCCGGTCCGGATCCGCCAGACCGCGGTCTCCTCGTCCCAGGTGGCGTCCGTGACCTCGGTGCCCAGCCGGATCGACCGCCCCAGGTCGTGGTCGGCCGCGACGGTCCGCAGGTAGCGCAGGATGTCCGGCTGCGGCGCGAACCGCCGGCTCCAGTCGCCCGGGGCGAAGGAGCACGAGTACAGGTTCGACGGGACATCGCAGGCCGCACCCGGGTAGACGTTGTCCCGCCACACCCCGCCGACCTGCGGCGCCTTCTCGAGGATCGTGACGTCGGCCAGGTCGTCCTCGCCCAGCGCGACGCCCATCCCGATCCCGCCGAAGCCGGCGCCGACGACCGCGACCCGCACCCGCCGGTCCGCCTGGTCGCGGCGCAGCACCGCGCCGAGCGCGCGCAGGTCGGCGTGGGCCCGGCCGAGCACGCCGGCCTCGAGGACGTGGTCGTGCCACATGCCCTCGGCGCGGACGTAGGTGACCGGCCCGCCGGCGGCGCGGACCCGCTCGACGAGCCGGTCGGCGTCGCCCACCAGGACCTCGTCCGCCCCGGCGACGACGTGCAGCGGCGGCAGCCCGGACAGGTCGGCCTCCAGGGGCCGCAGCTCCGGGTCGACGGCCTCCCCGCCGCGCAGGTACGACCGCTTCCCCTGCTGCAGGAGCCTCGGCCCGAGCATCGCGTCCCGGCCGGTGTTGCGGGCGATCGCCGGATCGGCGAGGTCGAGGTCGAGCCAGGGCGAGATCAGCCCCACGCTCCCGGGCAGCGGGAGCCCGACGGTGCGCAGGCGCAGGAGCAGCGCCACGGCCAGCCCGCCGCCCGCGGAATCTCCGGCGAGGGCGATGCGTTGGACAGGGTGTCCCGCGTCGAGGAGCGCCCGGTAGGCGCGCTCGGCGTCGTCGAGCCCGGCGGGGTACGGGTGCTCGGGCGCCAGCCGGTAGTCCAGCAGGTGCACGGTCCCGCCGGCCGCCTCGGCCAGCCACGCCCCGAGCGATCGGTGCGAGGCGGGGGAGCCGACCACGTAGCCGCCGCCGTGCAGGAAGAGCACGGGGCGGTCGTCGCGGCTGCCGGGGACCGACACGCGGACCGAGGGCCGGCCGCCGAGCGACGAGGGGGTGGAGCGGGTGCCACGGGGTACGGGGAGCAGTCGGCCCTGGAGATCGACCAGCGCCCGCGAGACCGGGATCGGCAGCCGGGGCGAGAGTGCGGGGGCCACGAGCAACCGGGTGGCGGCCCGGACGGCGGCGCACGGCAGTGTGAGGCGCATGATCGAACCGTAGGGCCGGGGTACGGGCCTGCGGACCGGGGCGCCGGGGGCAACGGCGGCCCGCGCGGGCCAGCCCGGCGACCGGGGCGTCCGCAGGTCGGCGGGGCGCGACGAGCGCGAGTCGATCTGCGACGAGCGGGTGAGCCTGCTTGCGTCGCCGGCGGGGCTGAGGCAGCCTCCCAGCTGACGCGAGAGTGACCCGGAGATGGCCGGCGGGAGCGCCGCGGGCCCCGTGGCGCCCCCTGGGCGGACCCGTTTTGACCCTCGTCAGACGGGCCGCGTACCCTTGGAACTCGCGCGCGATCACGCGTGCCCTCGTCCGTCCTGGACGCCTCCGCGGAGTTCCCCCTCCGGGGCCGGTGCGCAGGGCGCGACACGCCCGACCTCGCGGTCCGGCGGGCCGGGTGGAAGCGGCCCGTGACCACGATCGGGCGGCGCACGACCGCCCGCCCGGGCAGCCGCACGGGCGAGACACCTGAGCATCACGAGTAGGGAAGAAGCAGAGGGTTCATGCCCACCATCCAGCAGTTGGTCCGCAAGGGCCGCGAGGACAAGGTCGCGAAGACCAAGACCGCCGCGCTCAAGGGCTCGCCCCAGCGCCGCGGGGTCTGCACGCGCGTCTACACGACGACCCCGAAGAAGCCGAACTCCGCACTGCGGAAGGTCGCTCGCGTCAAGCTGAGCAGCGGCATCGAGGTCACGGCCTACATCCCCGGCGAGGGCCACAACCTGCAGGAGCACAGCATCGTGCTCGTCCGCGGCGGCCGTGTGAAGGACCTTCCGGGCGTCCGGTACAAGGTCATCCGCGGTTCGCTGGACACCCAGGGTGTGAAGAACCGGAAGCAGTCCCGCAGCCGCTACGGCGCCAAGAAGGAGAAGAGCTGATGCCTCGCAAGGGCCCCGCTCCGAAGCGGCCGCTGGTCTCCGACCCGGTCTACAGCTCGCCGCTGGTCACCCAGCTGATCAACAAGGTGCTCAAGGACGGCAAGCGCTCGCTCGCCGAGCGGATCGTGTACGCCGCGCTCGAGGGCACCCGCGACAAGACCGGCACCGATCCGGTCGTCACGCTCAAGCGCGCGCTGGACAACGTCAAGCCGGCCCTCGAGGTCCGCAGCCGCCGTGTCGGTGGCGCGACCTACCAGGTCCCGGTCGAGGTCCGCGCCAGCCGGCAGACCACCCTCGGCCTGCGCTGGCTGGTGAGCTACGCCGGGCAGCGCCGCGAGAAGACCATGGTCGAGCGCCTCATGAACGAGCTGCTCGACGCGAGCAACGGCCTCGGCGCCAGCGTGAAGCGGCGCGAGGACATGCACAAGATGGCGGAGTCCAACAAGGCCTTCGCCCACTACCGCTGGTGACGGGCCGACCGTCCGCGCCAACCTTTTCTCAGGGGAAGTGAGCTGAACGTGGCACGGGACGTGCTGACGGACCTGACCAAGGTCCGCAACATCGGCATCATGGCGCACATCGACGCCGGCAAGACCACCACCACCGAGCGGATCCTGTACTACACGGGGATCAACTACAAGATCGGTGAGGTCCACGACGGCGCGGCCACGATGGACTGGATGGAGGAGGAGCAGAAGCGCGGCATCACGATCACGTCCGCCGCGACGACCTGCTTCTGGAAAGACCACCAGATCAACATCATCGACACGCCCGGCCACGTCGACTTCACCGTCGAGGTGGAGCGCTCGCTGCGCGTGCTCGACGGCGCGGTCGCCGTCTTCGACGGCAAGGAGGGGGTCGAGCCGCAGTCCGAGCAGGTCTGGCGGCAGGCCACCAAGTACGACGTCCCCCGCATCTGCTTCGTCAACAAGATGGACAAGCTGGGCGCGGACTTCTACTTCACCGTCGGCACGATCCGTGAGCGGCTCGGTGCCACGCCCCTGCCGCTGCAGCTGCCGATCGGCGCGGAGAGCGACTTCGTCGGTGTCGTCGACCTGGTCGAGATGCGCGCGCTGACCTGGCGCGGTGAGGTCCAGAAGGGCGAGGACTACACCGTCGAGGAGATCCCGGCCGACCTCAAGGACAGGGCGGACGAGTACCGCACCGCCCTGCTCGAGGCCGTCGCCGAGACCGACGACGAGCTCATGGAGCTCTACCTCGGTGGCGAGGAGCTGACGGTCGAGCAGATCAAGCACGGCATCCGGGAGATCGTGCGCACCCGCGCCGCCTACCCCGTGCTGTGCGGCTCCGCGTTCAAGAACAAGGGTGTCCAGCCCATGCTCGACGCCGTGATCGACTACCTGCCGTCGCCCTACGACGTGCCGCCGGTCGAGGGCACGCTGCCGGACGGGGAGACCGCCGCCAGCCGCAAGCCCGCGAAGGACGAGCCGTTCTCCGCGCTCGCCTTCAAGATCGCCGCGCACCCGTTCTTCGGCAAGCTGACCTACGTCCGGGTGTACTCGGGCCGGGTCGCCGCCGGTTCGCAGGTCGTCAACTCGACCAAGGACCGCAAGGAGCGCATCGGGAAGCTCTTCCAGATGCACGCCAACAAGGAGAACCCGGTCGACGAGGCCATGGCGGGGCACATCTACGCCGTCATCGGTCTGAAGGACACGACCACGGGTGACACGCTCTGCGACCCGCAGGCGCCGATCATCCTCGAGTCGATGACCTTCCCGGACCCGGTCATCCAGGTCGCGGTCGAGCCGAAGACCAAGGCGGACCAGGAGAAGCTCTCCACGGCGATCCAGAAGCTCGCCGAGGAGGACCCGACCTTCCAGGTCTCGCTGGACGAGGAGACCGGGCAGACGATCATCGCCGGCATGGGCGAGCTCCACCTCGAGGTGCTCGTCAACCGGATGAAGAGCGACTTCAAGGTCGAGGCCAACATCGGTAAGCCCCAGGTGGCCTACCGGGAGACGATCCGCAAGACCGTCGACAAGTACGAGTACACGCACAAGAAGCAGACCGGTGGGTCGGGCCAGTTCGCCCGGGTCATCATCAAGCTCGAGCCGCTCAACACGGCCGACGGTGCGCTGTACGAGTTCGACAACAAGGTCACCGGCGGTCGTGTGCCGCGGGAGTACATCCCGTCGGTCGACGCCGGCGCCCAGGACGCCATGCAGTACGGCGTGCTGGCGGGCTACCCCCTGACCGGGATCAAGCTGACCCTGCTCGACGGGCAGTACCACGAGGTCGACTCGTCCGAGATGGCGTTCAAGGTCGCCGGCTCGATGGCCCTCAAGGAGGCTGCGAGGCAGGCCAGCCCGGCGCTGCTCGAGCCCATGATGGCCGTCGAGGTCACGACGCCCGAGGACTACATGGGCGACGTGATCGGCGACCTCAACTCCCGCCGCGGCCAGATCCAGGCCATGGAGGAGCGGGCGGGTGCCCGCGTCGTCAAGGCGCTGGTCCCGCTCTCGGAGATGTTCGGCTACGTCGGCGACCTGCGGTCGCGGACCCAGGGCCGGGCCAACTACACGATGGTGTTCGACAGCTACGCCGAGGTCCCCTCGAACGTCGCCAAGGAGATCATCGCGAAGGCGACCGGCGAGTAGACCGGGCCCCTCGCGAGGCGCGGTCCGCGGACGGGTAGGGTCACCGGCCTGTTCGCGGCCCGCACCTCGAACCCCCAAGACCTGCCGTCAGCACGGCGGAGACAAGAACAAGTCCAGGAGGACACTGCAGTGGCGAAGGCGAAGTTCGAGCGGACCAAGCCGCACGTCAACATCGGCACCATCGGTCACATCGACCACGGCAAGACCACGCTGACGGCGGCCATCACCAAGGTTCTGCACGACAAGTACCCGGACCTCAACGAGGCCTCGGCGTTCGAGAACATCGACAAGGCGCCCGAGGAGCGCCAGCGTGGTATCACCATCTCCATCGCGCACGTCGAGTACCAGACCGAGAAGCGGCACTACGCGCACGTGGACTGCCCCGGTCACGCCGACTACATCAAGAACATGATCACCGGCGCGGCGCAGATGGACGGCGCCATCCTGGTGGTCGCGGCGACCGACGGCCCGATGCCGCAGACGCGTGAGCACGTGCTGCTCGCCCGCCAGGTCGGCGTGCCCTACATCGTGGTCGCGCTGAACAAGGCCGACATGGTCGACGACGAGGAGATCCTCGAGCTCGTCGAGATGGAGGTCCGCGAGCTGCTGTCGTCGCAGGACTACCCGGGCGACGACCTGCCGATCGTGCGCGTCTCGGCGCTCAAGGCGCTCGAGGGCGACGCCGAGTGGGGCGCCAAGCTCCTCGAGCTCATGGACGCCGTCGACGAGGCGATCCCGGAGCCGGAGCGCGACACCGACAAGCCGTTCCTCATGCCGGTCGAGGACGTCTTCACGATCACCGGTCGCGGCACGGTCGTCACCGGCCGTATCGAGCGCGGCATCGTCAAGGTGAACGAGGAGGTCGAGATCGTCGGCATCCGCGAGAAGTCGACCAAGACCACCGTCACCGGTGTCGAGATGTTCCGCAAGATCCTCGACGAGGGTCGCGCGGGTGAGAACGTCGGTCTGCTGCTGCGCGGCATCAAGCGCGAGGACGTCGAGCGCGGCCAGGTCGTCGTGAAGCCGGGCTCGATCACCCCGCACACCGAGTTCGAGGGCCAGGTCTACATCCTGGGCAAGGACGAGGGCGGCCGGCACACGCCGTTCTTCAACAACTACCGTCCGCAGTTCTACTTCCGGACGACGGACGTGACCGGCGTGGTGACCCTCCCGCAGGGCACCGAGATGGTCATGCCGGGTGACAACACCACCATGAGCGTCCAGCTGATCCAGCCGATCGCCATGGAGGAGGGCCTGCAGTTCGCCATCCGTGAGGGTGGGCGGACCGTCGGCGCCGGCCAGGTCACCAAGATCAACAAGTAAGACCCATCCGCGGCCCGTGGACCCCCGGGGAGACCTGGGGATCCACGGGCCGCACCCCGGTTGAGGGGCCCACATCCCCGTGTGGCATCCTTGACGGGTTGCGCGCGACGGGCGGTCACACGCCAAGCCGGTTCCCCGGAACTGGAGTGGGTCCGCCCGCAGCGCCGACCCCGGATTGAAGCGATCCCCCTGGGGGAGAGCGGTGACCCGGGGACCGGTGTGCGAAGCGTAGGGCGACACGCCCGACCTCGTGGACCGGAGCCCAGAGGGTGAGACCTGAACAGAGCGCGGACGCCCGGTCCGCATCGGATGCCCGAGACCGCATCCCCCTCCCGGAGGGCGGCTCGTGCGCGTCGGTGCCCGTGGTGCGACGTCGAACTGGTCGGGGCTCCTCTCGGGTGGCCAACCCGGAGACACACCGTTCACGCAGCGGCAGGAAGAAGAGGACGACCCACGACCATGGCGGGACAGAAGATCCGCATCAGGCTCAAGGCCTACGACCACGAGGCAATCGACGCGTCTGCTCGCAAGATCGTGGAGACGGTGACGCGCACCGGTGCCCGTGTCGTCGGTCCTGTGCCGCTGCCGACCGAGAAGAACGTGTACTGCGTCATCCGCTCGCCGCACAAGTACAAGGACTCGCGCGAGCACTTCGAGATGCGCACGCACAAGCGGCTGATCGACATCCTCGACCCGACGCCGAAGACGGTCGACGCGCTCATGCGCATCGACCTGCCGGCCAGCGTCGACGTCAACATCCAGTAGGGCACCGATGAGCGACAGGCAGATCACCGGGATCCTGGGGCGCAAGCTCGGGATGACCCAGGTATTCGACGAGAACAACCGCGTGGTTCCGGTCACCGTGGTCCAGGCCGGGCCGAACGTCGTGACCCAGATCCGCTCGCAGGAGACGGACGGGTACACCGCAGTCCAGCTCGCCTTCGGTGCCATCGACCCGCGCAAGGTCAACAAGCCGGAGAGCGGGCACTTCGCCAAGGCCGGGGTGACCCCGCGCCGCTACACCGTCGAGCTGCGCACGACCGACGCCGGGACCTACGAGCTCGGCCAGGAGATCACCGCCGAGGCCTTCGAGACCGGCGCGGTGGTCGACGTCGTCGGCACCACCAAGGGCAAGGGCACCGCGGGTGTCATGAAGCGGCACGGCTTCGGCGGTCTGGGCGCCTCGCACGGTACCCAGCGCAAGCACCGCTCCCCGGGCTCGATCGGCGGCTGCGCCACCCCGGGCCGCGTGTTCAAGGGCCTGCGCATGGCCGGCCGCATGGGTGTCGCCCGCCAGACCACGCAGAACCTGAAGATCCACCGCGTCGACGCCGAGCGCGGCCTGCTGCTGATCAAGGGCGCCGTCCCCGGTCCCCGCGGCGGCCTCGTCGTGGTGAAGAGCGCCGCGAAGGGTGGTGCCAAGTGAGCACCGTCGAGGTGAAGGACGCCACGGGCAAGGGCGGCGGCAGCGTCGAGCTGCCCGACCACGTCTTCGACGTCACCGCCAACGTCCCGCTGATGCACCAGGTCGTCGTGGCCCAGCAGGCCGCGGCCCGCCAGGGCACGCACGACACCAAGACCCGCGGCGAGGTCCGCGGCGGCGGCAAGAAGCCGTACCGCCAGAAGGGCACCGGCCGCGCCCGCCAGGGTTCGACCCGCGCGCCGCAGTTCGCCGGCGGCGGCACGGTCCACGGCCCGACGCCGCGCGACTACGCCCAGCGGACCCCGAAGAAGATGAAGGCCGCCGCGCTGCGTGGCGCGCTGTCGGACCGGGCCCGCGCGGGCCTCGTCCACGTCGTCTCCGGGCTCGTCGACGGGGACGCCCCCTCGACGAAGTCCGCCCGCCAGGCCATCGAGGCCGTCGCCGGCGCCGACACCCGCGTGCTCGCGGTGGTCGACCGGGACGACACGGTCAACCTGCTGAGCCTGCGCAACCTGCCGCAGGTGCACCTCATCGCGCCCGACCAGCTGAACACCTACGACGTGCTGGTCAACGACGCGGTCGTGTTCACGCAGGCCTCGCTCGACGCGTTCCTCGCCGGCCCCATCGCCGTCAAGACGAAGCGTGCCGAGGAGGCTGCGAAGTGATCCCCGACCCGCGCGACATCCTGCTCGCGCCGGTGGTGTCCGAGAAGAGCTACGGGCTGCTCGACGAGAAGCAGTACACCTTCCTGGTCCACCCGGACGCGAACAAGACCCAGATCAAGATCGCCGTGGAGCAGGTGTTCGGGGTGAAGGTCGTCAGTGTCAACACGCTGAACCGCCCCGGGAAGCGCAAGCGCACCCGCACCGGCTACGGCAAGCGCAAGGACACGAAGCGCGCGATCGTCACGCTCTCGGCCGAGAGCAAGGACATCGACGTCTTCGGCGCCCGGGCGAGCTGAGGGAGCGAGCTGACCCATGGGTATCCGTAAGTACAAGCCGACGACTCCCGGCCGCCGCGGCTCCAGCGTCTCCGACTTCGCGGAGATCACCCGGTCCACGCCGGAGAAGTCGCTGATCCGCCCGCTGCACGGCAAGGGCGGCCGCAACGCGCACGGCAAGGTCACCACCCGCCACCAGGGCGGCGGACACAAGCGTGCGTACCGCCTGATCGACTTCCGGCGGAACGACAAGGACGGCGTCCCGGCCAAGGTCGCGCACATCGAGTACGACCCCAACCGGACGTCGCGCATCGCGCTGCTGCACTACGCCGACGGCGAGAAGCGCTACATCCTCGCCCCGGCGCGGCTGAAGCAGGGCGACAAGGTCGAGGCAGGCCCGAAGGCCGACATCAAGGTCGGCAACAACCTGCCGCTGCGCAACATCCCGACCGGCACCGTGGTGCACGCGATCGAGCTCCGCCCCGGCGGTGGCGCGAAGATCGCCCGCTCGGCCGGCTCGAGCGTGCAGCTGGTGGCGAAGGACGGCCCGTACGCGCAGCTGCGCATGCCGTCCGGCGAGATCCGCAACGTCGACGTGCGCTGCCGCGCCACCGTCGGCGAGGTGGGCAATGCCGAGCACTCCAACATCAACTGGGGCAAGGCCGGCCGGATGCGGTGGAAGGGCAAGCGCCCGACCGTCCGCGGTGTGGCCATGAACCCGGTCGACCACCCGCACGGTGGTGGTGAGGGCAAGACCTCCGGTGGTCGCCACCCGGTCAACCCCGCGGGCAAGCCCGAGGGCCGCACCCGCCGCACCAAGCCGTCCGACAAGTTGATCGTCCGCCGGCGCCGTACCGGCAAGAAGCGCTGAGCAGGGAGGTAAGAGATGCCGCGCAGCCTGAAGAAGGGCCCCTTCGTGGACGACCACCTGCTCAAGAAGGTGGACGCCCTCAACGAGTCCGGCAAGAAGACCGTCATCCGGACCTGGTCCCGGCGGTCCACCATCATCCCGGACATGATCGGCCACACGATCGCGGTGCACGACGGCCGCAAGCACGTGCCGGTCTTCGTCTCGGACTCGATGGTGGGTCACAAGCTCGGGGAGTTCGCCCCGACGCGGACCTTCCGGGGTCATATCAAGGACGACCGCAAGGCGCGCAGGCGCTGAGGCGGACCGAGTAGCAGCAAGGAGAGGTGGAGCAACGCATGGCTGACACGGCCAGCACCGCCGACGCCGCGCTCGAGCCCGCTCGTGCGCGTGCGAAGGCCCGGTTCGTGCGCATGTCGCCGACCAAGTGCCGTCGGGTCGTGGACCTGGTCCGCGGCCTGCCGGTGAGCGAGGCGCTCGCGATCCTGCGGTACTCGCCGCAGGCTGCCGCCGAGCCCGTGGCCAAGGTCGTGGCGAGCGCCGCGGCCAACGCCGAGAACAACCTCGACCTGGACCCGGAGACCCTCGTGGTCGCCACGGCCATGGTCGACGAGGGCCCGACGCTCAAGCGCATCCGGCCGCGCGCCCAGGGGCGGGCGTACCGGATCCGCAAGCGGACGAGCCACATCACCATCGAGGTCGAGTCGGTGCCCCAGAAGGCCGGCCGGGCCCGTGGTGCGAAGGGGAGGGCCCGCTGATGGGGCAGAAGATCAACCCGCACGGCTTCCGCCTGGGCATCACCACGGACTGGAAGTCGCGCTGGTACGCCGACAAGCAGTACGCGGAGTACGTGAAGGAGGACGTCGAGATCCGTCGCATGCTCTCCAAGGGCATGGAGCGGGCCGGCATCTCCAAGGTCGAGATCGAGCGGACCCGGGACCGCGTGCGGGTGGACATCCATACCGCCCGCCCGGGCATCGTCATCGGGCGCCGTGGCGCCGAGGCCGACCGCATCCGCGGCAACCTCGAGAAGCTGACCAAGAAGCAGGTCCAGCTCAACATCCTCGAGGTCAAGAACTCCGAGTCGGACGCGCAGCTCGTGGCGCAGGGCGTCGCCGAGCAGCTGTCCAACCGCGTGGCCTTCCGCCGCGCGATGCGCAAGGCCATCCAGTCGGCCATGCGCTCGCCGCAGGTGAAGGGCATCCGGGTGCAGTGCTCCGGCCGCCTCGGCGGCGCGGAGATGTCACGCTCCGAGTTCTACCGGGAGGGTCGGGTCCCGCTGCACACGCTGCGCGCGGACATCGACTACGGCCTGTTCGAGGCCCGGACCACCTTCGGCCGCATCGGCGTGAAGGTCTGGATCTACAAGGGCGACGTCGTCGGCGGCCGCCGGGAGAACGCTCCCGCCGCCGAGGCGCCGGGCCGCGGCCCGCGCCGTGAGCGGCCGGCCCGTCGTCGTTCCGGCGCCTCGGGCACGACCGCGACGAGCACGGACGCCGGGCGCGCCGCCGCCCGCGCCGATGCTCCCGGCAACGAGGGTGGGGTCGCGACGATCGAGGCCGACCAGGCCGCGCAGTCGTCGAACCAGCAGACCGGTGGGGAGGCCTGAGTCATGCTGATCCCCCGCAAGGTGAAGCACCGCAAGCAGCACCGTCCGCACCGGACGGGCATGTCGACCGGTGGCACGCGGGTCACGTTCGGTGACTTCGGGATCCAGGCGCTGGAGCCCGCCTACGTCACCAACCGGCAGATCGAGTCGGCGCGTATCGCGATCAACCGGCACATCCGCCGTGGCGGCAAGGTGTGGATCAACGTCTTCCCGGACCGCCCGCTGACCAAGAAGCCCGCCGAGACCCGCATGGGTTCCGGTAAGGGCTCCCCGGAGAAGTGGGTGACCAACGTGAAGCCCGGCCGGGTGCTCTTCGAGATGAGCTACCCGAACGAGGCCACCGCGCGTGAGGCCCTGCGCCGGGCCATCCACAAGCTGCCGATGAAGTGCCGGATCGTGACCCGTGAGGGTGGTGACATCTGATGGCGGCCACCACTGCTGCCGAGCTGCGCGAGCTGAGCGACGAGGAGCTCGTGCTGCGGGTCAAGGAGGCCAAGGAGGAGCTGTTCAACCTCCGCTTCCAGATGGCGACCGGGCAGCTGGACAACAACCGGCGGCTGCGTACCGTCCGGCACGACATCGCGCGGATCTACACGGTCATGCGCGAGCGCGAGCTGGGCCTCTCGGCCGCCCCGAGCGACGACAACGAGGGCGCGGCATGAGCGAGGCAGTGAACACGCCGCCGGCGACGGAGCAGACGCGCGGGGAGCGGAAGGTCCGCGAGGGCCTGGTCGTGTCCGACAAGATGGACAAGACGATCGTGGTGTCCCTCGAGGACCGCGTGAAGCACCCGCTGTACGGCAAGGTCATCCGGCGGACCAGCAAGGTCAAGGCGCACGACGAGGCCAACACGGCCGGCGTCGGCGACCGTGTCCGGCTGATGGAGACCCGGCCGCTGTCCGCCACCAAGCGGTGGCGGCTGGTCGAGATCCTGGAGAAGGCGAAGTGATCCAGCAGGAGTCGCGGCTGCGCGTCGCCGACAACACCGGTGCCAAGGAGATCCTGTGCATCCGGGTGCTGGGCGGTTCGGCGCGGCGCTACGCGGGGATCGGCGACACGATCGTCGCCACCGTGAAGGACGCGATCCCCGCGGCCGGGGTGAAGCGCGGTGACGTCGTCAAGGCGGTCGTCGTGCGCACGGTCAAGGAGAAGCGTCGCCCGGACGGCAGCTACATCCGGTTCGACGAGAACGCCGCCGTCCTGATCAAGGACAACGGCGAGCCGCGGGGGACCCGCATCTTCGGCCCGGTGGGGCGCGAGCTCCGCGACCGCCGGTTCATGAAGATCATCTCCCTCGCTCCGGAGGTGCTCTAGAACATGAAGGTCAAGAAGGGCGACACGGTTCTCGTGATCGCCGGCAAGGACAAGGGCGCGAAGGGCAAGGTCATCCAGGCCTACCCGGACCGCGACCGGGTCCTCGTCGAGGGCGTGAACCGGATCAAGAAGCACACGCGGGTGAGCCAGAACCAGCGGGGCGCGCAGTCCGGCGGGATCGTCACCCAGGAGGCGCCCATCCACGTCTCGAACGTGATGGTCGTCGACTCCGACGGCACGCCGACCCGCGTCGGCAAGAAGCTGGTCGAGGGCGAGGACGGCAAGACCCGCCGCGTCCGGATCTCCCGCAAGTCCGGGAAGGAGATCTGAGATGACCACTGCGGAGAAGGTCAAGCCGCGGCTCAAGCAGCGCTACGTCGACGAGATCCGGGGCGAGCTGCAGAAGCAGTTCTCCTACGGGAACGTCATGCAGATCCCCGGCGTCGTGAAGGTCGTCGTGAACATGGGTGTCGGCGACGCCGCCCGTGACTCGAAGCTGATCGACGGCGCGGTCCGCGACCTGGCCACCATCACCGGCCAGAAGCCGCAGGTCCGCCGGGCCACCAAGTCCATCGCGCAGTTCAAGCTGCGCGAGGGCATGCCGATCGGCGCGAAGGTCACCCTGCGCAACGACCGGATGTGGGAGTTCCTGGACCGGCTGCTGACGATCGCGCTGCCGCGTATCCGTGACTTCCGCGGCCTCTCGCCCAACCAGTTCGACGGGCGGGGCAACTACACGTTCGGTCTCACGGAGCAGTCCATGTTCCACGAGATCGACCCGGACTCGATCGACCGGCCGCGTGGCATGGACATCACCGTCGTGACCACGGCGACCACGGACGAGGAAGGCCGGGCGCTCCTGCGCCAGCTCGGCTTCCCCTTCAAGGAGAACTGAGACATGGCGAAGAAGGCGCTGGTCATCAAGGCGGCCAAGACCCCCAAGTTCAAGGTCCGCGGCTACACCCGCTGCCAGAAGTGCGGGCGTCCGCGCGCGGTCCTGCGCAAGTTCGGCCTGTGCCGCGTGTGCGTCCGCGAGATGGCACACGCCGGCGAGCTGCCGGGCGTCAACAAGAGCAGCTGGTAACACAGCTCCGCCGGCCGGTGCGTGGCCGGTGGTGCCGAGGCATCACCGGCCACGCACGCGGTGGCGCACAGGCCACTCAGTGGCATGAGTCGCCGCAGGCCCCTCCGGCCACGGAGGGGAACCACGGCGGGAAAGAGACACGAACATGACGATGACCGATCCGATCGCAGACATGCTCACGCGTCTGCGGAACGCGAACTCGGCCTATCACGACCGGGTCGTGATGCCGCACTCCAAGCTGAAGGTCGCCATTGCGGAGATCCTGCAGAAGGAGGGCTACATCGCGAGCCACCACACCGAGGACGCCGAGGTCGGCAAGTCCCTGGTGATCGAGCTCAAGTACGGGCGCAACCGCGAGCGCAGCATCGCCGGCCTGCGTCGGGTCTCGAAGCCGGGCCTGCGCGTGTACGCCAAGTCGACCAATCTGCCGCGCGTCCTCGGCGGCCTGGGTGTCGCGGTCATCTCGACCAGCCAGGGCCTCCTCACGGACAAGCAGGCCTACCGGAGCGGCGTGGGCGGGGAAGTCCTCGCCTACGTCTGGTGAGAAGGGAGTAGAGCGATGTCCCGCATCGGGAAGCTGCCGATCACCGTTCCGTCCGGCGTCGACGTGACCATCGAGGGCCGCACGGTCACCGTCAAGGGCCCGAAGGGCACTCTGTCGCACACCGTCATCGCGCCGATCACGGTCGAGCGCGGCGACGACGGCACGGTCCTGGTCCGGCGACCGGACGACGAGCGGAAGACCAAGGCCTACCACGGCCTGTCGCGCACCCTGGTCAACAACCTCGTCGAGGGCGTGACCAAGGGTTACGAGAAGAAGCTCGAGATCGTCGGCGTCGGGTACCGCGTCCAGCTCAAGGGCTCGAACCTGGAGTTCGCCCTCGGGTTCAGCCACCCCGTCGTCGTCACGCCGCCGGAGGGCATCACCTTCGCCGTCGAGACGCCGACCCGCTTCTCGGTCTCCGGGATCGACAAGCAGCTGGTGGGCGAGACCGCGGCGAACATCCGCAAGATCCGCAAGCCGGAGCCCTACAAGGGCAAGGGCGTGCGGTACGCCGGCGAGAACGTCCGCCGCAAGGTCGGGAAGACGGGTAAGTAAGCCATGGCCGAGACCATCTCTGCGAACGCCAAGAAGCGCGCCGCGTCGCGGGTGTCCGCCACCCGCCGCAGGGGCCTGGCCCGCCGGCACGCCCGGCTGCGCAAGAAGATCAGCGGGACGCCGGCGCGTCCGCGGCTGTCCGTCAAGCGCTCGTCCCGGCACATTCACGTGCAGCTGATCGACGACGTCGCGGGCCACACGCTGGCCGCGGCCTCGACGCTCGAGACCGACGTGCGTGCGACGGAGGGCGACAAGAAGGCCAAGGCCGCCAAGGTCGGCGAGCTCATCGCCGACCGGGCCAAGGCCGCCGGTGTCGAGGCCGTCGTGTTCGACCACGGTGGCTTCGGCTACCACGGCCGGATCGCGGCGCTGGCCGACGCCGCCCGCGAGGGAGGCCTGAAGTTCTGATGAACACCAACATGATGGAAGGGACCGTCTGATGCCGGGACGTACGCGGCGCGAAGGCGGTGGCCCGGGCGGTAACGACCGCCGGGACCGCCGCGACGGTGGCCGTGGCGGGGCGGCCCAGGACAAGACCCCGTACATCGAGCGACTGGTCACGATCAACCGGGTGGCCAAGGTCGTGAAGGGTGGTCGTCGCTTCAGCTTCACCGCCCTCATGATCGTCGGCGACGGCGACGGCCTGGTCGGCGTGGGCTACGGCAAGGCCAAGGAGGTGCCGGCCGCGATCGCCAAGGGTGTCGAGGAGGCGAAGAAGAACTTCTTCCGCGTCCCCCGCATCGGCGGCACGATCGTGCACCGGGTCCAGGGCGAGGCGGCCGCGGGTGTCGTCCTGCTCCGCCCGGCCAGCCCCGGTACCGGTGTCATCGCCGGTGGTCCGGTGCGCGCCGTCCTGGAGTGCGCCGGCATCCACGACGTCCTGTCGAAGTCGCTGGGCAGCGACAACGCGATCAACATCGTGCACGCCACGGTCGACGCGCTGAAGCAGATCCAGCGGCCCGAGGAGGTGGCGGCCCGTCGCGGTCTGCCCCTCGAGGACGTCGCCCCCGCGTCCATGCTGCGCGCCCGCGCCGAGGCCGCCCAGGCTGCGAGGGTGTGAGACGGATGGCCGAGAAGAAGCTGAGGATCACGCAGGTCCGCTCCGCCATCGGCGGCAAGGCGAACCAGCGTGAGTCGCTGAAGGCCCTCGGCCTGCGCAAGATCCGCCAGTCCCAGGACTGGCCGGACACGCAGCAGGTCCGCGGGCTCGTCAACACCGTGCGTCACCTCGTGACCGTGGAGGAGGTGTCCTGATGAGCGAGACGATCAAGGTTCACCACCTGCGGCCGGCGCCCGGCGCCAAAACCGCCAAGACCCGGGTCGGTCGCGGTGAGGGCAGCAAGGGCAAGACCGCCGGTCGCGGTACCAAGGGCACCAAGGCCCGGAAGACCGTGTCCCCGGCCTTCGAGGGCGGGCAGATGCCGCTGCACATGCGGCTGCCCAAGCTCAAGGGCTTCAAGAACCGGTTCCGGACCGAGTACCAGGTCGTGAACGTCGGCGACCTGGCGGCCCTGTTCCCGCAGGGCGGCGAGATCGGCCCGGCCGAGCTCGTCGCCGCCGGCGCGGTCCGCAAGGGCCAGCCGGTCAAGGTCCTCGGCAACGGGGACCTCGACGGTGTCGGCCTCACCGTCAGCGCCCACGCCTTCTCCGGCTCCGCCAAGGAGAAGATCGCGGCCGCGGGTGGCACCGCCACCGAGCTCTGACCTGTCCCTCGACAGGGCTTCACCCGGCGACGCCGTCCGAGCGGCCCGCCCCCGCAGGGGCGGCCGAGCGGGCGGCGTCGTCGCTGTTAGAGTCGTCTTTCGCGCAGGCCGGACGGCCTGCCTGCTCCATCCGGCGCCCCGGTCGGACCGGGTGCCCCACCGCCCGCCCGCCCGCCGGGCCGGACGGTGACACAGTAGGAGGATCACCGAGGTGCTCAGCGCTTTCCGGGCGGCCCTCACGACCCCGGATCTCCGGAAGAAGATCCTCTTCACGCTCGGGGTCGTGGCCGTCTACCGGCTCGGGGCCAACATCCCGTCGCCCGGCGTGTCCTACCCGAACGTGCAGGAGTGCATCCGGCAGGTCGAGGGCAGCGACAACGCGGGCATCTACTCGCTCATCAACCTGTTCTCCGGCGGCGCGCTCCTGCAGCTGTCGATCCTGGCCCTCGGGATCATGCCGTACATCACGGCGTCGATCATCATCCAGCTGCTCACCGTGGTCATCCCGCGGTTCGAGGTGCTGAAGAAGGAGGGCCAGTCCGGGCAGGCCAAGCTCACCCAGTACACCCGCTACCTCACGATCGCGCTGGCGGTCCTGCAGGCCACGGGGATCGTGGCGCTGGCCGACCGCGGCGCGCTGCTGGGCAACTGCGACCGGCCGATCATCCCGGACTCGAGCGTCTTCTCGTTGGCGATCATCGTCATCGTGATGACGGCGGGCACGTCGGTGGTGATGTGGCTGGGCGAGCAGGTCACGGAGAAGGGCATCGGCAACGGCATGTCGTTGCTGATCTTCGCCTCGATCGCGCACCGCATCCCCGCCGAGGGCAAGAACATCCTCGACAACGCCGGCCCGCTGGTCTTCGCGGGCGTCTGCGTGTTCGGCCTGGCGATCATCGTCAGCGTCGTCTTCGTCGAGCAGGGCCAGCGCCGCATCCCGGTGCAGTACGCCAAGCGCATGGTCGGGCGCCGGATGTACGGCGGCACGTCGACCTACCTGCCGCTGAAGGTGAACCAGGCCGGCGTCATCCCGGTGATCTTCGGCAGCTCGCTGCTGTACCTGCCCGACCTGGTCTCGCGGCTGCTGGGCAACGAGGGCGGCGCCTTCCAGCGGTTCGTCCAGACCTACCTGGTCGACCAGTCCAACTGGCTGCACATCGCCCTGTACATCGCGCTCATCATCTTCTTCACGTACTTCTACGTCGGCATCACCTTCAACCCGGAGGAACGGGCCGACGAGATGAAGAAGTTCGGCGGCTTCATCCCGGGCATCAGGCCGGGCCGGCCGACGGCGGAGTACCTCAACTTCGTGCTCAGCCGCATCACGCTGCCGGGATCGCTGTACCTGGGCATCATCGCCGTCCTGCCGAACTTCTTCCTCGGCGTCACGGGCAGCGGGCAGAACCAGAACTTCCCCTTCGGCGGCACCGCCGTGCTGATCATGGTCGGCGTCGGGCTGGACACCGTGAAGCAGATCGAGAGCCAGCTGATGCAGCGGAACTACGAAGGTTTCCTGCGTTAGAGTCGGGGCAGAGGGCCTTGTTCGACGGGCCGTCGAAGATGCAGTATCGACGCCTCGGCGAGCGGGCCGCGAGCCCGCCGGTCCCGTCGAGGTCGGCCCGTTCGTCGCCGCAGTCGGCGGCAGCAGAAGAAAGCAGGGAGGTCGGGTTCCAAGTGCGACTCGTTCTTGTCGGTCCGCCGGGCGCGGGTAAGGGGACGCAGGCCGAGCGCCTGGCCCAGCAGCTGGACGTCCCGCACATCTCCACCGGAGACCTGTTCCGGGCGAACCTCAAGGACGAGACGCCGCTCGGTCTCGAGGCCAAGTCGTACATGGATGCCGGAAACCTCGTGCCGGACTCGGTCACGGTGGCGATGGTGAAGGACCGGCTCGCGGACCCCGATGCCGCGAAGGGCTTCATCCTCGACGGCTTCCCGCGCACGGTGCCGCAGGCGGACGCACTGGCCCAGATCCTGGCGGAGTACGGTGTCGAGCTCGACGCCGTCGTGGAGTTCCAGGTGGACGACGAGGTCGTCGTGCAGCGGCTGCTCGGCCGTGGCCGTTCGGACGACAACGAAGAGGTCATCCGCAACCGGCAGCAGGTGTACCGGGACGAGACGGCGCCGCTGCTGCGGTACTACGCGGACAGGTTGGTCAGCGTCGACGCCGTCGGCGAGGTCGCCGAGATCACCGACCGGGTGACCGGCGCACTCGAGGCACGCAAGTAGGGAACGCGATCGACAGGAGGCCCGCATGACCGGCAGGAAGGGCGGCGTGCGCGGCGCGATCGCACGGCTGCGGGGGCGGGACATCGAACTCAAGGACCCGGCCGAGATCGAGGCCATGCGGGCGGCGGGCGCCGTCGTGGCGTCCGCCCTGGCGGCGGTCGCCGACCTCGCCGAGCCGGGGGTCTCCACGGCCGATCTGGACGCGCTGGCGGAGCAGGTCATC
Source organism: Pseudonocardia oceanicola (assembly GCF_047200735.1). Lineage (NCBI taxonomy): Bacteria > Bacillati > Actinomycetota > Actinomycetes > Pseudonocardiales > Pseudonocardiaceae > Pseudonocardia > Pseudonocardia oceanicola. The sequence goes on from NZ_JBJZON010000012.1 coordinate 87,352, forward strand.
CGCGACGCCGGCGCCGTCCCCTCGTTCAAGGGCTACCACGGGTTCCCGGCGAGCATCTGCGCCTCGGTGAACGAGCAGATCGTCCACGGCATCCCGTCGCCGGCCCAGGTGCTGGCCGACGGGGACCTGGTCTCCGTGGACTGCGGGGCGATCCTCGACGGCTGGCACGGCGACTCCGCGGTCACCCTGGCCGTCGGGGAGGTGGCCGCGGCCGACCTCGCGCTGTCGAAGGCGTGCGAGGGCGCGATGTGGGCGGGGATCGAGGCCGTGCGGCCCGGTGCCCGGCTCACCGACATCTCGTACGCGATCCAGGAGGCCTGCCGAGCGGCCGCGGTCGCCGACCGGGCGGACTACGGGATCGTCGCCGAGTACGGGGGTCACGGCATCGGCACGGCGATGCACATGGACCCGTTCCTCCCCAATCACGGCGAACCCGGGCACGGGCCGAAGCTGCGTCCCGGGATGGCCCTGGCCATCGAGCCGATGCTGACCGCCGGCGACCCCGAGACCCGCGAGCTCGAGGACGGCTGGACCGTCGTCACCGAGCAGGGCGGGCGGGCGGTGCACTGGGAGCACACCGTCGCCGTGACCGAGGACGGGCACAGCGTGCTCACCCTCCCCGCCTGATCCGGGGCCCCTCCCGTCGGCCGTCGCCGCGGGCGCGACCGGGCCGGGAACCGCCCGGTCGGGGAGGGTCTCGGATCGATCCGGAGAGGACCTTTCGGCGCCCCGCTGGTCTAGGTTCTGCGCATGAGTGCTGATGCCGCAGAGTCGCGGCCCCCGGGAGCGACCGTGGGCGTGCCACGCGAGTCGGGCTCCGGTGAGCGTCGGGTCGCGCTGGTGCCCAAGGCCGTGGAACGCCTCCGGTCGCGGAACGTGTCGGTGGTCGTGGAGCCGGGCTCCGGTGCGGGCGCGCTGATCCCGGACGAGCTCTACGTGGAGGCGGGCGCCACGATCGGCGACCCGTGGTCGTGCGACGTGGTGGTGAAGGTGGCGCCGCCGACCGCGGAGGAGATCGGCCGGCTGCGGTCCGGCTCCACGACGATCGGCTTCCTGGCCCCGCTGACCGCTCCGGAGACGACCCGGGCGCTCCGCGAGGCCGGGGTCACGGCGTTCGCGATGGAGTCGATCCCACGGATCTCGCGGGCGCAGTCGATGGACGCGCTGTCCTCGCAGGCGAACGTGGCCGGGTACAAGGCGGTACTGCTGGCGGCGGAGCGCTCGACCCGCTTCTTCCCGATGCTGACCACGGCGGCGGGCACGGTGAAGCCGGCGACCGCGCTGGTGCTGGGCGTCGGGGTGGCGGGGCTGCAGGCGTTGGCCACGGCGAAGCGCCTCGGCGCGCGCACCACGGGGTACGACGTCCGCCCGGAGGTGGCCGACCAGGTGCGCTCGCTCGGCGCGCAGTGGCTGGACCTCGGGATCGACGCGGCCGGCGAGGGCGGCTACGCCCGCGAGCTGACCGGCGACGAGCGGGCCGAGCAGCAGAAGCGCCTCGAGGAGGCCATCACCGGGTTCGACGTCGTGATCACCACGGCGCTCGTGCCCGGGCGGAAGGCCCCGACCCTCGTCACCGCGAAGGCGGTGGAGGGGATGAAGCCCGGCAGCGTCGTCGTCGACCTGGCCGGGGAGACCGGCGGCAACTGCGAGCTGACCGAGCCGGGCGAGATCGTCGTGCGCCACGACGTCACCGTCGCCTCACCGCTGAACCTGCCCGCCGGGATGCCCGAGCACGCGTCGGAGCTCTACGCCCGCAACGTCTCGGCCCTGCTGGAACTCATGCTCGACGACGCGGGGCGGGTCGCGCCGGACTGGTCGGACGAGGTACTGGCCAAGTCCTGCGTCACGCGCGACGCCGACGAGGACGAGGAGGGGGAGTCCTGATGCAGAGCGGGTCCCTGCTGGCGAACCTCGCGATCCTGGTGCTGGCCGGGTTCGTCGGGTTCGCGGTCATCTCGAAGGTGCCGAACACGCTGCACACGCCGCTGATGTCGGGCACGAACGCGATCCACGGCATCGTGCTGCTCGGCGGGCTGATCGTGCTCGGCGAGCTGGAGAACCCGTCGGTGCTCGACGCCGTCATCCTGGTCGTCGCCATCGCCTTCGGCATGATCAACGTCGTCGGCGGCTTCCTGGTCACCGACCGGATGCTGGGCATGTTCAAGGCGAAGCCCCCCGAGAAGATCAGTGCCGAGAAGATCAGTGCCGAGAAGATCAGTGCCGAGAAGATCAGTGCCGAGAAGATCAGTGCCGAGAAGGTCGGCGCCGAGGAGAAGGCCACGGGCAACGGTCAGGTGAAGCGGTGAACGCTCCCGTGCTCGACGTCGTCGTCCCGCTCCTCTACATCGTGGCCTTCGCCCTGTTCATCTACGGCCTGATGGGCCTGACCGGGCCGAAGACGGCGGTGCGCGGCAACAAGATCGCCGCGGTCGGCATGGTGATCGCGGTCGTCGCGACGCTGCTGCGGGTGGAGCACAACTGGGTGCTGATCGCGGTGGGCCTCGTGGTGGGCGCCGCGCTGGGCGTGCCGTCGGCGCGGCAGGTGAAGATGACGGCGATGCCGCAGATGGTGGCGCTGTTCAACGGCGTCGGCGGCGGGGCGGTCGCGCTGATCGCCTGGTCGGAGTTCCGGGAGACGAGCGGCTTCGTCGACACCGCGGCCTACGTGGTCGTCGCGACGCTGTTCGCCGCGGTCATCGGGTCGGTGTCGTTCTGGGGCTCGCTGATCGCGTTCGGCAAGCTGCAGGAGATCCTGCCGGGCCGGCCGATGGGGCTCGGCAGGGCGCAGCAGGCGGTCAACGCCCTGCTGCTGCTCGCCGCGATCGTGTGCGCGGTGATCGCCGGGCTCGGCGGCGCCCTGTGGGGTGGGGGCGAGCTGTGGATCGTGCTGGTGCTGGTGCTGGCCGCGGTGCTCGGCGTGATGGTGGTGCTGCCCATCGGCGGCGCGGACATGCCCGTGGTCATCTCCCTGCTCAACGCCCTGACGGGGCTCTCGGCCGCGGCCGCCGGTCTCGCGCTGGACAACACCGCGATGATCGTCGCCGGCATGATCGTCGGTGCGTCCGGTTCGATCCTGACCAACCAGATGGCGGTGGCCATGAACCGGACCATCCCGGCCATCGTGGCGGGCGGGTTCGGCGGTGGGGCGGCGGCCGCGTCGGACGACGGCGTCGAGCGGACCGTGAAGTCGACCTCGGCCTCCGACGCGGCGATCCAGATGGCCTACGCGTCGCAGGTGATCGTGGTGCCCGGATACGGGATGGCGGTGGCGCAGGCCCAGCACGCGGTCAAGGACATGGCCAAGCTGCTGGAGGCCAAGGGCGTGGAGGTCAAGTACGCCATCCACCCGGTCGCCGGGCGCATGCCGGGGCACATGAACGTGCTGCTGGCCGAGGCCGACGTGGCCTACGACGCGCTCAAGGAGATGGACGAGATCAACGACGAGTTCGCCCGCACGGACGTCACGCTCGTCATCGGGGCCAACGACGTCACCAACCCGGCGGCGCGCAACGACCCCAGCTCGCCCATCCACGGCATGCCGATCCTCAACGTCGACGAGTCGCGTACCGTCATCGTGCTCAAGCGCTCGATGAACAGCGGCTTCGCCGGCATCGACAACCCGTTGTTCTACGGCGAGCGCACCTCGATGCTCTTCGGGGACGCCAAGAAGTCGGTCATGGAGGTCACCGAGGAGCTCAAGGCACTCTGACGTCGCCGCACGGACGGCACTCTCGTGCGGTAGGTCCGCACGAGAGTGCCGTTCGTGCAGTCGACCGGGTGGCCCGTGTTCGCACGGCCGTCAGGTCCGGGTGGGGTCGAGGGGGTGGGCGAGCTCGTCCCGCGGCAGGCGCCAGAGGACGAGTGCGAGGACCGCCAGGGGCACCGGGGCGAGGCCGGCGATCACGAAGGTCGGCGGGATGCCGATCGTCTCGCCGACGGGCCCGGCCAGCGCCGTGGAGACCGGCATCAGGGCGAGCGACACGAAGAAGTCGAGGCTCGAGACCCGCCCCAGCAGATGCGGCGGGACGCGGCGCTGCAGCAGCGTCCCCCAGATCACCATCGCGCCGCCGTGCGCCGCGCCGACCACGGCGACGATCGCGCCCATGACCCACAGCCGCTCGGCGAACCCGATCGCGGCGAGCGGGACGCCGCCGACGCCCCACAGCAGGATCATGACCGTGAGGTACCGGCGCGGCATCCGCCCCGCCGACGCGATCAGCGACCCGGCCGCGCCGCCCAGCCCGAACGCGGCCAGGACCAGGGCGTACCCGCCCGGCCCGCTCGAAGTCTGGTCGCGGACCGCGAAGGGCAGCAGCACCTCGATCGGGCCGATCACCACCAGCACCAGCAGGACCGCGAACGCCAGGGTGGCGAACAGCCAGCCGGTGCGCAGGAGGTAGCCGAAGCCCTCGCGCAGGTCGGCGAGGACCGAGGTGCGCTCCCGCTCGTCGTCGGCCGCGGGCGGCACGCGCATCGCGAGCAGCGGCAGCAGGGCCAGCGCGTACCCCGCCGCCGCGCCCCCCAGCGCGACACCGGGGCCGAACGCGGCGACCAGCCCGCCGGCGAGGGCGGGCCCCGCGGCGTACATGGCGACCGGCCGCAGGACGCCTTCGAGTCCGTTGGCGGCCAGCAGCTCGTCGGGAGGCAGCAGGGTCGGCAGGATCGCCGAGTACGTCGGGTAGAAGAAGGCCTCGGCCGCGCCGACCGCGAACGCGATGGCCGCCAGGTGCCCGAGCTGCAGGTGGCCGGCGAGTGCCAGCGTCGCCGCCAGACCGGCCATGGCCACCCGGACCGTCTCGACCAGCCGCAGCAGCAGCCGCCGGGAGACCCGGTCGGCCGCCACCCCGCCCAGCAGCACGCTCGCCAGCAGGCCGGTGGCCGCGGCGGCCGACACCAGCGACAGGTCCGACGGCCCGCCCCCCAGGGCGATGACCTGGTAGACGAGTGCGACGATCCACAGGCCGCCGGCGAACAGCGACGCCGCCATCGACACCGCGAGCATCGTGTAGGCGCGGTGCCGGAAGGGCCGCAGCGGCCGCGGGAGGCGGTGCTGCGGGAGGGGTGCCGTGCCGGTGCTCACGCGGCATACTGGAGCACCTGGACCAGGGTGCCGGTCAATCGGATTCCCGCCGCGGCGGCGTGGGCCGGCGAGCGTGGAGCGGACCGTGGGGACCGGGTGGCCCCGCGCGTGTACCCCATGTGCCGGTCCCTGTAAAGCACACGTACACTGGTCACTCGGCGCGCCGTGTGGCGTCGGTTCCGGTCGTGCTCACCCGCACCCTTCGGTCCCGTCCCTGCCCCGTGGTGCGTCCGCAGCACGTGCGCACCACCCCAGCACGACCTGCAGGACAGCACGACCTGCAGCAGCACGACCGAAGCACAGTCACCTGTCACGGAACGCGGAGGACATGGCCAAGAAGGACGGGGCGATCGAGGTCGAGGGCCGGGTCGTCGAACCCCTGCCGAACGCGATGTTCCGCGTGGAGCTGGAGAACGGGCACCGGGTCCTCGCGCACATCAGCGGGAAGATGCGGCAGCACTACATCCGGATCCTCCCCGAGGACCGGGTGGTCGTGGAGCTCTCTCCCTACGACCTCTCCCGCGGCCGCATCGTCTACCGCTACAAGTGAACATCCGGGGGCTCCGCCCCCGGAACCCACCGAGCCGTGGTCCCCACGGCGAGGACGGGCAGGAAATGGAACCCCGCCGGAAGGCTTCGGCCGCCGGCAGACAGCAGAAGGACCGGACGTGAAGGTCAAGCCGAGCGTCAAGCCGATCTGCGACAAGTGCAAGGTGATCCGCCGACACGGGCGGGTCATGGTGATCTGCGACAACCTGCGCCACAAGCAGCGCCAGGGCTGATCACGGCTTGTCGCGGTCGCTCGCGATCGCACAGCTGAACAGAGGAACCCGACGGACCTGCCGCACCACACGAGGTGCGGTGACACCCCCGGCACCGGGCCGGGGCCCCGGGTACGAGGCGGAGGACCTGCTCGCAGGCCCGGCCCGCACCTCGGGGACGGCCGTCGGGAGTACCCGGTACGACAAGGAGACACCAGCCGCATGGCACGACTCTCAGGTGTCGACCTCCCCCGCGACAAGCGGATGGAGATCGCGCTGACCTACATCTACGGGATCGGGCGTTCGCGTTCCCTCGAGATCCTGGCCGCCACGGGCATCAGTCCGGACCTGCGCTCGCGGGACCTGACCGACGAGCAGCTGGCCCAGCTGCGCGAGTACATCGAGAACAGCTTCCGCGTCGAGGGCGACCTGCGCCGTGAGGTGCAGGCCGACATCCGCCGGAAGATCGAGATCGGCTGCTACCAGGGCATCCGGCACCGTCGCGGGCTGCCGGTCCGCGGCCAGCGCACCAAGACCAACGCGCGCAGCCGCAAGGGCCCGAAGAAGACCGTGGCCGGCAAGAAGAAGGCAGGTAAGAAGTAATGCCGCCCCGCACCCGTGGCGCGGCCGGGCCCAAGAAGGTCCGCCGCAAGGAGAAGAAGAACGTCGCGCACGGCCACGCGCACATCAAGAGCACGTTCAACAACACGATCGTGTCCATCACGGACCCGACGGGTGCCGTGATCGCGTGGGCCTCCGCCGGGCACGTGGGCTTCAAGGGCTCGCGCAAGTCCACGCCGTTCGCGGCGCAGATGGCCGCGGAGAACGCCGCCCGCAAGGCGGCCGAGCACGGCATGAAGAAGGTCGACGTCTTCGTGAAGGGCCCGGGGTCGGGCCGCGAGACCGCGATCCGCTCGCTCCAGGCCGCCGGCCTCGAGGTCGGCACCATCTCCGACGTGACCCCCCAGCCGCACAACGGATGCCGCCCGCCCAAGCGGCGCCGGGTCTAAGGGAGAGGAGTAACCGGACATGGCTCGTTACACCGGACCCATGACCCGCAAGTCCCGCCGGCTGAAGGTCGACCTCGTCGGCGGCGACCAGGCGTTCGAACGCCGTCCCTACCCGCCCGGCCAGCACGGCCGGATCCGGATCAAGGAGACGGAGTACCTCCTGCAGATGCAGGAGAAGCAGAAGGCGCGCTTCGCCTACGGCGTGCTGGAGAAGCAGTTCCGGTCGTACTACGAGGAGGCGCACCGTCGTCCCGGCAAGACCGGTGACGAGCTGCTCCGCATCCTCGAGTCGCGGCTGGACAACGTCGTCTACCGGGCGGGCCTGGCCCGCACCCGGCGGATGGCCCGGCAGCTGGTGAACCACGGGCACTTCCTGGTCAACGGCCAGAAGGTGAACATCCCCAGCTTCCGCGTCTCGCAGTACGACATCATCGACGTCAAGCCGAAGAGCATGAGCCTCGACCCGTTCGTCATCGCCAAGGAGACCCAGGGCGACCGCCCGGTTCCGGCGTGGCTGCAGGTCGTCCCGTCGACCCTGCGCATCCTGGTGCACCAGCTCCCGGAGCGGGCGCAGATCGACACGCAGGTCACCGAGCAGCTGATCGTCGAGCTCTACTCGAAGTAAGGCTGTTCCACCGGGGCCGTGCCGAACCCGGCACGGCGCCGGTCCCCTCGTCCTGCAGTGGGGCGGGGGGCTCACTGCGACATCAAATAGTGGTTGTCGCGGCACACGAAGGAGAATGCAGTGCTGATCTCTCAGCGCCCCGCCCTGACCGAGGACTCGGTCACCGAGACCCGGTCGCGGTTCGTCATCGAGCCGCTCGAGCCGGGCTTCGGCTACACGCTGGGCAACTCGCTCCGGCGCACCCTGCTGTCCTCCATCCCGGGGGCGGCCGTGACCAGCATCCGCATCGACGGCGTGCTGCACGAGTTCACCACCGTCCCGGGGGTGAAGGAGGACGTCACCGACATCATCCTCAACCTCAAGGAGCTGGTCGTCAGCTCCGAGGAGGACGAGCCGGTGACGATGTACCTGCGCAAGCAGGGCCCGGGCGCGGTCACCGCGGGGGACATCGTCCCGCCGGCCGGGGTCACCGTGCACAACCCGGACCTGCATATCGCCACGCTCAACGACAAGGGCCGGCTCGAGGTCGAGCTCGTCGTCGAGCGGGGCCGCGGCTACGTGCCGGCGATGCAGAACAAGGCCACCGGCGCCGAGATCGGCCGGATCCCGGTCGACTCGATCTACTCGCCGGTCCTCAAGGTGACCTACAAGGTCGAGGCCACCCGTGTCGAGCAGCGCACGGACTTCGACAAGCTCGTGCTGGACGTCGAGACCAAGCCGAGCATCGGTCCGCGGGACGCCCTGGCGTCGGCGGGCAAGACCCTCGTCGAGCTGTTCGGGCTCGCCCGCGAGCTCAACGTCGACGCCGAGGGCATCGAGATCGGTCCGTCGCCGCAGGAGGCGGACACCATCGCGGCCTTCGCGATGCCGATCGAGGAGCTCGACCTCACCGTCCGCTCCTACAACTGCCTCAAGCGCGAGGGCATCCACACCGTGGGTGAGCTCGTCGGGCGCAGCGAGGCGGACCTGCTGGACATCCGCAACTTCGGCGCGAAGTCGATCGACGAGGTCAAGATGAAGCTCGTCGGCCTCGGCCTCGCGCTCAAGGACAGCCCGCCCGGGTTCGACCCGTCTGCGGCTGCCTCGGACTACGGGACCGACACCGGCGGCTACGACGCCGACCCGTTCTCCGACGACGGCCAGGACTACGCAGAAACGGAGCAGTTGTAGCCATGCCTCAGCCCACCAAGGGCCCCCGCCTCGGCGGTTCGCCCGCTCACCAGCGGCTGATCCTGGCCAACCTGGCGACCGCGCTGTTCCAGCACGGCCGGATCACCACGACGGAGGCCAAGGCCCGCCGGCTGCGGCCCTACGCCGAGCGGCTGATCACCAAGGCCAAGCGGGGCGACCTGCACAACCGCCGCGAGATCCTCAAGGTCATCCGCGACAAGGGCGTGGTCCACCGCCTCATCGAGGAGATCGGGCCGTTCTACGCGGACCGCAACGGTGGCTACACCCGGATCACCAAGACGCTGCCGCGCAAGGGCGACAACGCCCCCATGGCCGTGATCGAGCTGATCCAGCAGAAGACCGTCACCGACGAGGCCAACCGGGCCCGCCGCGCTGCCGCCTCCCAGGAGGCGCGCACGGAGGAGCCGGCCGAGGCGCCCGCCTCGGACGAGGCCGTCTCCGAGGAGACGGTGGCCGCCGCGGGCCAGCCGCAGCCGACCGACACCGAGGCCATCGAGGAGGCCGAGGCGGCGACCGCCCCGGCCGCCGACGCCGAGGAGTCCGCGAAGGCCGAGGAGCAGGCCGACGCCGCGGCCGACAAGGGCACCGAGAAGGCCTGACCAGGATCTTCCCGCGTGACCGCGCAGTACCCGAGCGAGCCCGCCACCGGCACCGGTGGCGGGCTCGCCCCCTCTCCGGCGCAGGTGCGCACTCGACTCGACGTCACCTACGACGGCACCGACTTCTCCGGCTGGGCCGTGCAGCCGACCCGCCGCACGGTGTGCGGCGTGCTCACGGACGCCCTGGCCCGCATCCTGCGCACCGAGGTCCGGCTGACGGTGGCCGGCCGCACCGACGCCGGGGTGCACGCCACCGGCCAGGTCGCGCACGCCGACCTGCCCGCGGACGTCGACCCGGCGCGGCTGGTCCGCCGCCTCGCCCGGTTCCTGCCGCCGGACGTCCGGGTCCGGGCCGTCACGCCCGTGCCCGCCGCGTTCGACGCCCGGTTCTCGGCCCTGCGCCGGCACTACGTCTACCGCGTCGCGACCGCCCCGTTCGGGGCCGAGCCGCTGCGCGCCCGGGACACCCTGTCGTGGCCGCACCCGATCGACCTCGACGCCGTCAACGCCGCTTCGGAGCGGCTGCTCGGCGAGCACGACTTCGCCGCGTTCTGCAAGCGCCGCGAGGGCGCGACGACCGTGCGCGCGCTCGAGCGGTTCGCGTGGACCCGCGCGAACGACGGGGTGGTCTCGGCGGCGGTGTCGGCCGACGCCTTCTGCCACTCCATGGTCCGCAGCCTCGTCGGCGCGTTGCTCGACGTCGGGCGCGGCCGTCGGGGGACCGACTGGCCCGCCGCGCTGCTCACCCTGGGGGAGCGGCAGGGCGTCGCGGTCGCCCCCGCCCACGGGCTCACCCTCGTCGGCGTCGACTACCCGGCCGACGCCGAGCTCGCCGCGCGGGCCGAGGCCACCCGGAACCTCCGGGCGCCGGCGGGCCCCGGTGGGGAGGCTTAGCGCCCGCGGAGCTCCCTGACGTTCACCACCAGCAGGACCAGCGCCGCCAGGGCCAGCGATCCGGCCAGCACGATCTTCCAGCCGGAGAGCAGCGCGACCACCCCTCCGGTGACCACGAGCGCGGTGATCGCGAGCCCTGCCAGGCTGGCCGCGAACTCGACGGACCGGCGCCGGGCCACCGCCTCCACCACGGCGAACAGCACGAGGCCGACGGCGAACCACAGCAGCGTCGACAGGTGCGGCCAGAACAGCAGCGCGCCGAGGCCGCCGATCAGCACCGGGATCGACAGCGCCGCCCACACCCGCAGGAACCGGGACCGGAAGTCGGCGTGGACCACGGAGGGCAGGTGCGGATGGCGCAGGTGGGCGTCGGGCGGGCCGGGCGGGCGCGGCCCGGCCAGCCGGTCGGCCTGGACGTCGATCTCCTCCCGCAGCCGGACCTGCTCGGCCACCAGCCCCGCCAGGTGGTCCTCCCGCCGCCGCAGCTCCTCCAGGTGGGCCGGACGGCCGGGCGCGGCGTCGGAGTGGGCGGCGAGGAACCGCAGCTCCGCGTGCAGGCCGCGGACGCCGACCCGTTCGGTCTCGATCTCGGACTCCAGCTCGTCGATCCGGGCCTGCAGGACCTTCATCCGTTCCTGCAGCGCCGCGGCCTCCTCCTCGGCCGTGGCGGCCACCTTGTCCAGGCCCGCCCAGCCGAGGGGGTCCGCCCACGAGCGACGCACCGTCCCGTCGCGTTCGTAGCGGGGCCCGGCGGGCGCGCGCTCCCCGCCGAACGAGTCGCGGGTGTCGAGCCCCCACAGGCCGCGGAAGTCGCGGATCCAGCCGGTGCCGTCGTCGACCGGCACGGCGGTCCACGAGCGCCCGCCGGGGCCGAGCCGGACGCCGTCGCCGCGGGCGTAGTCGATGAACGGGACGTCGAAGCCGCCGGTCGCGGGCTCGGGCGCGAAGGGCATCAGCCAGCGCCGCACCCGTTGGATCGTGCGCAGCACCGCGCGCAGCGCCGGGAGGCCGACGTTGACCACGTAGTCCCCGGCGACGAAGGCGTGCGAGTGCGATCCCGCGCCGGGGTAGAGCACCGGGTGCGTGCCGTCCCGGTCGAGCAGCGGGTCGTCCCAGCGGCGACGCAGGTCGTCGCCGTGGTCGTCGTGGGTGGAGGCGGCGACCCAGGCGGGGGCGAGCCCACCCGCGCCGTCCGGCACGAGGTAGACGGCGACGGTCTCCCAGTCGGCCTCGTGGTCGTTGACGCCGTGGAAGGTGGAGCGCCAGTCGTTGAAGGCGTAGAAGAACCAGTACTGCAGCACGGTGTAGCCCGCGGTGCGGACGACACGTCCGTAGTAGGTCGCGCCGGTCAGCTCGCGGGTGCGCTGGTGGGCGGCCGCGACGAGGCCGTTGGGCACCTTGCCCCGGACCAGCAGGGACAGCCGCAGCACGACGTCGATCAGCCGGGCGATCACGCCCACCGCGGCGAACCGGCCGATCCCGTCCAACCGCGGGCGCTCGGTGCGGCGCCACCGCCGGACCTCGCGGGCACCGAGGGTCTCCTGCACGAAGCGCAGGTGCAGGCGCCGCTCGCGGTAGCGGCGGCCCGCCTCGCCCAGGCCCTCGAGGGTGAGCTCCCCGGCGGGGACGAGCGGCTCACCCGGGCGCTTCCGGTCGTCCTGCGGCTCCTCCCAGAGGCTGCAGCGCCGGACGTAGTCGCCCACCGCCACCGGCAGGAACAGCTCCCCGTTCGAGTAGCGCAGGACGGGCTCGTAGCGCCGCAGCAGCGCCAGGTCGTCGGCCGGGCTGTCGATCGCGGCGCCGAGGGTGCCGTCGACCGGGCCGGGGGCGGCGCCGCGGGGGTCGCCGGAGGACGCGCCGGGGTTCTCCGGGGGCGTGTCCACGTGCCCCACCCTAATCAGCGGGACGGGGGGTCTCGTCACGATCGCCGGGGCCCGGGAACGTCCGTAGGCTGACGCCGTGACCCTCGATGCCGTCGCCGCCCTGGAGATCGCCCTCGAGGAGGCCCGGGCCGGGCTGGCGTCGGGCGGCATCCCGATCGGCGCGGCGCTGCTCGGCCCCGGCGGCGAGGTGCTCGGCCGCGGGCACAACCGCCGGGTGCAGGACGACGACCCCTCGGTGCACGGTGAGACGGCCGCCTTCCGCGCCGCCGGCCGGCAGCGGGACTACCGGCGCACCACCATGGTGACCACCCTCTCGCCGTGCTGGTACTGCAGCGGACTGATCCGCCAGTTCGGCATCGGCGCGGTGGTCATCGGCGAGAGCCGGACCTTCACCGGCGGCCACGACTGGCTCGCCGGGCACGGGGTCCGGGTGACCCTGCTCGACGACGAGCGCTGCGTCCGGCTCATGGAGGAGTTCATCGCCGCCCGACCCGACCTGTGGAACGAGGACATCGGGGTGGCGGAGTAGCCCGCGCCGCGCCCCGTCCCCCGGGCTCCCGCGGGTCGGGGGTTCCGGTGGCGCGAGTCGGGGGTTCCGGGGCCGCGAGTTCCGGGGCCGCGAGTTCTCCCGTTCCGCCCCGGGCGGGCCGGTCGCGGGGCTAGCGTCCGGGCGTGCCGTTCCCGGTCCTGCCGCCCGCGACCCGCGACCAGGCCGACGCCCACCGCTACGGGCTGCGGCGCCTGGAGGCGGCGCTCGTGCGGGCCGATCCGGTACCGCTGCACGAGCAGTTGCGCGCGCAGCGCCGGGCGACGTTCGTCGGTGTCGTCCTCGCCCTGATCGGGCTGGGGGCCGCGGCGGTGCAGGCGGCGCTCGCGCCGCGGCCGGACTGGGCCCGGCAGGCACTGGTGGTGGGCACGCCGTCGGGGGCGGTGTACGCGGTGGCGCACGCGCCGGACCGGCTCGTCCCGGTGCCCGACGCCGTCGCCGGGCGACTCGTGCTGGCCGCCCTCGGGCTGCCGCCGGGCGACCCGCGGATGGTGCCGGACGCGGATCTCGCCGGTGCCGCACGCACGGCACCGGCTGTGGTGCCCGGGGCCGTGGGGGTGGCGCTCGGCGGGCCCGCGGTGCCCGAGCGGTGGGCGGTGTGCGACGGCCCGGACCGGGCCGACGGCCCCGGCGGCCTCCCCGGTCCGACGGTGCTGGTGGGGACGGTGGCGGCCGACGCGGCACCCGCGCCGGCACTGTTCGTCGAGGCCCCCGGCGGCGAGCGCTTCGCGGTGCTCGACGGGGTCCGGCACGCGGTGGGCACCGATCCCGCGGTGGCCGCGGGGCTCGGCCTCGCCGGTGTCAGGCCCAGGAGGGTGGACGCGCCGACGCTGTCCGCGATCCCGGAGGGACCGGCGCTGGCACCACCGGTCCTGCCCGACGGGCCCGGCCCTCGCGGTGTGCCCGGCCGACCCGGCGACGTCCTCACGACCACCGGGCTCGACGGCGAGCGCACCCACTTCGCGATCGTGCCGGGCGCGATCCAGGAGGTGCCGGCGACCCTCGCCGAGGTGCTGCGCGCACAGGGCGGCCGCGGCCCGCGCGAGGTCGCGCCGGCGGTCGTCGCCGAGGCCCCGCGGCTCCCCACCCTGCCGACCGCCGGGTGGCCGGAGCGGACGCCCGCGTGGTCGTCGGACGGAGGTGTCCTGTGCGCGACGACGGTCGGGGGCAGGGCCGGCGTGACCGTGACGGCGGAACTCCCCGCGGTTCCCGAGGGGGTGCGGGTGCCGCTCACCGGCGGCGACGCGGCCGCGGCCGTGCTGCTCGGCGGCGGGCCGGTGCGCGCGGTGTCGCCGACCGGGGGCGGGACGGTCTGGCTGGTGTCGGCGAGCGGGGTCGTCCACGGCGTCGCGGACGCCGGGACCGCCGCCGCGCTCGGCCTGCCGCCCGCACTCCCGGCCGCGCCCGAGGCCGCACTGCGGCTCCTCCCGCAGGGTGACCGCCTCGACCTCGCGGCCGCCCGCCGCGCGGTCGGGTCACCGTAGGTCCGGGTCGGTCGGGGCGGTCAGGGACGCAGCCGGCGGGCCAGCAGGGGAGAGGCGGCCGCGAGGGCGCACAGCGCGGTGACCGCGGCGACCGGCAGCCATGCCGGGGTCCGGGGCGACGGCGGGCCGGCGGCGACCACGGCCGGTGCGGGCCGCGGCGGATCGGGCGAGCTCAGCGCGGTCAGGGCCGCGAGCGGGTCGACCGCGCCGGCGCCGAGCGCGTCGGAGCGGCCGCCCGGGACCCGCCGGGCCGTGGTGACCAGGCGCTCGGCGACGCCGGCCGCGTCGAGCTCGGGGAAGCGCTGGCGGACCACTGCGGCCGCGCCGGCGACGATCGGCACCGCGAGGCTCGTGCCCTGCAGGTCCGGGCCGGTCAGTCCCGCTCCGGGGGCGAGCGAGCGCAGGCCGGTCCCGCGGGCGGAGAGATCCACCCACGGGCCGTGCACGGTGAACGGGGCCGGGGTGTCGTCGGCGGTGGTGGCGGCCACGGCGAGCACACCGTCGTCGAGCACCCCCGGGCCGCCGGGATAGCCCGCGGCGGCGGGGAGCGGCACCTCGCCCGGGGCGCCGGTGCAGCCTCCGGAGCCGACGTTGCCGGCGGCCGCGACCACCAGCACGTCCGCGAGCCGCGCCGCCTGCAGGGCGGCTCGCAGCGGCCGCCCGACGACCTCGGCGCGGGCGGCGTCGAGGCAGACCGCCTCGCTGATCGTCACGACCGAGGCGCCGAGACCGACCGCACGCAGCACCGCTCCCGCCAGCGACGCGGTGTCGCCCGCGGGCCGCCTGCCCCCGTCCGCCGTCGTCACCGTGAACGACGGGCTGGCCTGCCGGATCGCGACGACCTCGACCCCGGGCGCGACGCCGACGACGTCGTCGTCCGGGCCCGGCGCCGCGGCGAGCAGCCCGGCCACCGCGGTGCCGTGGCCGTCGCAGTCGGTGAGGCCGTCGCCGCCGGTCAGGTAGTCGCCGCCGCCGGTGAGCCGCGGCAGGCGCGGGTGCGGCGAGACACCGGTGTCGATCACCGCGACCCGGACGCCGGTGCCGTCCGCCAGCGCGTGCACCCCGGCGAGCGGTAGCCCGCCGCCCCGCCCGGTGCCGCCCGCGTCGACGCACTCGGTCACCTGGCTCAGCCCGCCCTCCGGCCCGGGCGCCAGCGCGATCAGCAGCGCCGTGACGGGGACGAGCGCGCTCACCATCCGCGGACCAGCGCGAACAGGTCGAGCGCGGCCACCGCGAGCGGGACGCACAGGGCGGTCAGGACGAGTTCGGCGAGGTCGAGGGTGCGCCGGCCCACCGGCCCGCAGCGGCGCGGACGGCTCTGCGGCCCGAGCACCGTGAGCACGGCGCCGAGGACCGTGGCCGCGGCCAGGAGCCGCAGTGGTGCCGGGGCGGCGAGGGTCCCCGCCAGCGTCGCGGCCGCTCCGCCGAGGAGCCCCGCCACCTGCAGGGCGCGGGCGGGCAGTGGTTCGGCGAAGCCCCGGGCGCGCAGCAGGAGCACGACGCACACGGCGGCCGCCAGCAGCCGCCCCCACCAGCCGGGGCCGGTCGCGGCGAGCACCGCGCCGGACGCGGTCACGACGGCCGTGCCGAGAACCAGACCGGCGAGGTGCCGGCGGGCGAGAGCGGCGTCCGTGGTCGGGTGGCAGGTGGGCCCGGCGGAAAGGACGACCGGCTCCGGAGGCCGCGCAGCGGGCCCGCCGGGTGCGGGCACGTCGACCTCCGGTGCGGGCAGCGCGGCGAGCCGCAGCGCCAGCCGGGGCAGTGCGGGCCCGGCGAGCAGCCCGGCGGCGGCACACGCCGCACCCGCGGCCGCCGGTGTGCCCCCGGTGAGCAGCAGGGCGGCACAACCCGACGTCGTCGTCCCGACGAGAAGGGCGGCGACGAGGGGAGGTGCGACGACCCGCACGACGGCTTGCGCCGCAGCCGCCGCCAGGGCGAGCAGCAGCCCCGCGCCCAGGGCCGCCGCGGTGGGCGAGCCGGGGACCAGCAGCCACCCCGCCGCGGCCGCCGCCGGCAGGGCGCAGAGGGCCGGCAGGAGGCCCCGGGGTCGACCCGGCCCACCCACCCGCGCCAGCACCAGCGCCCCCGCCGCCGCCCCGAGCCCGGCGAGCACCGCGGCCCCGGCGACGAGCGGCCCGCTCCCGCGCACGGCCGCGAGCAGCCCGGACGCGGCCGTCGTCGCGGCGAGGACGGCGAGGGGGAGCGCCCCGTCGCCGGCAGGATCGTCCCCGCCGCGGGCTCCGGCCTCGACGGCGGCGGCGAGGGCCTCCGGCAGGTCGTCCCATCGCGGGGGCGCGGGTGGGGCGAGCGCCGGACCGATCCGCAGCAGCTCGCCGTCGTGCACCCCGAGCTGGGCGAGCGTGGCGCCCGGCGGGAGCGGCGCCCCGGCCGGCCCGTCGAGCCGCCAGGGCGCCGGGGCCCGGCCGGCCGGCACGGGTTCGCCCAGCAGCTCCCGCAGCATCGGCACGAGCTCGGCCACGGCGAGGTCCGCGGGCAGCGCGACATCGAGCCGGCGGTCCGGGGCCAGCACCGTCACCCGGCGGTAGGCGTCCACGCACGACCTCCCAGGACTCGGACACGAGCGGCCGCGGCACCGACCGCACCGACACGACTTCGACGAAACCGCCCCACGGCGCCGCACCGCGTTGCGATCATCACCCGCGCAGTATCGGCCGGACGGGTGCCCGCCCGCGGCCGTTCGGCGAAAGTGGGGCACGAGTGGGGACGGTCGAGGTCGCACGGCGCCGCCGGCGGATGCCGCAGCTGCCCACCGGCGAGATCCGGGTGGAGCCGCCGCCCGAGCCGGAGCGCGCGGTGCCGCCGGGGCTGCTCGCCCGGGCACTGCCCGCCGCGATGCTCCTCGGTTCGCTCGGCGTGATCGGGGTGATGGGCCCCGGCGAGCCGACGGCGTGGGTCTTCGGCGGGATGTTCGCCCTGTCCTCGGTCGGCATGCTGCTCACCGGCGGCACCGCCCGGGGCTCCGAGCGCACCGCGACGGTGGACGAGGACCGCCGCGACTACCTGCGCTACCTCGCCCAGCTGCGGGCGCGCGCCGGGCGGGTGGCGGCGGCCCAGCGCGCGGCGCTCGAGGACCTGTACCCGCACCCGGCGGCCTGGCCGGAGGTGCTCGCGACCGGACGGCTGTGGGAGCGCGAGCCGGGCGACGCGGACTTCGGACGCGTCCGGGTCGGCCTCGGCCCGCAGCGGCTCGCCACCCCGCTCGTGCCCCCGCGCACCGGGCCGGTCGACGCCGTCGAGCCGGTGAGCGCCCGCGCGCTGCGCCGCCTGCTGGCCCGGCACTCGGTCGTGCCGGACCTGCCCGTCGCCGTGGACCTGCGGGCGGCGTCGGCGGTCTGGCTCGACGGTCCTCCGGAGCGGGCGCGGGCGGTCGCCCGGGCCGTGGTCGCCGGGTTCGTGCTCGCCCACGGCCCGGCCGACGCGGGCGTCGCGGCGCTCACCGACAGTGCCGCGTGGGACTGGCTGAAGTGGTTGCCGCACAACGCCCACACCGTCGACCGCGACGCCGTCGGGTCGGTCCGCATGATCACCGGCGACCCCGACGAGCTGCGCCGGCGGTGGGCCGCCGAGCCCGGGCCGCGGCACCTGCTCGTCGTCGTCGACGGCCCGGTCGACGGCCCCGGCCCCTGGGCGGCGACCGACGGCGTGACCGTGCTGCGGGTCGGCGCGCCCGCGGCGCGGCGGGAGTCGGCGTCGGTGGTGCGGTTGCGCCTCGACGAGCCCGGCCCGCTCGCGCGCCCGGACGAGCTCGACGCCGCCGAGGCGCTCGCCCTCGCCCGCCGGCTCGCCCGGTACCGGCCCGCGGGCGCCGCGCGGGCCCGGCCCGCGGCGCACGGCCTCCCCGACCTGCTGGGGCTGCCGGGGCTCCGGGCGGCGGACGTGGCGGCGTTGCGCCGCTCCCGGTCCGCGTCCGATCGGCTGCGGGTCCCGCTCGGGCTCGACGACGCCGGCCGCCCCCTCCTGCTGGACCTCAAGGAGTCCGCGCGGGGCGGCAGCGGGCCGCACGGGCTGTGCGTCGGGGCGACGGGCTCCGGGAAGAGCGAGCTGCTGCGGAGCCTCGTCGTCGGCCTCGTGCTCGCGCACGGCCCCGCCGAGCTGAACCTCGTGCTGATCGACTTCAAGGGCGGGGCGACCTTCCTCGGCCTGTCCGGCCTGCCGCACGTCTCCGCCGTGATCACCAACCTCGCCGACGAGCTCGCCCTGGTCGACCGGATGGCCGATGCGCTCGAGGGCGAGATCACCCGCCGCCAGGAGCTGCTGCGGTCCGCGGGGAACCTCGCCGGGATCGCCGAGTACGACCGCGAACGGGCCGCCGGGCGGGACCTGCCCCCGCTGCCGGTGCTCCTGGTCGTGGTCGACGAGTTCTCCGAGCTGCTGGCGCGCCGGCCCGAGCTGGTCGAGCTGTTCGTGCGGGTGGGACGGCTCGGCCGCTCCCTCGGCCTGCACCTGCTGCTGGCGTCGCAGCGGCTCGACGAGGGCCGGCTGCGCGGGCTGGAGTCACACCTGTCCTACCGGGTCGCGCTGCGCACGTTCTCGGCCTCGGAGTCGCGCGCGGTGCTCGGCGTGCCCGATGCACACGCCCTGCCGCCGACGCCCGGCGCGGCGATCCTCGCGGCGGGCACCGACCAGCTCGTCCGGTTCCGTGGCGCGTACGTGTCCGGGGCGGCGCCCGCGGGCCGGGCCGCCGTCGCACCCCGCGCGCACCGGTTCACCGCCGCGCCGGTGACCGCCCCCGAGCCGTGCCCGGAGCCGGCCGGGGCGTGCGTCCTCGAGGCCGCGGTCGACGCCGTCGTCGCCCTCGGGGGCCCGGCGGCCCACCGGGTCTGGCTCCCGCCGCTCGACGCGCCGCCCCCGCTCGACGCCCTCGGGACCGGGGCGGCGCTACGGGTACCGGTGGGCCTCGTGGACCGCCCCGCGCGGCAGCGCAGGGACCCGCTGGTCGTCGACCTGGCGGGCGCGGCGGGCCACGTCGCGGTGGCCGGGGGGCCGCGGTCGGGCAAGTCGACGGCCCTGCGCACGCTCGTCGCCGCGCTCGCCCGCGCGCACACCCCGACCGAGCTCGGGGTCCACGTGCTCGACCTCGGCGGCGGGGGACTCGCCGCGTTGGCGGAGCTGCCGCACGTCGGCACCGTCGCCGCCGAACCGGATCTCGTGCGCCGCACGCTCGCCGAGGTGGACGCGCTGCTGGCGCGGCGCGAGGCACGGTTCCGCGCGGCGGGCGTCGGCTCGGTCGAGGAGTTCCGGGCCCGGCGCGCCGCCGGGGACCTGGCGGACGAACCGGCGACGGACGTCCTGCTCGTCGTCGACGGCTACGGCGCCCTGACCGCGGAGCCGGCGGGATCGGCCGTGCCGGCCGGGCCGGTCGGCACGCGCGGCGCCGACCCCGGCGCGCGGCTGGCCGCGATCGCCGCCCGCGGTCTCGCCTACGGGATCCACCTCGCGGTGTCGGTCGGCCGCTGGGGCGAGCTGCGGCCGGCGCTGAAGGACCAGCTCGGGACCCGGCTGGAGCTGCGGCTCGGCGAGCCCGGGGACTCCGAGGTGGACCGCCGCCGGGCGGCCGGCGTGCCCGCGCGCCCCGGTCACGGGCTCACCCCCGACGGCGACGCGATGGTCCTGGCCGCCCCCGGCCCACCGGGCCACCGGCCCGGCCCGGCCTTCCCGCCGGTCCGCCTGCTGCCGGCGCTCGTACCCGCGGAGCCCCTGCTCAGCAGCCTCGGCGGCATCCCGCTGGGGCTGGACGAGGAGCGGCTGGAGCCGGTCCTGCTCGATCCCGCCGAACCCCACCTGCTCTGCTTCGCCGACGCCCGCAGCGGCAAGACGGGACTGCTGCGACTCCTGGCCCGGGGCATCGCGGCGCGGCACACGCCGGAACGCGCGCGCATCGTGGTGATCGACCCGCGGCGGTCGCTGCTCGGCGCCCTGCCCGCGAGCCACGTGATCGAGCACGCGGGCACCGCCACCGCGATCGCCGACGCCGGGCGCGAGCTCGCCGGGACACTGCGCCGCCGCCTGCCCGGGCCCGAGGTCACCCCGGAGCAGCTCACCGCGCGGGACTGGTGGTCCGGCCCCGACGTCTGGGTGCTCGTCGACGATCACGACCTCGTCGCCCCGCCCGGCTCGACCGCACCGGATCCCCTGGCGCCGCTGGCGGAGTTCCTGCCGCAGGCAGCCGACGTCGGGCTGCACCTGGTGGTCGCGCGACGCGCCGGCGGGGCCTCCCGGGCGCTGTTCGACCCGGTCGTCGGGCGGCTGCGGGAGCTGGGCGGGCCCGCGCTCGTGATGCACGGCAGCCCGGACGAGGGGCCGCTGGTCGGCGCGGTCCGTGCCGGACCGCAGCCACCGGGCCGCGGCCTGCTCGTCGACCGGCGGGGCGGCCCGCGCCTGGTGCAGGTGGCGTGGGCGGAACCGTGAGCGGCCGGGGTTCTCGGGGGTGCCCGACGGCGCAGGAGCAGCCGTGACCTGCCCCGTCGAGTCCGGTCGGGGCGGGACGCGCGTCGCGGGCCGGGAGGAGGGGCGGCCGGTGCTGCTCGGGGTCCTCCCCGCCGGTGTCCCGCCGGGGGCGGCCGCCGCGGCCCTCCTGCCCGGTGCCCGGGCGCTCCGCCCGGCGCACCTCCCGGGCCTGGTCGTCGACGCCGGGGCGGGCGGGACCCGGGTCCTGCGCGACGGGCGGCCGGTCCGCCACATCCCGGTCGGCGGGCTGCACCTCGACGCGGCCGTGCGGACCCTGCTGCCCGCGCCGCCCCGCCGGGAGGCCGACGTCCGGGAGCTCCGCGAGACGCTGTCGCTGCTGCCCGCGGCGACCATCGGCACGGAGGAGGGGCGGGTCCGGGTCACCGCCGAGCAGGTGCGGGCCGCGCTGACGCCGCTGCTGGGGCGGATCGTGGACGCGACGGCCGGGATCGCCGGCCGGCCGGAGCCCGTGCTGCTGGTCGGCGGGGTGGCGCGGACCCCGCTGCTCGCCGAACTGCTCGACCGGGCGGGCGTCGCGCCCGTCACGGTCGCCCCGCGGCCGGAGGTGGCGGCGCTGCTCGCGACTCCCGACCCCCCGCGACGGGCGGCGGAGCCCGAGGACCGCGCCGCGCCGCGCCCACCGCTCCCGCCGCCCCCGCCGGTCCGGCGGCGGCGCACCGTCCTCGCCGCCGTCGGGGCCGTCGTCGCGGCCGTCGGCCTGCTCGGTCTCGGCCTCCTCCTGCCCGGCCCGCTGCCCGCGGACCGCCTCGTCCAGTACGGCTACGAGCTCGCCGTGCCGGTGGGCTGGGCACACGTCGGCGGCGCCCCCGAGCACCGCCGCACCCTGCTCGCGCCGGTGGCGCAGCCCGACGGGACGGGGCTCGTCGCCGTCGAGCGCACCCCGCTCGGCTACGACGCCGGCACCGAGGGCGCGCGGGCCCGCGCCGAGCTGCGGGAGCGCTACGACCGCGCGGTCGCGACCGGCGTGCGGCTGGAGGGCTTCCGGGAGGAGGGCGGCGCACTGCGCTACCGCGAGATCGGCGGGCCCGCCACGGTGGAGTGGCACGTCCGGCTCGAGGGCACGGACCAGATCAGCGTCGGTTGCCGGTACCCGCCCGGCGGGTCGGCGGCCGTCGAGCGGGCGTGCGCCGTCGTCGTCGCGTCGGTGCGGGTCCGGGGCTGAGCGCGCGTTCACCATCGCGAACGCCCCGGCCGAACCGGCCCGCCGCCGGGCCCCGCGCTGCCAGGCTCGCCGCACCAGACCAGGGAGGACCTCATGACGAGCGGGACCACCGGGGCCGGCGGGTTCGGCACCACACCGGAGGAGATGGCCAGGGCCGGCGCCCGGGTCGTGGACACGGACGAGCAGGTGCAGGCCGAGCTCGGCACGCTGCGGTCGAGGCTCACGCCGCTCGCCGGCACGTGGCGGGGCGAGGCCGCCGCGACGTTCGAGGCGCTGATGGCCCGCTGGGACGCCGACGCCCGCGCGCTCTCCGCCGCCCTGCGCGGCATCGGCGAGGCGATCAGCGGGTCCGGACGCACCTACCGGCAGGCCGAGGAGGAGCAGTCCGCCTCGCTCTCGGCGATCCGCGCGGCACTGGGCTGAGGGGAGCGGGACCGTGGGCGAGATCAGGGTCACGTTCGCCGAGCTGGCCGCGGCGCGCACCGCCGTCACCGGGACCGCGGCGCGGATCACCGCGCGGCTGGACGACCTGCGGCGCGAGCTGGCGCCGCTGGTCGTGAGCTGGGAGGGCGAGGCCGCGACGGACTACGCCGCCCGGAAGAAGCAGTGGGACGTGGCCGCCGCCGACCTCACCGCCGTGCTCGCCCGGATCGGTGAGGCGCTGGGCCGCGCCGAGGAGGGCTACCGCCGCGTCGAGCAGGCCAACGCCCGCCGCTGGGCCTGAACGGTCGGCCCCGAGCCGCGCGCCCCGCCCCCGCGTGGGGAGTCCGGAGCGGGGCGCGTACCCTCGTTCCCCACAGGGAGTTCGCCGCCCGGAGGGGGCGTTTTGACCTCCGTTCCGAGCGGCGGGTACCCTGACTGTTCGTTGTGCGACGGGTGGAGACCCGCGTCGCCTCCGGCCCAGGCCGGTGGTCGGTCGGCGTCCGCACCGGCGCACTGCCCAGAGAGACTGACTTCGAGGCAGCTCCCGAGCCCGAGAACGACGAGGTAGACCCGTGCCCACGTACAGCCCCAAGCCCGGTGAGATCACCCGTGCCTGGCACGTGATCGACGCCACCGACGTGGTGCTCGGTCGACTGGCCACCCACGCCGCCACCCTGCTGCGCGGCAAGCACAAGCCGACCTACGCGCCCCACATGGACACCGGCGACTTCGTCGTCATCGTCAACGCGGAGAAGGTCGCGGTCTCGGGCAAGAAGCGCGACGACAAGTTCGTCTACCGGCACTCGGGCTACCCGGGCGGTCTCAAGCAGCGTTCGGTCGGCGAGATGATCGAGACGCACCCCGACCGGCTGGTCGAGAAGGCCGTCAAGGGCATGCTGCCCAAGAACCGGCTCGGCCGGGCGATGGCCAAGAAGCTCAAGGTCTACGCCGGCCCGTCGCACCCGCACTCGGCCCAGAAGCCGCAGCCGTTCGAGATCACCCAGGTCGCGCAGTGACCTACCCCGAGAGCAACGAAGAGGGACAGAGCGTGAGCACCCCCGAGTCGCCCGAGCAGGAGGCCTACACCTCCGAGGCCGGCGACACCCTGGACTACACCATCGGCGACGCCGCGTCGTACGACACGGACGAGACCGAGGCCGGCGAGATCAGCGGGGCCGACGAGTTCGCCGTCGAGGCCCCGGTCGTCTCCGACCGCCCGGTGCAGACCGTCGGTCGCCGCAAGGAGGCCGTGGTCCGGGTGCGGCTCGTCCCCGGCTCGGGGCAGTTCCGGCTGAACGGGAAGTCGCTCGAGACCTACTTCCCGAACAAGCTGCACCAGCAGCTCATCAAGGAGCCGCTGGTGACGGTCGAGAAGACCGAGCGGTTCGACGTCTTCGCCAACCTCCACGGCGGCGGCCCCTCCGGTCAGGCCGGCGCGCTGCGCCTGGCCATCGCCCGCGCGCTGGTCGAGGTGGACTCCGAGGACCGCCCGCCGCTGAAGAAGGCCGGCTTCCTCACCCGGGACGCCCGCGCCACCGAGCGCAAGAAGTACGGCCTCAAGAAGGCCCGCAAGGCGCCCCAGTACTCGAAGCGTTGATCCGGTACCGGATGCGTCGACTCTTCGGAACCGACGGCGTCCGGGGCCTGGCGAACGGCGAGCTCCTCACCCCGGAGCTCGCCGTTTCCGTCTCCGCCTCGGCCGCCCGTGTCCTCGCCGCCCACCGTGCCGCCGGGGACGAGCACCGGCCCGTCGCGCTCGTCGGGCGCGACCCCCGCGCCAGCGGCGAGATGCTCGAGGCCGCCGTGCTCGCCGGCCTGGCGTCCGCCGGCGCGGACGCGGTCCGGTTGGGCGTGCTGCCCACCCCCGCGGTCGCCCACCTCGTGGACTCGCTGGGTGCGGACCTCGGGGTGATGATCTCGGCCTCGCACAACGCGATGCCGGACAACGGGATCAAGCTGTTCGCCGCCGGCGGGCACAAGCTGCCCGACGCGCTGGAGCTCGAGATCGAGCAGGGCCTCGCCGCCGCCTGGACCCGGCCGACCGGCGCGGCCATCGGCCGCGTCCGCGAGCTGCCGGAGGCGCTCGACCAGTACGTCGCCCACCTGCTCGTCGCGACCCCGCACCCGCTGACCGGCCTGAAGGTCGTCGTCGACTGCGCGCACGGGGCCGCCTCGGCGGCGGCGCCGACGGCCTATGCGAAGGCCGGGGCCGAGGTCGTCGCGCTGCACGCCGCGCCGGACGGGCTCAACATCAACGCCGGCGTCGGGTCCACCCACATGGACGCGCTGCAGGCGGCGGTGGTCGAGCACGGCGCCGACCTCGGCATCGCGCACGACGGCGACGCGGACCGTTGCCTGGCCGTCGACGCCGAGGGCCGGATCGTCGACGGCGACCAGATCCTGGCGATCCTCGCGCTCGCCATGAAGGAATCCGGCGAGCTGGCCGAGGACACCCTCGTCGCCACCGTCATGAGCAACCTCGGGCTGCACCTGGCGATGAAGGCGGCGGGCATCACCCTGCGGACCACCGCGGTCGGTGACCGGTACGTGCTCGAGGACCTGCGGGCCCACGGGTTCACCCTGGGCGGCGAGCAGTCCGGGCACGTCGTGCTCCCCGAGCACGCGACCACCGGCGACGGGCTGCTCACCGCGATGCGCGTGATGGGTCGCATGGTCGAGACCGGCCGGTCCCTGGCGGAGCTCGCGGCGGTGGTGCAGCCCCTGCCCCAGGTGCTGCAGAACGTGAAGGTGGCCGACAAGGAGGCCGTCGCGGCGTCGCCCGCGGTGGCCGAGGCGGTGGCGTCGGCCGAGGTCGAGCTCGGCGAGACCGGGCGGGTGCTGCTGCGGCCCTCGGGCACCGAGCAGCTGGTCCGCGTGATGGTCGAGGCGGGCACCCTCGAGCTGGCCGAGTCCACCGCCGGCCGCATCGCCTCGGTGGTGGCCGCGGCCGTCTGAGCCGCCGCCCCCGGCCCGCCGCCCCGGCACGTCGCCCCGGCACGTCGCCCGGCACGTCGCCCGGCACCAGGGGGACCGCCCGCCACCCCGCGACGGCCCGGCCCCTGGGCCGGGCCCGGCAGCACGCGGGCCGGGCCGCTGTTCAGGGCCCTTCCGGTTCGTCGTCGAGCAGCGGGAGCCGCACGCCCCGCGCCTCACCGATCCGCCGCCCGCCCGTGCCCGGCAGCACCGGACCCGTGGTCGGGCCGGTGGCGTGCTCGGCGGGCGACGGCGCGAGCCCCCGCGCGAGTTCGGCGACCGCGTCCGCCTGCCGCTCCAGCTCCCGACCGACGAGCGCGATCCGCTCGGCGAACTCGACCCCGCGGGCGTCCCACCAGCTCGCCCGCACCGCGCGGGCGACCCGGGCGGCATCGGCGGCGGCGGTGCTCAGCCGCTCGACCACGACGTCGAGCCCGTCGTCCCGGCGGCTCACCGCTCACCGACGACGCCGTCGGCGGCGGACACCGCGTCGAGCTCCGCGCGCCGCACCGCTCCCGCGACCTCTCGGAAGGTGCGGGCCGCGGCCGTCATCTCGTGCGCCGCGCCGGCGACGACGCGGCCGATCTCCCGGCGCTCGTCGGCGGCCGGCCCGGGGTGCCGCAGGGCCCGCGCCAGGTCGTCGAGGTCCAGCCCCAGGGCGGCGGCGTGGGCGGTGGCCGCGGCGAGGCCGTCGGGGTCGAGATCGAGGTCCGGGCGCACCCGGACAGGATGGGGCCGCCGCACCCCGAGGGCGGTGCCGTCCGCCGCGACCGTTCGCGATCGCGAATCGCTCAGGCGGCGGGATCGTCCAGCACGGTGCCCGGCACCTTGCCGTCGACGAGCGCGTCGACCCGGTCCTCGCCGCACAGCTCCTTGAGCAGGAAGGCGGTGACCAGCGCGCGCGTGATGCGCCGGGTCTTCGCGTCCGGCCCGCCCGAGAGCACCAGGTCGGACCAGTGCAGGCCCTCGAGGAAGTCCGTGTGCCCGGACTTCGGCAGCCGGCGCACCCAGGTGGGGCCGGCGCAGGCGGCGGCGATCTGCTCCGCGTGGCCCGCGATCGGCGCCACCGTGTCCTTGCCCGCGACGACGTGCAGCGACGGCACCGAGATCGCCCTGGCCGCCTCGACCGGCGACGGACGGGTCTGCGACGCCGCGATCGCCACCACCGCCGCGACCTTGGGGTGTCCGGCCGCCGCCAGCAGCGCCGCGCCCGCACCGATCCCGTGCCCGGCGAGCGCGGTCCGCCGCGAGTCCACGCTGATCCGGCCGTCGCCGAGCCGGACGCCGGCGCAGACGTCGAGCGTGGTCCGCAGGTCGGCGGAGAACCGGGCCACGCTCGGCAGCGGGCTGCCCTGGGAGCCGGGCGCCGCGGCGACGATGCCCCAGGACGCGAGGTGGCGCAGCAGGTCGGCGTAGCGGGAGACCGGCTGCATCCAGTCGTGTCCGAACGCGACGGCGGGCAGACCGAGGCCCTCGGCCGGGGCGAACACCACGCCGGGGATGCCGACGAGCCCGAGGTCGCCGCGCAGCACCTCGTCGGGGCCCGGCCGGGACAGCCGCTCCAGCGCGTCCTTGGCGTTCCGCAGCTCGGGAGGACGGGTGAACGTGCTGGTCCGGCTCACAGCGGAACCGTACCGTCGCCCGATCACCCCCGCCCAGTGGCGTCGGCCGACCACCACCGGACCGGGCAGCCCGCCCGCCGCGGGGTGGCCAGCGCGAGCAGCGGGTGTGGTGGCACCACTCCTGTCCCGCGCAGCGCGCGTCCCTAGCGTTCTGACCAGGCCGGAAACGCTCCGGCACCCATCCGGGAGGACAGACGATGAACGCCAGGACCGCACGTACCATCGGCACGCTGGCCGCCGCCGGGGGCCTGCTCCTGGGCCTCAGCGCGTGCAGCATGTCGGTCTCGAGCGAGGACGTGAAGTCCGAGATCACCCGCGTGGTGCAGGAGCAGCTGCAGACCGCGCCGGACTCGGTCGACTGCCCGTCGGGCCTCGACGCGACCGTGGGGGCCACGCTGACCTGCCACGTCGTGGTCCCGCAGCGCACCTTCGACGTCGTGGCGAAGGTGACCGCGGTCGAGGGCAGCGACGTCCGGTTCGACATCAACGAGGTGTAGCCGCCGGTCGCCGCGGCTAGCGTGCGGGCCATGCAGGGTGTGTGGACCGCGCAGCAGATCCGCGAGACCGAGGAGGTGCTCCTCGCCCGGCTGCCGGACGGGGTGCTGATGCGCCGCGCGGCCCACGGGCTCGCCCTCGCCGTCCGCCGCTACCTCGGCGAGCGGCACGGGCGCAGCGCCGGCCGCCGGGTGACGGTGCTGGTGGGGGCCGGCAACAACGGCGGCGACGCGCTCTGGGCCGGGGCCGAGCTGCGGCGCGGGGGGCTGACCGTCACCGCCGTCCTGCTCGCCCCGGACCGCGCCCACCCCGCCGGGCTCGCCGCGCTGCGCCGCGCCCGCGGCCGGGTGCTGGCGGCGGAGGACCCGGCGGCGCGCGCGGCCGTGACCGGCGCCGACGTCGTCGTGGACGGGATCGTGGGGATCTCCGGCACGGGTGCGCTGCGCGAACCGGCCGGGGCGCTGGTCGAGGCCGCGGGGACGGCCGGGGTGCCGATCGTGGCCGTCGACCTGCCCAGCGGGGTCGACGCCGACACCGGAGCGACGGAGGGGGCCGCCGTCGCGGCCGCGCTGACCGTCACGTTCGGCGCACGCAAGCCGGTGCACGTGCTCGCCCGCCCGCGGTGCGGGGAGACCGTGCTCGTCGACATCGGACTCGCGCCGGAGCTGCCCGAGCCGCACGCCTCGGTCCTCGACGCCGCGGACGTCGGCCGGCGCTGGCCGGTCCCCGGGCCGACGGACGACAAGTACTCGCAGGGTGTGGTGGGGGTGGCGGCCGGCTCGGCCACCTATCCGGGCGCGGCCGTGCTGGCCACCGGGTCGGCCGTGCTCGCGACCAGCGGCATGGTGCGGTTCGCCGGGACCGCCGCCGACGTCGTCCGCTCGCACTGGCCCGAGGTGGTCGGCACCGACGACCTCGCGACGGCCGGGCGCACCCAGGCCTGGGCGACCGGCCCCGGGATCGGCACGGACGACGCCGGGTACGACCTGCTGTCCGGGGTCCTCGAACGGGACGTCCCGACCTGCATCGACGCGGACGGCGTCACCCTGCTCGGCCGGCACGAGGACCTGCGCCGGGCGGTGCGGGGCCGACCGGTCGTGCTCACGCCGCACGCCGGCGAGTTCGCCCGGATCGCCGGCGACGTCGGCGCGGACCGGATCGCCGCCGCGCGCCGGGCCGCGGCCGAACTCGGCGTCACCGTGCTGCTCAAGGGCAACGCGACGGTGGTCGCCGACCCGGACGGCCGGACGCTGGTCAACACCTCGGCGAACGCGTGGGCCGCGACCGCCGGCTCCGGCGACGTCCTCACCGGACTCGTCGGCGCGCTGCTCGCGGCCGGGTTGGAGCCGTGGTGGGCCGCGGGCTGCGCCGCGTTCGTCCACTCGCGCGCCGCGACCCTCGCCTCCGTGCGGGCGGGCGGGGAGCCGGGCGTCCCCGCCCCCGCCTCCACCCTGCAGGCGGCCATCCCCGCCGCGATCCGGGAGGTGCGGAAGGCGGCGCTGGGGGTGTGAGGTTGCCGCTCGTCGTGATCGCCGGTTCGGTGCAGACAGGGCTCCGCTGGCTGCCGTGGGTGCACGGGCTTGGTGATCGTGAGGCAGTCTCGCCGCCGAGTGCGCCGGTTCGCTACGGGGCTTCCCCCGGGACAGGCGTCCGGCCGGGGGAGCCGGACTTCGCGGCCGTGATCGATACAGCTCCGGTCGGGGGCGGATGTCAGAATGCGGGCGTGTCCTCGCTCCCCGGAACGGCCCCGCCCACCGGAACGGCCCCGCCCACCGGAACGGCCCCGCCCACCGGAACGGCCCCGCCCACCGGAACGGCCCAGCCGGCCGGAACACCGCGCGTTGCGGACCGGCCGCGGGCCGAGGCGGTCGTCGATCTCGGGGCGATCCGGCAGAACGTCGCGCTGCTGTCGGGGGCGGCGCGGGAGTCGGGTGCGCAGACCATGGCGGTGGTCAAGGCCGACGGGTACGGGCACGGTGCGGTCGAGGTCGGACGGGCCGCGCTGGCCGCCGGTGCCACCTGGCTCGGGGTGTGCACGATCGAGGAGGCCCTGGAGCTGCGCGAGGCCGGCATCACCGCGCCCGTGCTGTCCTGGCTGCACCTGCCGGACGAGGACTTCGCCCCGGCCGTCGCCGCGGACGTCGACCTCTCGGTCTCCTCCGTGCGGCACCTCGCCGGGGTGCTCGACGCCGCGCGGCGCGTGGGCCGTCCCGCCCGGCTGCACCTCAAGATCGACACCGGGTTGTCCCGGAACGGCTGCCAGCCGGCCGACTGGCCCGAGCTGCTCGACGCGGTGGAGAAGGCGGGCGACGAGGCGGAGGTGGTCGCCGTCTGGTCGCACCTCGCGCACGCCGACCGGCCGCACCACCCGGTGATCGACGTCCAGCTCGCGCGGCTGGACGCGGCCTGGGAGCTCGCCCGCGGGCGCGGTTTCGCCCCGCTGCGGCACCTCGCCAACTCCGCGGCCACCCTCACCCGCCCCGACCTGCACCTCGACCTCGTCCGGCCCGGCATCGCCGTCTACGGGCTGGACCCGCTGGACCGGCCGGTCGAGGAGTCGCCGCTGCGCCCGGCGATGGAGTTCCGGGCGCGGGTCGCGCTGGTCAAGCGGGTTCCCGCGGGGGAAGGCGTGTCGTACGGCCACGAGTGGACGACCCCGCACGAGACCACCCTGGCGCTGGTCCCGGTCGGGTACGCGGACGGGGTGCCCCGGCGGCTCAACGCGCACGGCCGGATGCGCGTCCATCTCGCGGGCAGGGTCCGTCCGGTGGTCGGCCGGGTCTGCATGGACCAGGTGGTGGTCGACTGCGGCGCGGACGAGGTCCGCGAGGGCGACACGGCGGTCCTCTTCGGTGCGGGCGCCGGCGGCGGGCCCACCGCCCAGGACTGGGCCACCGAGCTGGGCACCATCCACTACGAGATCGCGACCGGCGTGCACGGCGCCCGGGTCCGTCGTACCCACCTCGGCACGGGGGAATGAGCGTGCCGGGCCCGACGCTGTGGCAGGTCCTCGGGGTCGCGGGCGGCGTCGTGGGCGCCGCGGGTGCGGCCGTCGGGATCGGGGTGGCGAGCCACAAGCGGCACGAGATCGCCAAGGAGCGCCGCCGCCTCGCGGGCGAGCTCGACTCCGGCGGCCGGCAGCCGGGCGCGGAGCCGTCGGCGACGTCGTCGTCCGTGATGACCGAGGACGGCATCCGGCTGGCCTGCGAGGAGCTGCCGTCCCGCACCGGCGAGCCGGCGCTCACCGTCGTGCTGGTGCACGGGTTCGCCCTCGACCGCCGGACGTGGCACTTCCAACGCGAGGCGTTCCCGCTGCTCGCGGACCCGTCCGTGCGCACCGTGCTCTACGACCAGCGCAGCCACGGCCGTTCCCAACGCGCGCCGCGGGAGAGCTGCACCCTCGAGCAGCTCGGCCACGACCTGGACTCGGTCGTCCGCGCCCTGGCTCCCGACGGCCCGCTGGTGCTGATCGGGCACT
Source organism: Pseudonocardia oceanicola (assembly GCF_047200735.1). Taxonomy (NCBI): domain Bacteria; kingdom Bacillati; phylum Actinomycetota; class Actinomycetes; order Pseudonocardiales; family Pseudonocardiaceae; genus Pseudonocardia; species Pseudonocardia oceanicola. The sequence continues at coordinate 118,068 of NZ_JBJZON010000012.1, forward strand.
CGATGGGCGGCATGACGCTGATGGCCCTCGCCGAGCAGCAGCCGGAGCTGTTCGAGTCGCGGGTGCAGGGCGTGGGGTTCGTGTCGACCTCGGCGGGCGAGATGGGCAGCGCCGGCCTGCCGGGCACCCTGCTCTCCCGGCACAACCCGCTCACCCGCGGGCTCGGTGCGCTCGCCCGGGTGCAGCCGCGGTTCGTGGAGGGCACGCGCAAGGCCCTCGGCGACATCGTCTGGAACTTCACCCGGCACTTCGCGTTCGGCGACCGCCGCGTCGACCCCGCCCTCGTCGACCTCGTCGACACCATGATCAGCGCCAACGCGCTCGACGCGCTCACCGACTTCGCCGACACCCTCGGCACGCACGACCGGCTGGCGGCGCTGCCCGCGCTGGCCGGGTGCGAGGTGGTGGTCGTCGCGGGGACGAAGGACCAGGTCATCCCGTACTCGCACAGCGAGCGGATCGTCGCCGAGCTGCCGAAGGCCGAGCTGCTGGAGCTGGAGGGCGTCGGGCACCTGCCGCTGCTGGAGCGGTCCGGGGAGGTCCAGGAGGCGCTGGCGGAACTGGTGCGGCGGGCGGCCTCGCGGGTCCCGACGCGACGCAGGTGGAGGCGAGCATGACGTGGGACGAGCCGATCGAGCTGCCGGAGCCGGCCGACACGGAGGCCTTCGGCGAGGAGCTGGGCCGCCAGCTCGCGGCGGGTGACCTGGTGGTCCTGTCCGGGCCGCTCGGCGCGGGCAAGACCGCGCTCGTCCGGGGCCTGGCCCGCGGGCTGCAGGTCGCCGGCCCGGTGACGTCGCCGACCTTCGTCATCGCCCGGGAGCACCGGCCGTTGCCGGGCGGGCCCGGCGTGCCGCTCGTGCACGTCGACGCCTACCGGCTCGGCGCGGTCGCCTCGGTCGCCGCGGAGCTCGACGACCTGGACCTGGACACCGACCTCACCGAGGCCGTCGTCGCGGTGGAATGGGGCGAGGGCGTGGCGGAGCGCCTGGCGGAGAAGCACGTCCTGGTCCACCTCGAGCGGCGGGCGGACGACGTCCGGGTCGCGCGCGCGGAGCGGGTCGGGTGAGCGGAGCGTGATCGACGCGGTCCTCTTCGACTGGGGCGGCACGCTCACGCCGTGGCGCACCATGGACTTCCACGCCGGCTGGCGGGCCTACACCGAGGTCCTGCACGCCGGCGAGCCGGAGCGGGCCCGCGAGGTCGCCACCGCCCTCGCCGAGGCCGACACCGCCCGCTGGGCCGCGGTCAAGGACGGGGCCCGGGCCTTCCACCTCGCGCACGTGCTGGCCGACGCCGCGGTCGACGAGACCTCCGAGCTGCACGGCACCGCGCTCGAGGCCTACCGCGAGTTCTGGGTGCAGGCCACGCACACCGACCCCGAGGCCGCCCCGATGCTGCAGCAGCTGCGCGATCGCGGGCTGCGGCTCGGGGTGCTGTCCTCCACGATGTGGCCGGGCGAGTGGCACGAGGAGTGGCTGCGCCGGGACCGGGTGCTGCACCTGTTCGACGGCGTGACCTGGAGCAGCGACCTGGTCCACACCAAGCCGCACCCGGAGGCCTTCCGCGCCGCGATGGCCGCCGTCGGGGTCGAGGACCCGACCCGCTGCGTCTACGTCGGCGACCGCCCGTACGACGACATCAGCGGGGCCAAGGGCGTCGGCATGCGGGCGGTCCTGGTGCCGCACAGCGACATCCCGGAGGCGCAGCGGGTCCCGGTCGACGTCGAGCCCGACGGGGTGATCCGTCGCCTGGCGGAGCTGCCCGCGCTGCTGCAGGACTGGTAGGCGGCCCGGGGACGGTGCCGGGGAGCGACGCTCGTAGGCTCGGTGACGTGCTCGTGCTGGCCCTGGACACCGCCACGCCCGCCGTCACCGCCGGGATCGTGCGGCTGACCGACGGCCCGGGCGCGCGCGTCACCGAACTCGGCGTCCGGGTCGCGCACGACGCCCGCAAACACGGTGAGCTGCTCATGCCCGGTGTGCAGGGCGCCTGCGCCGACGCCGGGATCCGGCTGCGCGACGTGGAGGCGATCGTCGTCGGCGCCGGTCCGGGGCCCTTCACCGGCCTGCGGGTCGGGATGGTCACCGCCGCCTCGCTGGGCGACGCCCTCGACGTCCCGGTGCACGGGGTCTGCTCGCTCGACGCGATCGCCCAGGCGGTCGTGCTGCCCGGGAAGCTCACCGGGAACCTGCTGGTCGCCACGGACGCGCGGCGCCGCGAGGTGTACTGGGCGGCCTACGAGGCCGAGGGGGCCCGGCTGACCGGCCCGACCGTCGAGGGCCCCGACTCGGTGGCCGAGCGGCTCGACGGGCTGCACCTGGTCGCCGCGGCCGGCAGGATGGCCGACCGGTTCGAGCTGCCCGTGCGCGAGCCGGCCGGCCCGGTGCCCGCCGGGCTGGTCGCCGCGGCCGCCCCGGCCCTGGACGCCGGCCGCGACCCCGGCCCGCTCGAGCCCCTCTACCTGCGCCGACCCGACGCCGTCCCGCCCGGGGAGCGGAAGAAGGTGCACACGTGACCGACACCGGGACCGTCACGATCGGTCCCCTCTACCGCGCCGACGCGCCGCGCTGCGCCGAGCTGGAGAAGATCCTCTTCCCCGGCGACGACCCGTGGAGCGCCCAGTCCTTCCGCGACGAGGTCTCCCGCGGCCTGCCGTACTTCGCCGCCCGGCTCGACGGCGAGCTCGTCGGCTACGCCGGGCTCGGCGTCACCGCGGGCCCACCGCAGGCCGAGGCCGAGGTGCACACCATCGGGGTCGACCCCGCGCACCGGGGCCGGGGGATCGGCCGCCGGCTGCTCGACGCGCTGCTGCAGGTCGCCGACGAGCTGCACGCGACCGTCTTCCTCGAGGTCCGGACGGACAACGAGCCCGCCATCGGGCTCTACGAGACGACCGGGTTCGCCGTCGTCGGGCTGCGCAAGCGGTACTACCGGCCCAGCGGGGCCGACGCCTACACGATGAAGAGGGACCCCCGGTGACGATCGTTCTCGGTGTCGAGACCTCCTGCGACGAGACCGGCGTGGGGATCGTCCGGATGTCCGACGCGGGGGTCGCCGAGCTGCTGGCGAACGAGATCGCGTCGAGCGTCGAGGAGCACGCCCGGTTCGGCGGCGTCGTCCCCGAGGTCGCCTCCCGGGCGCACCTGCAGGCGATGGTGCCGGCCGTGCACCGGGCGCTGGCGACGGCCGGGCTGAAGGGCTCGGACGTCGACGCCGTGGCCGTCACCGCAGGCCCCGGGCTCGCCGGTGCGTTGCTGGTCGGGGTCGCGGCGGCCAAGGCCTACGCGGCGGCGTGGGAGGTCCCGCTGTACGGGGTGAACCACCTGGCCGCGCACGTCGCCGTCGACACCGTGCAGCACGGTCCGTTGCCGCCGGCGCTCGCGCTGCTGGTCTCCGGCGGGCACTCCAGCCTGCTCGCGGTGCCGGACCTCGCCGGGCCGGTCACCCCGCTCGGCGCCACGATCGACGACGCCGCCGGCGAGGCCTTCGACAAGGTCGCCCGGCTGCTCGGGCTGCCCTTCCCCGGCGGCCCGTGGATCGACAAGGCCGCGCGCGACGGCGACCCGGCCGCGATCGGATTCCCCCGCGGGCTCACCGGCCCGCGGGACGCGAAGTTCGACTTCTCCTTCTCCGGGCTCAAGACCGCCGTGGCCCGGCACGTCGAGGCGCTGGAGCGGGCGGGGACGCCGGTCCCGGTCGCGGACGTTGCGGCGTCGTTCCAGGAGGCGGTGACGGACGTCCTCACCGTGAAGACGGTGAAGGCCGCGCAGGAGTACGGCATGGACACCGTCCTGCTCGGCGGCGGCGTCGCGGCCAACTCACGGCTGCGCGCGCTGGCCGAGGAGCGCTGCACCGCGGCGGGCCTGCGGCTGCGGGTCCCCCGTCCGGCCCTGTGCACGGACAACGGCGCGATGGTCGCCGCGCTCGGCGCCCACCTGCTGCACGTCGGCGCCGCACCCTCCGACCTCGACCTCCCCGCCGACTCCGGCCTCCCCGTCACCGAGGTCCTGGTCCGCGGCTGACGCCGCCCGTCCTGGGTCGGTGGTGCGGGAGCCCCGCCGACCGCACACGGACGCCGTCAGGCGCAGGCGAGGCGGCCGAGCAGGTGGCGGGCGCCCGCGCGGAGGTCGTCGAGGGCGAGCTCGGAGCCGGACAGGTGGCGGAGCAGGGCCTGCTGGAACAGCCCGTCGACGGTCGCGTAGGCCAAGACCGGGCTGCAGGTCGGCTTCCGGCCGGCCAGCTCGGCGTAGCGCCGGACGATCCGCCAGACCATCCGCTCCAGGCTCTGGTCGATCTCGGCCACGTCCGGCCGGAATGACTCCTCGAACAGCGACTGCGAGCGCAGGTCGTACCAGAGCCGGTGCAGGGGCGCCTCGTCGCGGCAGGTCGCGGCGAGACCCTCGGCGAAGTCCGCGGCCAGGCCCTCGGGCGTCGCCGAGTCGGTGACGATCGCGTCGTACCGCTGCACGCACACGGCCTTGTACCGGCGCACGCAGTACATGATCAGCTCGACCTTGTCGCGGAAGTAGTAGTGCAGCGTGCCGTGGCTGAACTCGGTGTTCTGCGCGATCTCGCGCAGGCTCGTGCGCGCGTAGCCGCGTTCGGACAGGGTCTGGAGTGCGCCGTCGGCCAGCTGCCGGCGGCGCTCCTCGACCTTGTCGACCTGACGCCGGGAGGTCCGGTCGGTCCGGTCGGCGGACGTCGTCACGGGGGGCCAGCGTACGCCGCGGTTCCGCTCGGGGGCCGCGGCGCGCCGGGCCGGTCGCGTCAGCTGCTCACGTGGGAGAGGAGGCGCAGTTCGTCGTCGGTCAACCGGAGGGTGAGCATCGGCAGCAGGTCGTGCAGCTGCTCGAGGGTCCGGGCGGAGGCGATCGGCGCGGCGACGGTGTCCTGCGCGGCCAGCCACGCCAGCGCGACGGCCGGGACCGGGACCTCGTGGCCCGCGGCGATCTCGTCGAGCACCGCGAGCACCGCCCGCCCGCGCGGGTCCTCGAGGTACGCCGAGGCGCCCTCGGCCCGCACGCTGTCGACCCGCTCGCCGCGGTACTTGCCGGTCAAGAAGCCCTTCGCCAGCGCGTAGTACGGCAGGCAGGCGATGTCCTCGGAGCGCAGCAGGTCCTGCAGCGCGGACTCGAACCCGGCGCGCTCCATCAGGTTGTAGTGCGGCTGCAGCGCGGTGAAGCGCACCAGGCCGTCCCGGTCGGAGATCTCCAGCGCCGAGCGCAGCCGCTCGGCCGCGAAGTTCGACGCCCCGACCTGGCGGACCTTGCCCTCCCGGACCAGCGCGTCGAAGGCGTCGAGCGTCTCCTCCTGCGCGGTGTCGGGGTCGTCCTTGTGCGCGTAGTACAGGTCGATGTGGTCGGTGCGCAGCCGGCGCAGGGAGTCCTCGCAGGCGGCCTTGATGTTCTCCCCGCCCAGACCCGCGCGCTGCGGCAGCGAGCCCACCTTCGTCGCGATCACCATCGCGTCCCGGTTCCCGCGCGCGGCCATCCACTCCCCGATGATCGTCTCGGATTCGCCGCCGCTGTTGCCGGGAACCCGGAACATGTACGAGTCCGCGGTGTCGACGAACGTGCCGCCCGCCCCGGCGAAGGCGTCGAGCACCGCGAACGAGGTGTCGGCGTCGGCGGTCCAGCCGAAGACGTTGGCCCCGAGACACAGGGGCGAGACCTCGAGTTCTCCCACAGTCGGCATGCCGCGAACCCTACGTCCGCGCCCGGGGGGCGGGCCCGTTGAAGGGTTGGCACTCTCATGGGTAGAGTGCCAACCGCACAGTTCAGGTCGGGTTGCCCCGGCACCCGCGACGGCGGGGCCCCTGGTCGACTGTCGGTGGACGGTTACTACGGACAGATACCCCAGGAAGGGGAGGTCATCGTGGCGAACATCAAGCCGCTCGAGGACAAGATCGTCGTCCAGGCCAGCGAGGCGGAGACCACCACGGCCTCCGGCATCGTCATCCCGGACACGGCCAAGGAGAAGCCGCAGGAGGGCAAGGTCCTCGCGGTCGGCCCGGGCCGGATCGACGACAACGGCAACCGCGTTCCGCTCGACGTGGCCGTGGGCGACGTCGTGATCTACTCGAAGTACGGCGGCACCGAGGTCAAGTACAACGGCGAGGAGTACCTGATCCTCTCCGCGCGCGACGTGCTCGCGGTCGTCAACTGACGACTCCCGCGTGAGTGAACCCGCCCCGGCGGCCCCCCGTCGAGAACGGCGCGGCGGCCCCGGGGCGGTTCCCTTCTCCTGACCAGGAACGAGAGGCACTGATGCCGAAGCAGATCAGCTTCGACGAGGACACCCGGCGCGCGCTCGAGCGCGGTGTGAACCAGCTCGCCGACGCCGTGAAGGTGACGCTCGGCCCGCGCGGCCGGCACGTCGTCATCGACAAGAAGTTCGGTGGTCCGACCGTCACCAACGACGGCGTGACCATCGCCCGCGAGATCGACCTCGAGGACCCGTACGAGAACCTCGGGGCGCAGCTCGCCAAGACCGTCGCCACCAAGACGAACGACGTCGCGGGTGACGGCACCACCACCGCCACCGTGCTCGCCCAGGCGCTGGTCCGCGAGGGCCTGCGCAACGTGGCCGCCGGCGCCAACCCGACCGCACTCGGCCGTGGCATCGCCGCCGCCGCGGACCGGGTCTCGGAGTGGCTGCTGCAGAAGGCCATCCCGGTCAACGGCGCCGAGCACATCGCGCAGGTCGGCACCATCGCCTCCCGCGAGGAGGAGATCGGCCGGCTGATCGCCGACGCGATCGGCTCCGTGGGCAACGACGGCGTGATCACGGTCGAGGAGGGCTCCACGCTCGCCACCGAGCTGGAGATCACCGAGGGCCTGCAGTTCGACAAGGGCTACCTGTCGCCGTACTTCGTCACCGACGCGGAGAGCATGGAGGCCGTCCTCGAGGACGCCTACATCCTCCTGCACCGCGACAAGATCAGCTCGATCCAGGACCTGCTCCCGCTGCTGGAGAAGGTGCTGGGCGAGGGCAAGCCGCTGCTGATCGTCGCCGAGGACGTCGAGGGCGAGGCCCTGTCGACCCTGGTCGTCAACTCGATCCGCAAGACCGTCAAGGTCGCCGCGGTCAAGTCGCCGTTCTTCGGCGACCGCCGCAAGGCGTTCATGGACGACCTCGCGATCGCCACCGGCGGCACCGTGATCAATCCGGAGGTCGGGCTCAAGCTGTCCGAGGCCGGGCTGGACCTGCTGGGCAAGGCCCGCCGGGTGGTCGTCACCAAGGACGCCACGACGATCGTCGAGGGTGCCGGCAAGGCCGACGACATCCAGGGCCGGGTCGCCCAGATCAAGGGCGAGATCGAGTCCACCGACTCCGACTGGGACCGCGAGAAGCTGCAGGAGCGGCTGGCCAAGCTGTCCGGCGGCGTCGCGGTCATCAAGGCCGGTGCGGCCACCGAGACCGCCCTCAAGGAGCGCAAGCACCGCATCGAGGACGCCGTCTCCGCCACCCGCGCCGCGGTCGAGGAGGGCATCGTCCCCGGCGGGGGCTCGGCGCTGGTCCAGGCGGCCGCCGCGCTCGAGGAGCTGACGCCCCCCGGTGACGAGGCGACCGGTGTCGCGATCGTCCGCCGCGCGCTGACCGCCCCGCTGTACTGGATCGCCGCCAACGGCGGCGTCGAGGGCGCGGTCGTCACCGCCAAGGTCGCCGAGCAGGAGTGGGGCAAGGGCTTCAACGCCGCCACGCTGTCCTACTCGGACCTGCTGGCCGACGGCGTCATCGACCCGGTCAAGGTCACGCGCAACGCCGTGGTCAACGCCGCGTCGATCGCGCGCATGGTGCTCACCACCGAGAGCGCCGTGGTCGACAAGCCCGAGGACGAGAAGCCGGCCCCGGCGGCCGGTCACGGGCACGGGCACTGACCCGGTAGTACGCACGCGAAGGGCGGGTGGCCTCGGCGGCCACCCGCCCTTCGGCGTTCTCGGGCGCTCCGACGGGCCGTGCCGGTCGGGTCAGGCGTGCCGGACGCCCTTCTCGTCGGTGATCCGGAGCCTGCGGTCACGGCCGCGGATGATCGCCTCCCGGTCGTGCTCCGAGAGGCCGCCCCACACGCCGTAGGGCTCCTGCACCGCCAGTGCGTGCCGCCGGCACATCTCCAACACCGGGCAGCTCGCGCAGATCTCCTTGGCCCGCGTCTCGCGGTTCACCCGCGCCGGACCGCGCTCGCCCTCGGGATGGAAGAAGAACGAGCTGTCCATCCCGCGGCACGCGCCCTGCATCTGCCAGTCCCAGACGTCGGAGACCGGCCCCGGGAGCCGCCTGATGTCCGCCACCCTCATCACCCACCCGTTCGAAGCGAAGGTCGTTGCTCGGCAACGAGGTGCCCAGCATAGAAACGCGCCAAACCTTGTTCAAGAGATGGGTTCAGAAAATCGGGCCCCGGTTGCCCCACGCGGGGTGAGCGCCGACGATGGGCGGGTGACCCCGCAGCCGGTGCCGGAGCGCGCCCCCGATCCCGCCGCGGTCCCGCGCAAGGAGCGGGCCGGGCGCGGGGCGGACGAGCCGGGCGCGCCGGAGGGACGGATGGCGGATACCCCGCCCGGGGGCGATGACACCCCTCGGTTGACGGTCGCGGCCGTCGCACGGCGACTCGGCGTGGCCCCGGCGACGCTGCGGACCTGGGACCGGCGCTACGGCCTCGGCCCCTCGGCGCACACCCCGGGCGCCCACCGGCGTTACGGGGCCGCCGACGTCGCTCGCCTCGAACTGATGCAGCAGGCGCTCCTCCAGGGGGCGACGCCGGCCGAGGCCGCGCGACACGCCCTGGCCGTGCCGCTGCCCGCACCGGGCGCCGGGCGGCCCGTGGGGGTGCCCGGCACACGGGCCCCGGAACCCGCGACGACGCAGCCCGGAGTGGGGGCGGGCAGCCCGCTGCTGCTCGCGGGCCACGCGTCGGACGACGATCTCGATCTCGGTGCGCGGGTGCGCGTCGGCGGGCGCGTACTGCGGTTGCCCGGTGCGGGCCGGCGGGCCCGTGGGGTCGGCCGGGCGGCCCTGTCGATGGACGCCCCCGCGGTGCGCCGACTCCTCGACGAGGCCATTGCCGCCGACGGACTGGTCCGGGCCTGGAACGACGTCGTGCGGCCGGTGCTGTGCGCGGTCGCCGAGCGCTGGGAGTCGACCGGGGCCGGCGTGGAGATCGAGCATCTGGTCAGCGAGGCCGTGAGCGCCGTGTACGGCGCGCGGTCGCTGGCCGCGCCCCGACCGGGGACGGACGCCCGACCGGTCCTGCTGGCCGGGGCGCCGGGCGAATGGCACCACCTGCCGCTCGCGGTCCTCGGTGCCGTGCTGGCCGAGCGCGGGGTGGCGTACCGCCCGCTGGGTCCCGACCTCCCGCTCGACGCGCTGGTGGCGGCCGTGCGGCGGACCGCACCCGCGGCGGTGGTGCTGTGGGCGCAGGCGCCGGGTACTGCCGACCCCGGACTGTTCACCGCGCTACCCCGTACCCGGCCCCGGTTCCGCTCGTTTGCCGCAGGGCCGGGCTGGGGCCGGGTCGCCCTGCCGCCGCGCCTCGAACGCCTCCAGTCGTTGACCTCGGCGGCCGACGCGCTGGCGGACCTGGCCGGCATCACCCACACCGACTAGTACGTGTGGGTGTAGCCGCCCGTCACTGCCCCCTGAACGGACCTGTCCGCATGGACGACCGCCACGTGAGTGAGGCCGCCACGGATACCACCCGGGCGTGCGGGTCGGAAGGGTCGACGAGCGGGGCCCGCCGTGCGGTGGGCGGCCGTGGTAGCCGTCGGCGGGCGGGCGCCGCCGCGCCGCCGCGGCGGCCCTCCCGGAAGGACTCCTGCGGGACCCACGGGTGCCGTGGAGCTGGGCGCGCACACGCTCGTCGCCGCGCCTCGCAGCTCCGCGGCGGAGCCGGCCACGTGCTCGCCGAACGGCCCCGCGGGGCAGGCGGCGGCCCTCGTCGCGGGCCGGGCGGGACGCGCCCCGGCGACGAGGGACGGTCGGCCCCGGAGTGCGCGCAGGAAGTTCCTCGGTCTTCCCCGCAGCGACGGGGCCGGTGGGGCCCGACGCCCCGGGGCGGGCCTCCGCACCGGGCCGACCCGCTCCTCCCCGACGCCCCGGTGTGCTCGGTCCGGCCGCTTCCCGCCCCGCACTCCGACGGTCCGGCCCGACGGGCCGGCGAACCCGGGGCGGACCTGTTCACGGCGCGGGTGGACGCGCTCGGCGGGCTCGCGGCCGACGCGCTCGGATAGGGCGCACCGACCGGTCGGGACGGCTGCTGAACAGCACGGATGCACTCCGTGCCGGGAAGCCGGCGGACCCTGCCGACGCGTCGCAGCGCCTTCGCCCGGCGGTCCGGGCGGCAGGGGTGCACCGGGAGCTCGCGCCGGCCCGCGGAGATCGTGACGCGTCGTCGTCGACGGCGGTCCGGGCGGTCCGCGGGTCGGGCACACCGGCTCGCGGAGGCATCTGCCGATGTCCCGGCTCCGCGCCGCGTGGTCGCGCTCTCGTGGGCGTCGCCGACGGGGCGGGGGAGGCGGCGCGGAGGGCGGCCGCACGGGAAAGGCCCTCGGTCCCTCGGTGCCCTGGTGCCCTCGGTGCCCTCGCGGACGACGGGGTGGCCTCCCCCGCGCGTGGGCGGCCCCTCTCGATCGGGCCGACGCCGCCGCGACCGTCGAGCGGGCCCACGCGGCCGTCGTCGCGTCCCCCTCGCCGCACCTTCCCGAGCGGGCGCTCGAGGCTCCCGGCGCGACCCCCGGCACCGGAACGCCCACCGGTTCCCGGGTGCCCGGAACGGGGCCGGCGGCGGGCGTCGACGGACCGTCCCGGACGGCGGGCCGCCCGGCGCCGCGGCGCGACCGCCGGGCCTACCGTCCGGGGTTCCGGAACCACACGATCGGCGGCCGGATCAGTTGCTCCGATCGACGATCGGTGCGCCGAGCGGAGTGCTGCGGCGGCGACACGCCGAGGCGGCGACGGTGAGCGTCATCCGTGCCCGGTCCGAGCGAGCGGGGCGCCCCCTGACAGGGGGAGCCGCGTCAGAGGGACGAGCGGCTCGCGGTAGTGTGATTACTCCATTCGGTCCTCGATCACCCACATGACGAGTGCCGTTCGGCGCAGAGGTCCCGAATGGAGGGCACAAAGTCGCCCTGATCGTGTCAAGGTGGTCCGGTCACCCGCCGATGCGGAGGGTGACACATCACCCGGCTGCAGGAAGCTGCAGGAAGGAATCGTCGTGACGACGGTACTCATCTGCGACGATCGTCGCAGCGTCCGCGAAGGTCTCACCCGCGTGATGTCCGCGGTGCCGGGGGTGCACCGGATCGATTGCGTCGCCCATGGGGACGAGTTGCTGGCCCGGTTCTCCCGGCAGCCGGTGGACGTCGTCCTGGTCGGCACCCAGCGCGCGGTGCCCACCGGGGTGGAGGCCACCAGGCGTCTGGTGGCGGCCCACCCGCAGGCGAACGTCATCGTCTTCGGCGCCCCGGACGACGCGGGCAGCATCGCCGCGGCCATCGCCGGCGGGGCGCGGGGCTACCTCCGCTGGGACGCCTCCCGGCCCGAGCTGGTGGCCGCCCTCGCCCACACCCTCGCCTCCACCGCGGTGCCCACGCCGCGGGCGCCCGCCGACCCGGGCGTGCAGCTCACCGAGCGCGAGCTGCAGGTGTTGCGGGGGATGAGCCAGGGCAAGAGCAACGGCCAGATCGGCCGCGAGCTCTACCTGTCCGAGGACACCGTGAAGACCCACGCCCGCCGGCTGTTCCGCAAGCTCGGCGTCCGCGACCGCGCCCAGGCCGTCGCGCACGGCTTCCGCCGCGGCCTGGTGTCCTGACCCCGGGTCCCGCCGACCCGCACGGGTCCCGGCGGAGCCCCCACGCAGTACCGCACGACACACCCGGACCTGCTCCGGGTGGGAGCGACCGGACGGACGACGCGGCCGAGGGCCGTGGCTGTCGCAGCGCAGCCACGCACCGGCCGGGTCCGTCCCGCCGCGCGCTCCGCACCGCACGAGCGCCCCGCCGGGTCCGCCGCGACCCGTGACGTCGTCCCGGGGGGCGAGCCGGCGCGCCTGCCCTCGTCGCCCAGCCTCGTCGCCCAGCCCCGTGGCCCGGCCCCCGCCGCACTGCCCCCGTCGCGCGGCCCGCCCCCGCCGCGCGACCGGTCCGGCTCGACCGTCGGTCGCCGCGTGTGACCGACTCGACCGTGTTCCGTCCGTGACGCACCGCGTCCGTCTCACGCACCCAGTCGACCGCTCGCCGACGCCGTCCGACCCGTCGTCGTCGTGACCTGCGCGGACCGCAACCTGGCAGCCTGTCATCCGTCCTCACTCGTGAGAGCGGTTCCCGGACGCTCCGGGGGCTTCGCTACGGTGGTCGGCACTGAGATCCCGATTCGGCACTCTCCGTAGTCGGCCTCACCGAACGGATGATGACGAACATGCTGCGTAACGCCTGGACGACTCTGCGCGATGAGTGAACCGACAGACGTTCTCGACGAGCTGGTGGCATCTGCGATGGCAGGTGACCGCGGAGCGGTCGAACGTGTACTGGCCACCATCCGGCCGTTGGTCGTGCGGTACTGCCGCGCGCGCCTCGGCGGGACGGACCGGTCGTCCGTCTCGGCGGACGACGTCGCGCAGGAGGTGTGTCTGGCCGTGCTGACGGCCTTGCCCGGCTATCGCGTCCAGGGACGCCCGTTCCTGGCCTTCGTCTACGGGATCGCGTCGCACAAGGTGATCGACGCGCACCGTGCGGCGGGACGCAACCGGTCGGAACCGGTGGCGGACGTGCCGGACTCCGCCGAGTCCGGGGACGGCCCCGAGCAGCGGGCGCTGCGCGTGGAGCTGTCCGAGCAGATGTCGCGGCTGCTCGACCAGCTTCCCGAGAAGCAACGCGAGATCATCGTCCTGCGCGTGGTCGTGGGACTCAGCGCGGAGGAGACGGCGCAGGCCGTCGGCTCCACCCCCGGGGCCGTCCGCGTGGCCCAGCACCGGGCGCTCGCCCGGCTGCGCAAGACCATGCCCGAGGAGGAGGTGGTCTGAATGTCCGACCGTGACGACAGGGGCGGCACTCCCTTCGGCCGCCCCCCCAACGGCACGAACGGGACCAACGGTCACCACGGCGGTCCCCGCGGCGTGCCGGGCCGGCCGATCCCCTTCCCGGTGGCCGGGCGCGGTGGTCCCCGCGTCGAGGACACCGAGGACGCCGAGTTCGCCGACGAGCCGTTGGACCTGGTCGCCGTCCAGGCGGACGACGAGCTGATCAACGCCCTCGCCGCCGGCATGACCGTCTCGGCCCCCGGCCACGGCGGGTACGACGCCGACGACCGGGTCGTCGCGATGCTGGCCGCCTGGAAGGCCGACGTCGACGCCGAGCCGATCCCCGAACTGGTCGACCTCGACACCGCGGTGGCGGCGGTCGAGTCCGGTTCGGTCACGCGGCCGTCGTCGCGCCGCCGGCACCTGATCCCGCTCGCCGGAGCGGCCGCGCTGCTGGTCTTCAGCATCGCGGGCGTCTCGATCGGGGCGCAGGACGCCGACCCGGGCAGCCCGCTCTTCGGGGTCACGCAGGTCCTCTACAAGGACGCGGCGAACTCCAAGCTCGCGGCGGTCGAGGTGAAGCAGCGCATCGAGGAGGTGAACGCCAAGCTCGAGCGCGGCGACACCACCGGGGCGCAGCGGGACCTCGCCGCGATGGAGCCGCTGCTCGACCAGGTCCGGCCGGAGGAGGGCAAGACCTACCTCGCCGCCGAGCAGACCTTCCTCGAGCAGAAGGTGCAGGAGACGCCGGGCGGCCAGCCGACCGACCCGCAGGCCCCGCTGCGCAACGGCACGCCGAGGCCGCAGGCGCCGGTCACCGAGGGTGACGAGGACCAGGGCCAGCAGCCGGCCGTGCCGCCCTCGGAGTCGACGAGCACGACGCCCTCGTCGAACCCCGGGACGGTGCCGTCGCCGTCGAGCGGTGGGCCCGCGAGCCCCACCGACCCGCGGATCGCCGTCGTCCCGGCCCCGCCGTCACCGAGCGGCTCCACGCCGCCGAGCTCGTCGGGCACGCCCGCGCCCCCGAGCGCCGAGGGCGGACAGGACACCCCGACCCCGACGTCGTCGTCGACGACCCCGGGCGGTACGACCCCGGGCAGCACGACCCCGGGCGGGACGACGACCACGTCGATGGGCACGACCACCTCGGCCGCGCCCACCACGGAGCCGACGACCACGACGACCAGCTGAGGCCGTACGCGCGAAGGCCCCCGACCGATCCGGTCGGGGGCCTTCGCCGCGTCGGGTCCCGGTCGCCCGGGTCAGTCCTCGTTGAGCGCGGCGTCGGCGTAACCGCGGCAGTACTCCCACGTGACGTAGTGCACCGGGTCCGGGTCGAAGGCCGGCTCGTGCGGGCGCATCTGCCCCTCGTCCAGCAGCTGTTGCAGGCTCGAGCGCAACAGGTTCCACTCGTGGAAGTGCTGCTCGCCGCAGTCCGCGCAGTCGACGAGGATCCCGCGGATGCCGCGGTGCTCGAGCAGCGCCTGGTACACGGCGAGGTCGGCGAGGTCGGCCACGACCTCCTCGCGCTCCTCCTCGGTCAGCTCCTCGTGCTCCTCCGCCCCGCCCTCGTCGAGCGAGAGGGCAGGGTCGTAGGGATCGCCCGCGAAGGGGTCGGGGGGCAGGCCGTCGAACACCACGTCCACACCGTACCGCGTCCTGCCGGGCGGGAGCGACGCTGTCCACCGGCCCACCCACAGGCCTGTGGACAACTCGCCGGGCCTGGGGACGGGAGCCGCCCGGACGCGCCGACCAGGGTGTGTCGGGCAACTCCCCACGGCGGACCGGAGGCACCCGCCGGCCCGGATACCATGGACGTCTGCGACGGTGGTCCACCCGAGCCGCGAGCGGGCCGCCTGGGACGTCCGGTGAAGGGTGCACGACCAGCCATGACGAGCGAGATCAACGGGCTGCCGCCGAAGTTCGCGATGCTCGGCCTCACCTTCGACGACGTGCTGCTGCTCCCCGCGGAGTCCGACGTCGTCCCGAGCACCGTCGACACGAGCACGCAGCTCTCCCGCCGGGTGCGGATCCGGGTGCCCCTGGTGTCCTCCCCGATGGACACCGTGACCGAGGCGCGGATGGCGATCGCCATGGCCCGTGCCGGCGGCCTCGGGGTGCTGCACCGCAACCTCTCCGCCGAGGAGCAGGCGACCCAGGTCGAGGTCGTCAAGCGGTCCGAGGCCGGCATGGTGACCGACCCGGTGACCTGCTCGCCCGACGCCACCCTCGCCGAGGTCGACGCGCTGTGCGGCAAGTACCGCATCTCCGGCCTGCCGGTCACGGACTCCGAGGGCACGCTCGTCGGGATCATCACCAACCGGGACATGCGGTTCGAGGTGGACCACCAGCGCCCCGTGCACGAGGTGATGACCAGGGCCCCGCTGATCACCGCGCGGGTCGGGGTCACCGCGGAGGCCGCGCTGGGCCTGCTGCGCCGGCACAAGCTCGAGAAGCTCCCGATCATCGACGGCGACGGCGTGCTCCGCGGCCTGATCACGATCAAGGACTTCAACAAGACCGAAAAGTACCCGCTGGCCACCAAGGACCCCGACGGGCGGCTGGTCGTCGGCGCCGCGGTCGGCGTCGGCGAGGACGCGTACGCCCGCGCCATGGGCCTGGTCGACGCCGGCGTGGACGTGCTGATGGTCGACACCGCGCACGGGCACTCCCGGCGCGTGCTGGAGACCGTCGCGAAGCTGCGGGCCGAGGTCGGCGAGTCGGTCGACGTCGTCGGCGGCAACGTGGCGACCTACGCCGGGGCCCAGGCCCTGGTCGAGGCCGGGGCGGACGCGGTGAAGGTCGGCGTGGGGCCGGGCTCGATCTGCACCACCCGCGTGGTCGCGGGAGTGGGCGCGCCGCAGATCACGGCGGTCTACGAGGCCTCCAGGGCCTGCGCGCCCGCCGGCGTCCCGGTGATCGCCGACGGCGGGATCCAGTACTCCGGCGACATCTCGAAGGCCATCGCGGCCGGCGCGTCGACGGTGATGCTGGGCAGCCTGTTGGCCGGTACCGGGGAGTCCCCGGGCGAGCTGATCTTCGTCGGCGGCAAGCAGTTCAAGACCTACCGCGGCATGGGCTCGCTCGGCGCCATGC
Organism: Pseudonocardia oceanicola; assembly: GCF_047200735.1. Taxonomy (NCBI): domain Bacteria; kingdom Bacillati; phylum Actinomycetota; class Actinomycetes; order Pseudonocardiales; family Pseudonocardiaceae; genus Pseudonocardia; species Pseudonocardia oceanicola. The sequence continues at coordinate 134,176 of NZ_JBJZON010000012.1, forward strand.
AGTCCCGCGGCACCGCCAAGTCCTACTCCAAGGACCGCTACGCGCAGGACGACGTGCTCAGCGAGGACAAGCTGGTCCCCGAGGGCATCGAGGGGCGGATCCCGTTCCGCGGCCCGCTGCAGTCCGTGGTGCACCAGCTCGTCGGCGGCCTGCGGTCCGGGATGGGCTACGCCGGGGCGCAGACGATCCCCGAGCTCCAGCAGGCCCAGCTCGTCCGGATCACCGCGGCGGGGCTCAAGGAGAGCCACCCGCACGACATCACGATGACGGTCGAGGCGCCGAACTACGCCGCTCGCTGAGCCCCCGGCCCGCTCCTCTACGCTGGTCACCCGTGCGGGACCTCGTGGAGATCGGGATGGGCCGGGAGGCCCGGCGTGCCTACGACCTGAACCAGGTCGAGATCGTGCCGTCGCGGCGGACGCGGAGCTCGCAGGAGGTCTCGACCACCTGGCAGCTCGACGCCTACCGGTTCGAGATCCCGCTCGTCACGCACCCGACGGACGCGGTGGTCTCGCCGGCCACCGCGGTCGCGATCGGCAAGCTCGGCGGGCTGTCGGTGCTCAACGCCGAAGGCCTGTGGGCCCGGCACGCCGACGCCGCCGGTGCGATCGCCCGGGTCGTCGAGGCGGCGGACTCGGACGACCCGAGCGCCGCGGTCCGCACCCTGCAGGAGCTGCACGCCGCCCCGATCCAGGAGGACCTGCTCGCCGAGGCGCTGCGCACGGTCCGGGACGCGGGTGTCACGGTGGCGGTCCGGGTCAGCCCGCAACGGGCCCGCGAGCTCACGCCGGCCCTGCTGGCCGGGGGCGTCGAGATCCTGGTCGTGCAGGGCACCATCATCTCTGCCGAGCACGTCAGCAAGGGTGAGCCGCTCAACCTCAAGGACTTCATCAACTCGCTCGACGTACCGGTGGTCGCCGGCGGTGTGGGTGACTACCGCACGGCGATGCACCTGATGCGCACCGGCGCGGCCGGCGTGATCGTCGGGTACGGCGAGTCCTCGGCCACCACCACGGACGACGTGCTGGGCATCGGCGTCCCGATGGCGACCGCACTGGTCGACGCGGCCGCGGCCCGCCGCGACTACCTCGACGAGACCGGCGGCCGGTACGTCCACGTGATCGCCGACGGCGGCATCAACGGCTCCGGGGACGTCGCCAAGGCCATCGCCTGCGGCGCGGACGCGGTGATGCTCGGCGAGCAGCTCGCCGACTCGGCCGACGCCCCCGCCGACGGTCTCTACTGGACCTCCGCCGCCGCGCACCCGTCGCTGCCGCGCTCGGACGTCACGGGCTTCGCCCCGTCGGACCGCACGCTGGAGCAGGTGCTGTTCGGCCCGTCCTCCACGCCGTACGGCACGGTCGACATCTTCGGTGCCCTGCGCCGGGCCATGGCGAAGACCGGCTACTCGGACCTCAAGGAGTTCCAGCGGGTCGGGCTGACCGTCCGGGCCTGACGGGTCAGGAGGCGATCCCGGCCTCGACGGCCACCCTCGTCGCCTCGGCCCGGTTCCGTACGCCGAGCTTCGTGTAGATGTTGCTGACGTGCCGGTTGGCGGTGCGCTCGCTGATGAAGAGCGTGCGGGCCAGCTCCACGTTGGTCATGCCCGAGGCCAGCAGGGAGAGGACCTCCTGCTCGCGGGGCGTGAGCTCGAGGACGGGCGGACGCGGCGGCTCGTCCTTCGCCGCCGGCCGCTGCTCGTCGAGGACGTGCCGGGCGATCCAGCCGTCGAGGCCCGCGGGCCCGAAGTCCAGGACGGCCAGGTGGTGGGGGAGCCCGCCCACGGCGAGCGTGCCGGGCGGGACGGTCGACTCCGCAGGCTCCGTCCGGGGTGGGATGGTCGACTCCGCACGCTCCGTCTCCGTGCGCACGAAGCCCATCACCCGCAGCAGCGGCGCGACCGCCTCCCACTCGTGGACCGCGGTGTAGACGCGCCGGAGCGTGGCGCGGTGCTCCAGATAGGAGCGCTTGAGGTCGACGACGAGCGTCGCGACCTCCGGCGAGGTGAGCTCGCCGTGCCGGTGCCCCAGCATCGACCGCACCAGCAACGCGCGGCTGCCCGGCGGCGGAGGATGCCGGCGCAGGTGCTCGGTCACCGCGCGGAGCACCGGGTCGGCACGCAGCGGGGCCTCCACGATCTCGTCGTGCACCGCGACGGTGCTGAACGCGACGACACCCGCGGCCGCCCGGGTGACGTGGAAGTCCTGCGGCCGCTCCCGCCACCAGGTCTCGGTGAGCGCCGCCCCGGCGGCGCCGGTGAACCGGGACGCGATCGCCAGGATCGCCGCCCCGTCCTCGGGCCACGCCCGCTCCGCCGGGTGCTGCAGCCCGCCCGGGGGCGCGTAGGCGTTGCGGATCACCGGGTTCCGGACCAGGTGCATGAGGTCCGCGGTGGTCTCCCAGTCGGGGCTGTGCGGGTCCGCGGCCGGGCCGTCGAGAATGGCGTGCGCCGCCCGCGTCCGCAGCGCGCGGACCCGGTCGGGGTCGCGGCGTTCCAGCGCGTCGAGCGCCACGGCGCGGGCGACCCCGGCGAGCTCCAGGCCGGAGTCGGAGACCCGGGTCAGCGGGATCCGCCGCAGCGCGGACCAGGCCCGGTCGGCGTCGTGTCCGGGGAGCACCGAGCGCAGCAGCGGGCGGGTCACGCGGCGCAGCACGGTCGCCGCCTCGACCACCTCGAGCTCGGCCGGGTCGAGGTCGTCGAGCAGGACCTCGAACAACTCCTCCGCGACCTCGCCGGTGGTGCCCGGGGCGGGTGCCGGCGCCCCGCCCGAGCGCTGCAGGGCCTCGGCGGCGATGGCCGCGGCCAGCGGGTGCCCGTGGGCCAGCCCGCCCACCCACGCGCGCGGTCCCGGCGCGAGTCCCCGGCGGCGCAACAGCTCGTCGAGGTCGTCGGGCCGCAGCGGGCCGACCGCGAGCTCGGCGACGAGCGGCCGCCAGCCGGGGGAGGTCCGCCACATCAGGTTCGGCGGCCGCCGCCCCACCAGCAGCGTGGTCACCCGGGCAGGGAAGGCCGCGACGAGCTCGGCGCGCAGCCAGCCGTCGAGCAGGTTCCAGCGCTCGTAGGAGTCGACGACCAGCACCTCGGTGCCGAGCGCGGACATCGCGCGCGACACCTCCGCCGGGCTGCCGACCGGCCGTCCGAGCGCGCGGCCCAGCGCCGACAGGGCGCCGGCCGGGGTCGGTTCGACCTCGCGGGCGTCCAGCTCCACCCACGGTCGGCCCAGCCGGGTCAGCGTGCCCCGGACCAGCGACGTCTTCCCGATGCCGCCGGGGCCGTGCACGAACCCCACCGCCGGACCCGCGGGATCGAGCCAGGAGGCGAGGGTCCGCTGCTCCACCGCGCGGCCGACGAGCTCGGCGGCGCGCGACGCCGCGAGACGGTCCGCGACCAGCGGAGGAGCGTCGTCACCCGGCACGCCGACAGGGTAGGGCCGGCCGCGCCGCCCGGAACCGGGCGAACGGCCTGATCTCAGGCCGCGGCCGCGAGGTCCGGCGCGGTCACGGCCGTCGGCGGACCGAGGACCTCGAACTCCCGGACCGTGAGGTCGGTGAAGGCGGGGCTCTCCGCCATCGCCCGGAACGTGTCGGTGAGCCGGGAGCGGTCCGCGGCCGCCCGGTCGGCGAAGAGGTAGACGCCGCCGTGGACGCCGCTGCCGGCGTCGGCGAGCCACCACTTCCCGAGCAGGCCGGGCCAGGTGGTGAAGGCGGGGGCCACGGCCTCGGCGTGAGCGGCGTACGCCTCTGCGGGAACGGTGATGCCGAAGGTGACGATCCGGATGTACACGAAGACCTCCTCGGTCGTGCTCTGCTGACCGGGGGGGACGCTAGGGACGCGCAGGCCGGGGCCACGTCGGCGGAATGCTCCATCCCGGATGGAGCGTCCGATGGAGAGTTCGCCCGACGCCGTGCACCCCCGCCGGTTCCTAGCGTTCCGGGCCATGACCACGACCCTCGAGCGCACGGCGCTCACCGACGACCGCCTCACCGACGACCGCCTCACCGACGACCTGCTCACCGGTTTCCGGGAGCGCGCCGCCCGGCACGACGCCACCGGCACCTACGCGACCGACGACCTCGCCGCGCTCCGGGCGGCGGGCTGGCTGAAGGCCGCGCTGCCCGCCGACCGGGGCGGCCGCGGCCTCGACCTGGCCGCACTCGCCGCGGAGCAGCGCCGGATGGCGCGCTTCTCCCCGGCCACGGCCCTCTCCACCTGCATGCACCACTACTGGGTGGGCACGGCGGCCGATCTCGCGGCCCGCGGGGTCGACGCCGCCGAGCCCGTCCTGCGCTGGACCGCCGAGGACCGGGTCCTCGCGTCCGGGCATGCCGAGGCCGGCAACGACGTGCCCGTCGCCCTCTCCACGACCCGGGCCACACGCGTCCGGGGCGGCTGGCGGATCGACGGCCGCAAGATGTTCGGCTCGCTGGGCGAGCACTGGGACCTGCTCGGCGTGCACGCGATGGACTCCTCGGACCCGGCCGCACCCGTCGTCGTGCACGGGTTCGTGCCGCGCGGCGCCGCCGGCCTGCGGACCGTGCGCAACTGGGACGCCCAGGGCATGCGGGCCACCGAGAGCCACGACACCGTGCTCGACGGGGTGTTCCTCGCCGACGCCGACGTCCTGCGCACCGTCCCGGCCGGGCCGTCCGACGACCCGGTGGTCGGGACGATGCAGGTGTGGGCGCTGACCCTGATCGCGAACGTGTACGTCGGCGTCGCCGAGCGCGCCCTGGAGCTGGCCGTCGCCCACGCCCGGACCCGCACCTCGATCGCGCTGCCCCGCGGCACGTTCGCCCACCATCCGCTGGTCCAGCACCAGGTCGCCGCCATGCACCTGGAGCTGTCGGCGGCCCGTGCCCAGCTCGACGCGCTGGCCCGCGACTGGGTCTCGGGGGTGGACCACGGCCCGATGTGGGGCGTGCACGTGCTCAGCGCGAAGTGGCGGGCGACCCGGGCCGCCACGAGCGTCGTCGACACCGCCTGCGAGGTGGTCGGCGGGGCGTCCTACCGGGCGGGTACCGAGCTGGAGCGGCTCTCCCGCGACGTCCGGGCCGCCCGCTTCCACCCCGGCACGGACGCGTTCACCCACGAGATGGTCGGCAAGGCCCTGCTCGGGGTCGACCCCACCGGCCCGCGCTGGTGACACTGCGGGCCCGTGCGCGGTCGGTGGTGCTCCGGCACCGTCGACCGCGCACGGCGGCAGTCAGGTGGTGGCCGTGCGGACGGATCTGGGAGAAGGGCGGGTTCGACGAGGAGTACTCCGACGACACCTGGGAGTTCGGCCTGGGCCTGCTGCTCGACGGCGGGGAGCGGCTGGCGGGTCAGGCCGGCGGGGAGACGGGGACGTAGGCGGGTCGCGCGACGACGAGCTCGTGCACGAACCGCAGCTTGTCCAGCACGGTCGGGGCGAGCACGAAGGGGTAGAGGTCGGCGTGGCCCATCGAGCGGTTCACGGCGTTGAGCGCGTAGGTCAGCGGGAGCCAGGCGGCGGCGATCGCGTCGAAGTCCTTCTCGGACTCGTGCGGCTCGGAGGTGAGGTCCTCGCGGGCGTCGAGAGGGCCCTGCACGCTGATCCCGAAGGCCGCCGCGGTCTGCGAGGTGTCGCGGATGTGCAGGTAGTGGGCGAAGGTCTCCGCCCAGTCCTCCCACGGGTGCGCCGTGGCGTACGAGCTGACGTACCGATCCTCCCACCCCCCGGGGGGCGCGGACGAGTAGTGCCGCTCCAGGGCGTCGGCGTAGGACTCGCGCTCGTCGCCGAACAGCGCGCGGAAGTCGTCGTTGCGACCGGGGCGGTCGACCAGCACCTCCCAGTACCAGTGCCCGGTCTCGTGCCGCAGGTGCCCGAGCAGGGTCCGGTAGGGCTCGGCGAGCTGCACGCGCATCCGCTCGCGGTACCCGGCGTCGCCCTCGGCCAGGTCGAGGGTGACGACGCCGCTCGCGTGTCCGGTCGTCACCGGCTCGTGGGTGCTGGAGAGCAGATCGAAGGCCAGCCCGCCGCGTGGGTCCCCGCCCCTCCCCGCGTCCCGGCCGACGACGGGCAGCGCGAGGTCGTCGAGCTGGTAGAGCAGCCGCCGCTTGGCCTGCTCGGTGAGGGCGAAGGCGGCCAGGCCCGCGGCGTCGTCGTCGGCGGGCCGGGTCCGGGTGAGCGCGCAGCAGTCGCACAGCGCGCCCGGCCCGTCGGCGAACCAGTTGCAGGTGGCGGTCCGGCGGTTCGCGCACCGGTGCCGGCCCTGCGCACGCACGACGGTCCGCTCCGCACGGGAGAACCCGATCTCCGTGCCGCAGGTGAGGCACACCGAGTTCTCGAAGAACACCAGGGCGGAGCAGTGGGGGCAGGCGAAGGCGCGCACGGGGCCCGTTACCCGATCACGCCCGGCTCCACACGCTCCAGATCGACCGCCACGGCCATCGTGCTGCGGGCGGAGTCCGCGAAGAGCACGCCCTTGAGCGGGGGCACGTCGCCGTAGTCGCGGCCGTGGGCGAGCACGACGTAGGAGTCGTCGACGACGCGGTCGTTGGTCGGGTCGAGGTCGAGCCAGCCGTCACCGGTCCAGACCGAGAACCAGGCGTGCGAGGCGTCGACCCCGCGCAGCTTCGGCTGCCCGGGCGGCGGGCGGGTCTCCAGGTAGCCGCTGACGTAGCGGGCGGGCAGCCCGCGGGAGCGCAGCGCGGCCACCGCGAGGTGCGCGAAGTCCTGGCAGACGCCCTCGCCGCCGGAGAGCAGGTCGGTCACGGTGGAGCGGACCGTCGTCGAGCCGGTCACGTAGGCGAAGTCCGCGTGGATGCGCCGGCACAGGTCCGCGGCGGCCTCGCCCAGTGGTCGCCCGGGTGGGAAGGAGGGCGCGGCGTAGCGGGCGACCTCGGCCTGCGCGGGGAGCCGGGGCGAGGGCAGGGCGTAGGGCCGGGCGTCGAGGTCCTTCCGGTCGCGCACCTCCTCCCAGGCGCGCAGGGCCGGCGGCACCACGGCCCGGTCGACCGTCACGGTGCTCTCGGCCAGCACGGTGAGCGCACGGTGCGGGGTGCGGACGCAGAAGTAGGTCGACCGGTTGCCGAGGGCGTCGACGTGCTCGCGCAGCTCGTCCGGCGCCGGCTCGACCACCACCCGGGCGTCCGGGCACCGCTGGTCGGGCTGGGTGCGCGGGAGCAGGTGGGCCCGGCCGAAGCTGGTGGTGACCTCGCCGGAGTAGTCGTAGGCGGTGCGGTGCGTGACGCGGTACGTGGTCACGGGGCCGCCAGCAGGTCGTACGGGTGCGGGGCGGGACCCGGGGCGAAGTGTGCGGCGGCGATGTCCCCGGCGACCCGGTCGAGGTCGGCGCCGAGCCCGGCGAGCAGCGCGCGCAGCGCCGGGCGGGTGCCGTCCGCGGTGTCCCGTGCGGCGAGTGCGGCGGGGTCGGCGGCCGCGAGCCGGGCGACGGCGGCGTCGAACGATCCCGGGACGGCACCCGGCAGGTGGGCGAGATCGTCGGCGAGCCGGTCGAGCTGGTGCGCGACGGCGCGCGGGTTGTCCCGGTCGGCGAGCAGCAGGTCGAGCAGCGGCGCGATTCCCGGACGGCCCGCGTTGCGCCGGCGATGGGTGATCACGCTCTCCGCCACGATCGTCACCGACTCCACCACCAGCCCGTCCGCGGGCCCCCGCGGGGCGTCGCAGAGCGTCGCGGCCAGCAGCGCGACGACGTGCTGGGCCCGTTCCACCCGCCGGCCCGCGTCGAGCAGCCGCCAGCCGGCGTCGCGGACCAGGCTCTCCGCGGTGATGCCGGCCAGCGCGAGCAGGCCCTCGAGCACCCGGTTCAACGCCTCGGACACGTCCCCGGTGTCGGGCTCGGGTGCGGCGGCGAGGCGCTGCAGCACTGTGTCGAGCCGGCCGAGCACGAGCCAGGTGTCGGTGGAGAGCTGCTCGCGCACCGCCTGCGCGGCCCGGGTGAGCCGGTGCACGGCGAAGCCGAGGGTGCCGGGGCGGTTCCGGTCGTAGAGCAGGGAGTGGAGCTCCGCGCCCGGGTCCTCGTCGGCGGGCAGTGCGGCGAAGCCCGGTTCCGTGCGGGTGATCTCGGAGGTGGCGACGAGCAGCGCGCGCAGCGCCCCGGCGCCCGCCGGTTCGGGCGAGGTCCGGAAGTCCGCCCACCGGTCCGTGACCGCGCGCAGCAGGCGGGCCGTGTCCTCGGCCCGCTCGGCGTAGCGGCCCAGCCAGAACAGGTCCTCCGCCACCCGTGGCGAGACGCCGGCCGGGGCGGTCGCGGCGACCGCCTCGTCCGGGACCCCGGGGGCCGTGCGTTCCGGCCGCTCGCCGACCACCCAAACGTCCTTCGCCGGCGTGGCGACCCCCTCCAGCGGTCCGCCGCCGCCGGTGCGGACCGCGCCCAGCCCGCCGTCGAGCACCTCCCAGCCCTCCCCGGAGGCGACGGCGAAGGTCCGCAGCGTGACGGGCCGGGGCTCGGCCCCGGAGTCGGTCACGACCGGCGCCGTGGACAGCGCGGGTTCGTGCCGCGCGGCCCACGCGTGCGGCTCGGCCCCGATCCGGGCGAGCAGCGCGTCCCGCTCCCCGGCGTCGAGGTCGGCGCCGCGGACGGGCGCGTGGCCCCGCGCGACGGGGGTGAGGACCAGTTCGCCGAGACGTGCCCGGACGTGCGAGAGGGAGGCCGGGTCGCCGCACCACCACGTCGGCACGCCGGGCAGCAGCAGGTCCTCGCCGAGCAGCTCCCGGCACAGCGTGGGCAGGAAGGGCACCAGACCGGGGTTCTCCGCCACACCCGCGCCCAGCCCGTTGAGCACCGTGACGGTGCCGAGCCGGGCGGCCTCGAGCAGGCCGGGCACGCCCAGCCGGGAGTCCGGGCGCAGGTCGAGGGGGTCGCACCACTCCGCGTCGAGCCGGCGGAGCACGACGTCGACCGGGTCGAGCCGGCCGAGCGAGTGCTGCCAGAGGCGGCCGTCGCGCACGGTGAGCTCGGAGCCGAGCACGAGGGGCAGGCCGAGCAGCGAGGACAGCAGCGCCTGTTCGTAGGCGGTCTCGGCGTCGGGCCCGGGGTGCAGCAACACGATCCGCCGGTCGTCGCGGCCGGCCTGCAGGCCGGCCCGGACGGCCTCGAAGAAGGGACCCAGCCGGCGGATCCGCGAGCGGCGGTGCAGGGCGGACAGCACACGCGCGACCACCCGGCGGTTCGCCATCGCGTAGCCCGCCCCCGACGGGGCCTGCACCCGGTCGCCGAGGACCGTCCACCCGTCGGGTCCGCGGCCCAGGTCGACCCCGGACAGGAACAGCTCGCGCCGCGGCGCGGAACCGGCCGGGCGGCGCCAGCCGTGCAGGTAGCCGGGGTGCCCGTCGACGACCTCGACCGGCAGCAGCCCGCGGGTCAGCACCCGCCGGGGGCCGTAGAGGTCGGCCAGCAGCCGGTCGAGCAGCTCGGCCCGCTGCGCCACCCCGCGTTCCAGGCCCGCCCACTCCACGTCGTCGAACACCAGGGGGAGCGGGTCGAGCTCCCAGAGCTGCTCGGCCTCGGCGCCGGGCGGGTGGTGGGCCACGCCGTCGTCGGCGAGCAGGCGCAGGGTGTGCTCGCGGCGGGCCGCCAACCCGGCAGGCCCGGCGCCGTCCAGGACGCCGGCGAGCCCGGTCCACGGCGCGCGGACGGCACCGGTCGCGTCGCGCATCTCGTCGTACGGGTGCGGCCCCGGTGCCGGTGTTCCCGCCGGAGTCGAGGTCGCCGCCCGAGTCGACGGCGGTGTCGACGGCGGTGTCGGCGGGGGTGTCGGCGGGGGTGTCGCGGACGGCGGCGGTGTCATCGGCCCCGGGCGGGTACGGGACGTCCGTCCGGTTCGCCGTTCACCCCGCCACCCTTCCACAGCCGCCCGCCGTGGCGGGCGGCCCGCGGGCGCCGGGCCGGGTGACGCGCGTCGCCGATTACGCTGGACCGCGTGGAGAACCCCACCGTCCTCGTCGTCGACTACGGCGCCCAGTACGCCCAACTGATCGCGCGTCGCGTGCGCGAGGCGCAGGTGTACTCCGAGATCGTCCCGGCCGAGACGCCGGTCGAGCAGATCGTCGCGCGCCGCCCCGCCGCCGTCGTGCTGTCCGGCGGCCCGTCCAGCGTGTACGCCGAGGGCGCGCCGCGGGTCGACGGGCGGCTGTTCGAGGCCGGCATCCCGGTGTTCGGCATGTGCTACGGCTTCCAGGCGATGGCGCAGGCGCTCGGCGGCGAGGTCGCGCCGGACGGGACCCGCGAGTACGGCCGTACCGAGGTGCACCTCACGCGCGACGCCGGGGTGCTCCACGACGGACTGCCGAGCAGCCACCCCGTGTGGATGAGCCACGGGGACTCGGTCACCCGCGCGCCGGAGGGGTTCACGGTCACGGCGTCGACCGACCGGGTCGCGGTCGCAGGCTTCGAGAACCGCGAGCGGCGGCTGGCCGGCGTGCAGTACCACCCCGAGGTCGGGCACTCCCCGCACGGCCAGGAGGTGCTGCGCCGCTTCCTCCACGAGATCGCCGGGATCACCCCGACCTGGAACACCGCGTCGATCATCGACGAGACCGTCGAGGCGATCCGCGCCCAGATCGGCGACGGGCGGGCGATCTGCGGGCTCTCCGGCGGCGTCGACTCCGCCGTGGCCGCCGCGCTCGTGCAGCGCGCCATCGGCGACCGGCTGACCTGTGTGTTCGTCGACCACGGGCTGCTGCGGGCCGGCGAGCGCGAGCAGGTGGAGAAGGACTTCGTGGCCGCGACCGGCGCGAACCTGCACACCGTCGACGCGCGGGAGCGGTTCCTCGACGCCCTCGCCGGGGTCACCGACCCCGAGGAGAAACGCAAGATCATCGGTCGGGAGTTCATCCGGGTGTTCGAGGCCGCGACCGGCGAGGTCGCGGCGGAGGAGCATGTCGGGTTCCTCGTCCAGGGCACCCTCTACCCGGACGTCGTGGAGTCCGGCGGCGGGTCCGGCACGGCGACCATCAAGAGCCACCACAACGTCGGCGGCCTGCCGGAGGACATCGAGTTCGCACTGGTCGAGCCGCTGCGGGCGCTGTTCAAGGACGAGGTCCGCGCGGTCGGTGCCCAGCTCGGGCTGCCCGAGGTGATCGTGCAGCGCCAGCCGTTCCCCGGGCCCGGCCTGGGGATCCGGATCATCGGCGCCGTCGACGCCGAGCGGCTGGAGACCCTGCGCCAGGCCGACGCGATCGCCCGGGAGGAGCTCACGGTCGCCGGCCTGGACCGGTCGATCTGGCAGTGCCCGGTCGTCCTGCTGGCCGACGTCCGGTCGGTCGGGGTCCAGGGCGACGGCCGAACCTACGGCCATCCGATCGTCCTGCGGCCGGTCAGTTCCGAGGACGCCATGACCGCGGACTGGACCCGGTTGCCCTACGAGGTCCTCGAGCGGATCTCCACCCGGATCACCAACGAGGTCGCCGAGGTCAACCGGGTCGTCCTGGACGTCACGAGCAAGCCGCCGGGCACCATCGAGTGGGAGTGAGCGGCTCCGCCGCTGTGCCGGAGTGAGCGGCTCCGCCGCTGTGCCGGAGTGAGCGGCTCCGCCGCTGTGCCGGAGTGAGCGGCTCCGCCGCTGTGCGCGGTCAGTAGTGCTCTCGCACCACTGACCGCGCACGGGCGTGTCAGCGCTTCCGGACGCTCGCGACCAGCAGCACCAGGCCCAGCGCCACGGCCCCGGCGGCGAGCAGCCAGCGCGGGTCGAAGCCGGACAGGTCGGGTGCGCGGCCGAGGAACCCCGACCCGGCGATTCCCAGGCTGACCAGCCCGACGACCAGGGCCAGCGGGTCGGGTATCCGGCGGACCGCGGCCCGCTCCTGCTGGATGTTCTGCTCCTGCTCAGACACGCTGCACCTCCACGGAGGCGGCGCCCCCGGTCAGGTCGAGGACGAGCGGGCGCCCGGAGCGGACCCCGTCCGCGCCCAGATCGTCGGTGACGGTGAGCTCGGCGTCCGGGCTGCTGTGGCTCGTCCCGTCGAAGGTGATCTCGCCGAGGTCGACGTGGCCGGTGAGGGTCACGTCGGCGTCGCGCGGCACGAACACCCGGATGTCGCCCACGCTCACGCTCGCGGAGGTGCGGACCGGGACGGCGGGCTCACCGGGCGGGACGCCCAGGTCGAGCCGGCGCAGGTCCAGCTCGATAGTTCCCGCGCCCCGCTCGTAGCTCGGGGCCAGCGCGGCGGGCGCGGTGGGGGCGACGCGGATGTCGCCCACCCCGGCGGCGAAGTTCGCCAGCGGCACCTTGACCACCAACGAGGCCCACGTCAGCACGGCCAGAAGCAGCGCGAACGGGATGAGACCGCGGCCGCCACGGGTGAACGCGCCGAGGACGAGCCCCACCCCGAGGACGGCCAGAGCGGTCGCGAACACCACGGGCAGCCCGGCCAGGCCGGAGGTCAGCAGCACGACCGCGCCCGCGATCCCGCCGCCGAGCAGGGCCAGGGCCAGCGTGACCGGGGTGACCCGGCTGCGCGCGGGCGCCGGGGCCGGATCGGGCGCGGGCGGTGACGGTTCCGGCAGGTCCCACGCGAAGGGGGCCGCGCCGAGCGGGTCCCAGGCGGGCGGGGTGCCGCGGTCCAGCAGCGGATCGGGGACCCGGTCGTGCGCGTCCCGCGCGGGGCCGTCGGCCGTGTCGCCCGGGGCGTCCTCGTCGACCACGCCGTCGGCCGGGGTCCGCGTGGTCGGGGCGTCGACCGCGCCCCCGGCCGCGCCCCCGCCGCGGATGCCGAGATGCCCGCGGCTGCGGTGCAGCAGGAAGAGCAGCACCAGGACCGCCAGGGCGGGCAGGACGACGCTGCCGTCGTTGCCCCAGAACATCCCGCTGGTCAGCAGCAGGGCCAGGACCAGACCGGCGATCACCAGCGGCGGCGCGGTGCGGCCGGAGGAGCGCGCGGCCCCGGCGGTGGCGGCGCCGTCGAGCGGGTCGTCCCGGTCGGCCGCCGGGAGCAGGACCCATCCGGCGAGGTAGAGGGCGATCCCGATCCCGTAGAAGGCGGCGACGGCGAACCCGACGCGCACGAGGACCGGATCGATGTCGTAGCGGCGGGCGAGTGCGGCGGCCACGCCGGCGACCTTGCGGTCCCGTCGCGGCCGCGACGGGCGGGTCTCCCACATGTCCCGCAACGTCGTCCCGACGTCGGTGCTGTTCATACCGCCGACCCTCCCCGCCCGCGCGCACCCACGGTATCGGGGAGGACCCCGAGAAGCCCCGGGGACGACCCCGGTGTCCGGGGTTCCCCCGCGTGTGACGATGGGGTGGTGACCAGCCCAGCCACCCGCGCCGCCCCGCTCGCGCGCCGCCGCTCCGGCCGGCTCCTCGCGGGCGTCGCCGGCGGGGTCGCCGACCACCTCGGCGTCAACGTGCTGTGGGTGCGGGTCGCCTTCGTCGTGCTCGCGGCGACCAACGGTGCCGGCGTGATCGCCTACGGCCTGCTGTGGGTCTTCGTGCGGCAGGAGGCCGCCGACGTCACCCGGCAGGTCTCGGTCACGGAGCGGCAGCAGGCGATGGGGCTCGCCGCGCTCGGCCTGGGCATCGGCCTGGCCGGGGCGGCGATGCAGAACCAGGTCGTCGGCTGGATCGTCGGCCCGCTCGGCGTGGCGGCCCTCGGCGCGGCCGTCGTCTGGCGCGAGGCGGACGAGGCCCAGCGGCGGCGCTGGACCAGCGGCGCCCGCAGCGGGTTCCTCGGGGGCGGCCGCACCGCCGTGCTGCGGGTGATCGCGGGCGGGGTGTTCGTCGCCGCCGGCATCACCGTGTTCCTGCTGGGCAACCTCGACCTCGGGCAGCTGCAGTTCGGCGTGCTCGCCGTGCTCGCCACCCTGGTCGGCGTCGCGGTGCTCACCGTGCCCTGGTGGGTGCGGCTCGCCCGCGACTTCGGCGAGGAGCGGCGGCAGCGGATCGTCACGGCCGAGCGGGCGGAGCTCGCCGCGCACCTGCACGACTCGGTGCTGCAGACGCTCGCCCTGATCCAGAAGCAGTCGCACGACCCGCGCGAGGTGCAGCGGCTGGCCCGCGGCCAGGAGCGGGAGCTGCGGCACTGGCTGTACGGGCCCGCGGGCTACGGGCGCGGGGGCGAGCGGCCGGGGCCGCCGGGGGAGACCCTCGCGTCGGCGCTGCAGGCCGCGGCCGGCGAGATCGAGGACACCTACGCGGTCACGGTGAACCCGGTGATCGTCGGGGACCATCCGCTCGGCGACTCCGACGGCGACCTGCGCGCGCTGGTCCTGGCGGCCCGGGAGGCGATGGTCAACGCGGCCAAGCACGCGGGGGTGGACGAGGTGAGCGTGTACGCCGAGGTGGAGGCGGAGTCCGAGCGGACCGAGGTGCACGTGTTCGTGCGGGACCGCGGCAAGGGCTTCGACCCCGACGCCGTGCCCGAGGACCGGCACGGGCTCGCCGACTCGGTGCACGGCAGGATGGGCCGGCACGGCGGCACGGTCCGGCTGCGCAGCGCGGCGGGCGAGGGCACCGAGGTGCACCTGGAGATGACGATCGAGGCCGAGCGGGAGGACGCATGACCGAGACAGCGGTGACCGAGCCGATCACGGTCTTCCTCGTCGACGACCACGGCCTCTTCCGGGCCGGCGTCCGCGCCGAGCTGGAGCGCGGTGCCGCGGGGGATCCGCCGATCGAGGTGGCGGGCGAGGCGGGATCGGTCGACGAGGCCGTGGCCGGGATCGGGCACCTCAAGCCCGACGTCGTGCTCCTCGACGTGCACATGCCCGACGGCGGCGGCGCGGCCGTGCTCGCCCGGGTGCGGCCGGCGCAGCCCGACGTCGTGTTCCTGGCGCTGAGCGTCTCCGACGCCGCCGAGGACGTCATCGCCGTGATCCGGGCGGGGGCGCGCGGCTACGTCACCAAGACGATCTCCGCGCGCGAGCTGGGCGACGCGGTGCGGCGCGTGCGGGCGGGCGACGCCGTGTTCTCGCCCCGCCTGGCGGGCTTCGTGCTCGACGCCTTCTCGGACCGGCCCGGCGCGGCCCCCGCCGTCGACCCGGAGCTCGACCTGCTCACCCGCAGGGAGCGGGACGTGCTGCGGCTGCTGGCCCGCGGCTACGCGTACAAGGAGATCGCCGGCGAGCTGTTCATCTCGGTGAAGACCGTCGAGACGCACGTGTCCAGCGTGTTGCGCAAGACGCAGCTGTCCAACCGCTACGAGCTCTCCCGCTGGGCCTCGGACCGCCGGTTGGTGTGACGGCCCGGGACAGTGCCGGGACGCCGCGCGATCCGGCGGTCCGGGTGTCGGGAGGGCGCCCGAGTCGGAGGATCGCGGGGGGCGGACCGAGGCCCGCTCCGGATCCGTGGAGCGGGCCTTCGATCACGAGGTGCTCACCTGCCGCCGAGCAGCCCACCCACGGCCCCGGTGGTGCCCTCCAGGCCGCCGGTGACCGTCCTCGCCGCGTCGCCGACGCCCTCGGAGGTCGAGCGGAGCAGGGAGTCCGAGCCGGCGGAGTTCCGCGAGCCGGAGGACGAGCCGCCGGAGCGGGAGTCGTCCGAGCCGGAGCCGCCGGAGCCGGAGGACGGACCGGAGCCCTGGGAGTCGGACCCGCCCGAGCCCGAGCCGTCCGCACCGGAGGCCCGGGCGCCGGAGGACGAGCCGGTTCCGCGTGAACCGGAGGAGCGGGCGTTCGGGACGGGGTCCGACGCGGCCTGCGCGCTCCCGGACCGCGAACCGCTCCCGGTGGGGTCGCCCGAGCCGGACGCCGAGGGCCCGCCCTGCGACCCGGACCGGCTCCCCAGCAGCCCGCCGACCGTCTCCTGCACCGGCGCCGCGACGCGCCCGACCGTGGCGGTCACGTCCTGGACCGGGGCCGGGGCGGCGCTCGTCGCGGTCTCCACGACCCGCGAGACAGGGGCCGGCGCCGCGCTCCGCCCACCCTGCGCGGCGGGCGCGGGAGCAGCCGAGGTGGGCCGGGTCGCCGCCGAGGTGTCGAGCAGGCCGGTGACCGGCGCGGCCGCCTTCAGCAGCGGGTCGGTGACCGGCGCCGTCGCGTCCAGCAGGGGCGCGGTGAGCGGGGCCGCTGCGGACAGCACGGGGGTGGTGACCGGTTCGAGGACGTCGGCGAGCGGCGTCACGGCGGGTTTCAGCGCGCCCGTGACCGGGGCGACGACGTTCTCGGTCACCGGGGCGACGACGTCGTCGACGACCGGCGTGGTGAGCGGCCCGACAGCACCGGCGAGCGGCGCGGCGGCCGGCGCGACGGCCGAGGAGACGGCCCCGCCGACGGCACCGACGGTCCCGGTCGCGACCTGCGCGACCGGCTGCACCACGGGCGTCACGGACTCGACGACCTGCTGCGCGGTCTGCTCGACCGGGGTGAGCACGGGTGCGGCGGTCCGGCCGACGGTCTCGACGGCGCCGGTGACCCCCCGGGTCACGGGGGCGAGCGGTGCGGCGGCGGAGTCGACGCCGCCCACGACACCGCCGACCGTCCCGGTCACCGGGCGGACGACACCGTCGCCGACCGTCGAGGTCACGGGCTCGATCACGCGGCCGCCGACCGAGCCGGTGACCGGTGTGAGCACCTCGCCCACGGGCTCGGCGACGCTGCCGCCGATCGCGCCGACCCCGCTGCCGACACCGCCGACGAGATCGCCCACGACGCTGCCGCCGTCCGCGCCACTGCCGCCGGTGGGCCCGCCCGGCGTCCCGCTGCCGGTGGAACCGCCACCGAGGACCGGGTCGAGCACGTTCCCGACCGGCGCGGATCCGCCCGTCCCGCCGCCCACCGGCGCCGCGCCCGTGCCGATGCCGCCCGCGGGCGCCACGGCGACCGGCCCGGCGACCGAGCCCGTGCCGCCCGGGGTAACCGTTCCGACGACCCGGCCGCCGAGCGCGCTCGCGGTGCCGGGGTCGACCAGCGCCGACGGGAACGCCACGGTCATCCAGGAGGTCGGCGCCGACCGACCCGCGTCCAGCCCGCCGACGCCGCCGACCAGTGCGCCCCCGATGCCGTCGCGCAGGGACATGCCGGGGAAGCTGCCGTCCGCCGCCGCCTGCGCCTCCGAGCTGCGGTGGGAGGTATCGGTGAGGACGGCCGCGGCGAGCACCGAGCCGGTGGCGACGAGGGCCCCCGCGGCGACGGCGGCGCGGCGGGCGCCGGGGTGGGCGCGCCGGCCGAGCTGCGCGGGGCGCGGCTGGATGGGTCGGTCGAGGGCGTGCGGGGCGCGGCCCTCGCGACGCAGGAGGGCGCCGACGGAGATGATCTGGCTGGGTCGCGGGTCCTCCGGCTCGGGCAGCGCGTGGCTGCCCGTCGTGGCGCCCGCGGCCGCCGCTCCGGGCTCGATCGGCGCGGCGGCCGGGGAACCCGACGTGCCGGCGACCGGGCCGAGCAGGTCCTCGTGCGCGGGCCGTGGCGCGGGGATCCGGGGCAGCGGCCTGCGGTCGGCGTCGCGCTCGCCGGGCCCCTCCTGCGCCGCCGGGCCCTGGCCGGCGGACGCGCGCGGGGCGGGGACGCCGCGGCGCAGCAGCTCCGCCACCGTCACGGGGTTCTCGGGCGGCAGCGGGTTGCCGACGCGGTGCTCGAACGTGGCCACGACCGGCGGACCTCCTCAGGAGTGCGGGGAGCGACCTGGACAGGTCTACCGGAGTCACGGTGCGTTCACCAAGTGTCATTCGCCCGCTCGCCGCGGGTAGCTCGTTCGGGTGAACTCCGCTCGTCGAGGAGGGGCGACCGCTGGCCGTGCGCCGCTCGGTGCACGATCGCGGCAGTGGGGCTGATTCGCGCAGGTGGGAGGGGGTCTGCACGCCCGGAGTCACGCGCTCACGAAGCGTGACGAAGTGGCGGACCGATATGACGTAGCGTCACGTCGGGACTCGACACGGGCAGCCCGTACCCGGACCCCTCAGCGGGAGGTCGGGTACTTCGCGCGCTCCTGCTGCAGGCCGCGGTAGCCCACGACTCCGCCACCGGCCGCGAGCAGCATGCCGATGACGTCCGCGGTGAGGCTCGGGCCGCTCGTGACGAGCAGGCCGAGCAGCGCCACACCGGAGGCCCCGACGGCGACCGGCAGCCGGCTGCGGGTGTAGGCGGCGATGTCGGCGCCGGCCGCGCCCTTCTTCTTGGCGGCGTTGCTCAGCATCGCGACGTAGCCGACGTGTCCGAGGGCGGCCAGCAACCCGACGAGTGCGATGAGCGAGAAGACGATCCCCATGGACACCACAGTGCCACGGCTGCGCTGGTCCGTGCGGGTGTTTCCCGGGTGCGGGCGGTCCGGCCCGGCAGGGGGTGGTACCCGCCGGTCGCCGGACCCGGGCGGCACACCCGCCCGAGCTGTGGTGCCGTGCTCCGTGGAGACGGTCGGAAGGGGAGGACTGGATGGAGTCGACACGACGGCGGGGACGGGCCGGCTTCCTGGCCGAGGCGCTGCGGGCGCAGCTGTGGCCGCTCCCCGCGGCGGCGGTCGTGGTCGCGATCACCGCCGGGGTGCTCCTGCCCCGCGTCGACCGGGGGCTCGCCGACGACATGCCCGCGTGGTCGGATTCGTTCCTGTTCGGGGGCGGACCCGAGGCCGCCCGCAACGTCCTCGACGTGATCGCGAGCTCCCTGATCACGGTGACCTCGCTGACCTTCTCGCTGACCGTCGTCACCCTGCAGCTGGCCAGCAGCCAGTTCTCCCCGCGGCTGCTGCGGACGTTCAGCCGCGACCGGGTCGTGCACGCGACGCTGGCCCTGTTCCTGGGGACGTTCGTCTACGCGCTCACCGTCCTCCGCACCGTGCGCAGCGGTGACCAGGGGCGGCAGTTCGTGCCGCAGGTGTCGGTCACGTTGGGTCTGGTGCTGGGGATCGTCTCGGTGATCGCGCTCGTGCTCTTCCTCGCCCACCTCGCCCGGCAGATCCGGCCCGAGGAGATGGTGACCCGGGTGCAGCGGGAGGCGGAGGCGACGGCCGAGGCCGCACTGGGCCGCAGGGACCCCGCGGAGGGGCCGCCCCGGCTCCCCGTCCGCCCCGCCTGCGAGCAGCCGCTCGAGGCGGGCGAGTCCGGTTTCGTGGTCAGCGTGGACGAGGACGGCCTGCTGGAGGCGGCGGTCCGCCACGGGGCCGTCGTCGTGCTCGACCGGGCACCGGGCGGCTCGGTCGTGGCCGGCACGCCGCTGGGCACCTGGTGGCCGCACGGTGACCCGGCGTACGCGCCCGACGCGACGGACGGCGAGGCGCTGGCCGAACGGGTCCGGGCGGCGGTCGTGACGGCCTCCGAGCGGACCGCCGCGCAGGACGTCGGATACGGACTGCGCCAGCTCGCCGACGTGGCCGCCAAGGGGCTGTCCCCGGGGATCAACGACCCGACCACCGCCGTGCACGCGCTGGGGCGGTCGTCGGCGCTGCTGTGCACGCTCACCGGCTACGCCCTCGGCCCCCGGGTGCTGCACGACGACGCGGGCGAGGTCCGCGTGATCGTCCGGCACCCCGACCTGCCCGAGCTGCTGGAGCTCGCCCTCGGGCAGTCACGCCGCTACGGTGCCTCCGACCCGTTCGTGATGGCGCGCCAGGTCGACCTGCTCGCCGAGGTCGCCTGGTGCGTGCGGCAGGACGCGCACCGGGAGGCCGTGCGCGACCAGCTGCAGCGGATTCGCAAGATGGTGGCCGACCAGGACTTCGACCACGTCGAGCGGGACCGGCTGGAGTCGCTCGCCCGGCGCGTGGAGGAGGCGCTGGCCGGGCGCTGGCCCCCGGAGGGATGACGCTGGCCCCCGGAGGGATGACGCCGGCCCCCGGAGGGACGCCGGCGCCCGGACGACGCCGGCCGGCCTCGGAGGGATGACGCCGGCCTCGGAGGGACGACCCGGCCCGCTCCGCCCCGCCCGGGTCGGGTGAGGACCGCCGTCGGCCCCGGGCGCTCCGGTCAGCGGGCGCCGAGCCGGCCGCGCCCGAGGCGCAGGAGCAGCATCGCGAGCTCACGGCCCTCGGTGCCCAGCTCCCGGAAGCGGTGCAGCACCGTCATCTCCCGGCTGTAGACGATGCGCGGCCCGCCGGCCGCCATCCGCGCCGTCCCGATCCGCCGCGAGACCTCGGTGCGCCGCTTGACCAGGCGCAGGATCTCGGAGTCGAGGTGGTCGATCTCCGTGCGGAGCTCGGCGATCTCGGCGTCCGTCGGGACGTCGGTGGGGACCTCGGCGGTGTGGTCGTCGGTCACGGACATCGGTCTACTCCTCGTGAGGTGCGTCCACCGACCCCGGACAGGACGAAGCCCCGGGTCCGTGGACTCCGGGGCGTCGGGTCTGCTGCGTCAGCGGGCGGGACCGTTCGCGGGTGCCGGAATCCGGTACCCGTGGAGAAATCGTCCCGTCGACGCGGTGCGGTGCACGCGGACAGTCTGCCACACGGCGCGCGGCCAGTGCGCCGATTCCGGTTCCGTCGGGGGACGGCGGTACCGTGTTCGACACGATGAGTGCTCTGTTCGAACTTCCCGCCCAGGCTCCCGTCGAGCCGAAGACGAAGCGCGGCGCGGCACTGCTGGAGGGTCTCAACCCCAAGCAGCGCGAGGCCGTCACGCACGCGGGGAGCCCGCTGCTGATCGTCGCGGGCGCGGGGTCGGGCAAGACCCGGGTGCTCACCCACCGGATCGGCTGGCTGCTCGCCGAGCGCGGCGTGCACCCCGGCGAGATCATGGCGATCACCTTCACCAACAAGGCCGCCGCCGAGATGAAGGAGCGGGTCGACGGGCTGGTGGGCCGCCGCTCGCAGGCCATGTGGGTGTCGACCTTCCACTCCATGTGCGTGCGGATCCTGCGTCGCGAGGCCAGGCACCTGGGCGTGCGCAGCGCCTTCTCGGTGTACGACGCGGACGACACCCGCCGGCTGATCGGGATCGTCGCGCGGGACCAGGAGCTGGACCCGAAGAAGTTCGCCGCCCGGTCGCTGGCCGCGCAGATCTCGAACCTGAAGAACGAGCTCATCACGGCGGAGGACTTCGCCCAGCGCGCCGGCAACGAGCACGAGCGCCGGGTCGCGCAGGTCTACGCCACCTACCAGGAGCGGCTGCGTCAGGCCAACGCCTTCGACTTCGACGACCTGATCATGGAGACGGTCGCGCTGCTGCAGCGGATGCCGGCGGTGGCCGAGTACTACCGCCGCCGCTTCCGGCACGTCCTGGTCGACGAGTACCAGGACACCAACCACGCGCAGTACGCGCTCGTGCGCGAGCTCGTCGCCCCCGCCACCTCCGGTGCGGTGCCCGCGGAGCTGTGCGTGGTGGGCGACTCGGACCAGTCCATCTACGCGTTCCGCGGCGCGAACATCCGCAACATCATCGAGTTCGAGCAGGACTTCCCGAACGCGACCACTGTCCTGCTCGAGCAGAACTACCGCTCCACGCAGACCATCCTGTCCGCGGCCAATGCGGTCATCGCCCGCAACCCGAACCGCCGCGACAAGCGGCTGTGGTCCGAGCAGGGCGACGGGGAGAAGATCGTCGGCTACGTCGCCGACAACGAGCACGACGAGGCGAGCTTCGTCGGTCAGGAGATCGACCGGCTCGTCGACACCCGGACGAGGGACGGGTCCGGCATCGAGCACGCAGATTTCCGCTACGCCGACATCGCCGTCTTCTACCGGACCAACGCGCAGTCCCGCGTGTTCGAGGACGTGTTCCTGCGGATCGGGCTGCCGTACAAGGTCGTCGGTGGCGTGCGGTTCTACGAGCGCAAGGAGATCCGGGACGCGCTGGCCTACCTGCGCGTGCTCTCCAACCCCGAGGACACGGTGAGCCTGCGCCGAATCCTCAACGTGCCCAAGCGCGGGATCGGGGACCGGGCCGAGGGCCTGGTCGCGGACCACGCCGAGCGGCAGCGGATCTCGTTCAGCCAGGCCCTGCGGGTCGCGGCCGAGCAGCCGGAGAAGCTGCCCGAGCTGGCCACCCGCTCGCAGCGCAACATCGCCGCCTTCCAGCGGATGCTCGACGAGCTGCGCGAGGGCGTCGACCGCGGGGACGACACGGCCGAGATCCTCGAGAACGTCTACGGCCGCACCGGCTACACCGAGTCCCTCGAGGCCAGCGAGGACCCGCAGGACGGCACCCGGTTGGAGAACCTCGCCGAGCTGGTCACCGTCGCGCGGGAGTTCGCCGGCGACGCGGCGGTCGCGGACCTGGACGACAGCGACGTCGAGGTGGGCGCGCCCGAGCCCGGC
Source organism: Pseudonocardia oceanicola (assembly GCF_047200735.1). Classification (NCBI taxonomy): domain Bacteria; kingdom Bacillati; phylum Actinomycetota; class Actinomycetes; order Pseudonocardiales; family Pseudonocardiaceae; genus Pseudonocardia; species Pseudonocardia oceanicola. Next base: position 156,272 of record NZ_JBJZON010000012.1, read on the forward strand.
TCGCTCGCGGCGTTCCTCGAGCGGGTCGCCCTGGTGGCGGACGCCGATTCCATCCCGGACGACGACCAGGGCATGGTCACCCTGATGACCCTGCACACCGCGAAGGGCCTGGAGTTCCCGGTCGTGTTCCTCACCGGCTGGGAGGACGGGATCTTCCCGCACATGCGCACGCTCGGGGACCCGGACGAGATGGCCGAGGAACGTCGGCTCGCCTACGTCGGGATCACCCGCGCCCAGCAGCGGCTGTACCTGTCCCGGGCGATCGTGCGGTCCGCATTCGGCCAGCCCAGCACCAACCCGGCCTCGCGGTTCCTCGACGAGGTGCCGGCCGAGCTCGTCGACTGGGCACGCTCGGAGCCGGAGCGGCCGTCCGCCCCGGTGGGCCGGTTCGGGTTCGGCCGCCGGTCCACCGCCACGGACCGCGGCGACTGGAAGGTCCCGCAGCGCACCATGACCTCGGAGCTGAGCCTCGACGTCGGCGACCGGGTCAACCACGACAAGTACGGGCTCGGCACGGTTGTCGCGTCCGACGGGGTGGGCCCGCGGGCCACCGTGACGATCGACTTCGGCAGCGCCGGCACGGTCCGACTCATGCTGATCGGCGGCGTCCCGATGCAGAAGCTCTGACCCGGCCGAGCGCAGTCCGGAACCGTGATGCGCGCGGGCGGGTCGTCTGGTCGCGTTCTGGAGCCCGGTGTCTGCAGGCAGGGCGTGCGATCGCGTTGTGGGGCCGTGGTGCGCTCGGCAACCGATCCGGAGCGCGTCGTGGAGCCATGGTCGCGCCATCTAGTGCGGTGACCACGAACGTCCACCGGTCCTCACGGGCCCGGGCGGCCCCTCGCGGCGTTGCCCCCGCACCCCGGTACGCCCGGTACAGGCGGTGCGGGGGCGCCTGGCGAGGAACCACCCGGATCCCGCGATCACCCGGCGAACGTTCGTGGTCACCGCACTAGTCGGGGGAGTTCGCCCCGTCTCCCGTGAGCTTCAGGCCCATCGCCTGCAGGATCGGCAGCGGGTTGAGCTTGTTCTTCGCGGCGTCCCAGATCTCGAAGTGCAGGTGCGGCCCCGTGGACTGGCCGCGGTTGCCGACCTCGGCGATCTCCTCGCCCGCCGACACCCGCTGCCCGACGCTCACCAGCGAGCGGTTGATGTGGCCGTACACGCTGCGGGTGCCGTCGGCGTGCCGCAGCACCACCCACATCCCGAAGCCGCTGGCCGGTCCGGACTCCTCCACGACGCCGTCGGTGAAGGCGAAGATCGGGGTGCCGATCGGGGCGGCGAGGTCGATCCCGTAGTGCGTGACCCCCCAGCGCGCGCCGAACCCGGAGGTGAACCGGCCGGTGGTCGGCAGCACGTAGGCCTCGCCGCGCTCCAGCACGGCCTGTGCGGCGCCGCCGGACAGGGCCGCGTCGATCTGCCGGGCGGTCGCGGCGATCCGCTCGCCGATGTCGACGGCCTTGGTGAGGCTCGCGACGTCGAGCTCGGACTCCTCGTCGAGCACCGGCAACGCCTGCGGCGAGGAGCCGGAGAGCTGGTCGCCGCCGACGGCCCGGGTGGTGGGCCGGGTCGGGTCGGCCGGGGCCGGGGCGGTGATCTCGTCCGCGACCGGCAGCAACGCGTTGGCCGCGAGCTTCTCGTACGGGTCCGCGGCGACGGCGGGGCCGGCGAGGGCCGTGAGCGCCGTCTGCCCGGCCGCGACCAGTGCACCGCCCGCACAGGCGGCGACGGTCACGCGCACGCGCAGCGGCACGGCGGGCGGCGCCGGAAGCCGGTGTCCCGCGCGCACCGTCGCGCGGGGGGGCGCGACGTGCTCGGGGACCGGTCGGGCGCCGCTGGGGGAGCGGTGGCGCGCCAAGACCTGCCCTTCTCTTCGCGCCGTGCCTGCGGGGCGCGCCGGTGTGGGTCCGGGGAAACCCTTCGACGCCGTTCGGGGTCGGCGCCGCGCCGTCGTGATCGCTCCGTGACACGGACGGGTCGAACCTAGCGGGCCACCCCCGCCGCGTCCAACCCCACCCCCGGATGTGTGCCAGGGAGCCGCCGATCGGACGACGGCGGGTCAGGACGCGGGCGAGGAACGCTCACCCTGCGTCGCGGCGATCTGTTCGCGGCGCCGCCGGCGTTGGCGAAAAGGGTGGATCGGTAGTTCTCCGCGACGGGCGAGCCCGGTCACCACGGCGTGCACGGTGCGCGGGTCGACGGGCAGGGCGAGATGCCCGACGTCGTCGAGCTCCAGCTCGGTGACGTCGAGATCGGGGTGGCGCAGCCGGGCGTTGCGCTGCGGCACGACCATCTGGTCCATCCGGCTCCAGACCACGAGGAACCGGGTGGTGCACTCCGGCGCCGGGGCCGCGAGCTCGGCCATCACCGCGGAGCCGGGCCGCAGCTGCCGGGCGAGCGGTGTGGGCATCAGGTAGGCGGTGTTGGAGCCGGTGTGCGGGCTGCCCAGGGTGACGAGCGAGTCGACGAACTCCGAACCGCCCAGGCGCTGCACGTAGTACCGCGCGATCACCCCGCCCAGCGAGTGCCCCACGATGTGCACCTTGTCGGCGCCGGTGACCTCGCGCAGCCGCTCGACGTGCTCGCCGACGGCGCGGGCGGCGCTGCGCAGGTCGTCCGTGAGGATGCTGTAGTTGATCGCGTGCACCGCGCCGAAGCCCCGCTTGCGCAGGGCGCGCCGGAAGACGGTGAACACCGACCGGTTGTCCATGATCCCGTGGATGAGCAGGACCGGGGTGCCGGCCGCCTCCACGTCGCCGCAGACGAAGCTGCGCTGGACCGGGTCCAGGTCGTCCGTGCGGTAGCGGTCGCGGGGCCGGATCGTCTCGCCGGCGAGCCCGACGGGGTAGAGCGCGACGTGCGCGGCGAGCCAGGCGCTCTCCAGAGCCAGCCCGCGCAGCCCGGCCGGCGAGGTGAAGGTCCGCGCGGCGTACCCGGCGGCCTCCCCGGCGTCGATCAGTGCCCGGCCCATGACGGAACGTGCACCGTCGACCGTCCTGGCCAGGCGGTGCAGCCCCTCCTGGACCGACACCATGGAGTCACGATAAGTGGGCCTCGGGTGGTCCGCCGGGTAACGAGGCGGAAATGTCCTTGCAATCGCGTGACGACCGACCCCCTCGGCGAGGCGGCCGGACGGCGCAGCAGGGCGCGGTGATCGGCGCAACGGCTGCACGCGGAGGGCCCGGAGCGTCGCGGTTGCGGACCGGGCGCTCGTCAGCTCGGGTGAGCGGGTGCCCGAACGCCGCATCCCGGTCACGCGGGGTCACCGCTGTGTCGTCGCGACAACCACCCGGCTGCCGCGAGCGGCCCACGCCCCGAACGGACGACGTGTTGGTCACACGGAGGCGCCGGCCCGAGTGCGATCCACCAGGCACGAGCCGGGGCCGCGGAGGTTTACGAGAGGCCCGGTGAGGCAGCTCACCTGGGCGGATGCCATGGAGCGTCGGGGGCGTCGCTAGGGTCCATCGTCGGAGTAGGTCTCGACGTGCGGGCACCTCGCAGGGCGGGTACGGCTTCGCCGCGGCCCCGTCCTCGCGACGCTTGCCGGCACAGTGACGTGAATCGGGAGAGCCGAGTGGACCTGTACGAGTACCAGGCGAAGGACCTCTTCGCCGCCCACGGAGTCCCGGTGCTTCCGGGGAAGACGGTGGACACGGCCGATGCGGCCGAATCCGCCGCCACCGAGCTGGGCACCGCGGTCGTGGTGAAGGCCCAGGTCAAGACCGGTGGCCGCGGAAAGGCCGGCGGCGTGAAGCTCGCGGAGAGCCCGGCCGAGGCCAAGGAGAAGGCCGGCGCCATCCTCGGGATGGACATCAAGGGCCACACCGTGCACCAGGTGCTGGTCACCACCGCGTCGGACATCAGCGAGGAGTACTACTTCTCCTTCCTGCTCGACCGGTCCAACCGCACCTTCCTGGCCATGTGCTCGGCCGAGGGCGGCATGGAGATCGAGCAGCTGGCCGTCGAGCGGCCGGAGGCGCTGGCCCGCATCCCGATCGACGCGATCCAGGGCGTCGACAAGGCCAAGGCCGACGAGATCGTCGCCGCCGGCAAGATCCCGGGCGAGGTCGCTGAGCAGGCGTCCGACGTGATCGTGAAGCTCTGGGAGACCTTCGTCGCCGAGGACGCGACCCTGGTCGAGGTCAACCCGCTGGTGCGCGACCCGGAGAACAAGGTCATCGCGCTCGACGGCAAGGTCACCCTGGACGCCAACGCCGACTTCCGGCACCCGCAGCACGCGGAGCTGGTCGACGAGCGCACCGAGAACGCGCTCGAGGCGAAGGCCAAGGCCAAGGGCCTGAACTACGTCAAGCTCGAGGGCGGCTCGGTCGGCATCATCGGCAACGGTGCCGGCCTCGTGATGAGCACCCTGGACGTCGTCGCCTACGCCGGCGAGAAGCACGGCGGCCAGAAGCCCGCCAACTTCCTCGACATCGGCGGCGGCGCGTCGGCGGAGGTCATGGCGAACGGCCTGGACGTCATCCTGGGCGACCCGGACGTCAAGAGCGTCTTCGTCAACGTCTTCGGCGGCATCACCGCCTGCGACGCCGTGGCCAACGGGATCGTCGAGGCGCTGAAGATCCTCGGCGACGAGGCCAGCAAGCCGCTGGTCGTCCGGCTGGACGGCAACAACGTCGTCGAGGGCCGCAAGATCCTCGAGGACGCGAACCACCCCCTGGTCACGCAGGTGGCCACGATGGACGACGCGGCCGACAAGGCCGCCGAGCTGGCCGCGGGAGCCTGAACACGATGTCGATCTTCCTGAACGAGAACTCCAAGGTCATCGTCCAGGGCCTCACCGGCTCCGAGGGGACCAAGCACGCCACCAAGATGCTGGCGGCGGGCACGAACATCGTCGGCGGCGTGAACGCGCGCAAGGCCGGCACCACCGTCTCCATCGGCGGCACGGAGCTGACGGTGTTCGGCACCGTCGAGGAGGCCATGAAGGAGACCGGGGCGGACGTCTCGGTCGTCTTCGTGCCGCCGAAGTTCGCCAAGGACGCCGTGATCGAGGCCATCGACGCCGCGATCCCGCTCGCCGTCGTCATCACCGAGGGCATCCCGGTGCACGACTCGGCCTACTTCTGGGCGCACGCCGTGGCCAAGGGGAACAAGACCCGGATCATCGGCCCGAACTGCCCCGGCATCATCAGCCCCGGCAAGTCCAACGCCGGCATCATCCCGGCCGACATCGCCGGCCCGGGCCGGATCGGTCTGGTGTCCAAGTCCGGCACCCTGACCTACCAGATGATGTTCGAGCTCAAGGAGTTCGGCTTCTCCACCGCGATCGGCATCGGCGGCGACCCGATCATCGGGACCACGCACATCGACGCCCTCGAGGCCTTCGAGGCCGACCCCGACACCGCCGCGATCGTGATGATCGGCGAGATCGGCGGCGACGCGGAGGAGCGGGCCGCGGCCTACATCAAGGAGAACGTGACCAAGCCGGTCGTCGGCTACGTCGCGGGCTTCACCGCCCCCGAGGGCAAGACGATGGGTCATGCGGGCGCGATCGTGTCCGGCTCCGCCGGCACCGCGGCCGCCAAGAAGGAGGCCCTCGAGGCCGCGGGCGTGAAGGTCGGCAAGACGCCGTCCGAGACCGCCTCGCTCATGAAGGACATCATGGCGTCCCTGTGACGTCCTGATCTCGATCGTCGCGACGCACGGGCCCCGGGAACCCTCCCGGGGCCCGCGCGTTGTCGTGACGGGGGTGCCGGACCGGCGACGGCGGTGGGCTAGCGTCGCCGCGGTTCCACGAGAACGGGCAAGGGAGTGGTCATGAGCCAGACCGGAGCGAGTCCGGAGCAGGCGACCGGCAACGGACCGGCGCCACTGCAGGGTCCCGCGCGCACCCTCGTGGCGGCGGGGGCCGGTCTGGCGCTCGTCGTGTACCTGCTCGGGTTCTTCTCGCCGCTGAGCAGCCTGCTGATCGGGCCGTCGCTGCTGCTGGCGGGCGGCCTGCTCGCCGCCGGGGCGCTGCTGCCGCGGGAGGCGGGGAAGGTGCTCCTGCCGGCCGCCGTGCTCGCGGTCGTCGGCTTCCTGTCGCTGGTGCAGGTCGCCGTCGCGGCGTCGCAGTTCGCGGTGGGCGGCATCGAGATCGTGGCGCTCGTGCTCGCCTTCCTGGCGGCCGCCGCCCTGTCCGGTGCGGTCCTGATGGAGGCCGGGATGCTGAGCATGCCTGCGCGCAAGGCGCAGCCGCCGCAGTCCTACGGCCAGCAGTACGGACCCTACGGTCAGCAGTACGGCGGCTATCCGCCCCCGAACCAGGGCGGGGGATACGTCCAGCAGCCGCCCCCGGGTGGCCAGTACGGCTACGGCTACGGCTGGTCCCCGCAGGGGCCGCCGCAGGCGCCCTACGGCCAGCCGCACGAGGCGCCCTACGGCCAGCCGCAGGGCTACGAGGGCCCGTGGGGCCAGCCGGGCGTGCCGTCGGCTCCGCAGGGGCCGCAGGGTCAGCCCGGTTCGCACGGGGCGCCGCAGGGCCCGCCGCAGGGCCTGGCCGGGCCGCCGCCGGGCCAGGGGCAGCCGCCACAGGCCGGATGGTCCGGTGCCGCCGAGTCGGGTGCGCCGTCCGGTACCTCCGGTGCGCCGCCGACGACACCGGGCGGACAGCCCACCGAGGCGGAGCAGACGCGCATCGAGTCCCCGCAGCAGGGGGCCGAGCAGGGTGGCGGCCGGCACGGCCGGTCCGAGGGCGACCACACCACACGGATCCCGACCGAGGGCGAGCGCCGCAGCGACGGCTGAGCCGAGCACCAGGTCGCACGCCTCCGTCCCGCGAGCCGTGCGCTGAACTTCCGCGAGTCGGGCTGTGGGCTTCCGCGAGTCGGGCTGTGGGCTTCCGCGAGTCGCGAGTTCTGGCAGCGCGAGTCGGGTGTTCCGGTGGCGCGAGTCGCGTGTTCCGGTAGCGCGGGCCGAATGGTCCGGTGGCGCGAGTGGCGTCCGTCGGCCCCACGTGCGACCCGGCGTGGCGGCCTGACTCCCGACGCCCGCGCTGCGACGCTGGCGGGGTGACCCGTTCGCTGCGTGCCCCGGACCGTGCGGAGGAGGAGCCGGACGTCGCGTCCGACGAGACGCCCGGCCCGGAGGTTCCCGAGGGACTCGACCGGCTCCGCATCGTCCTCGCCGCGGCGATGGGCACGGTTCTGGTCAGCTACGCCATGCTCGTGCCGGCGGCGCTGCTCGTGGTGCTCGCGAGCGGCGGCGCGGACGGCTCCGTCGACGGGGCGTTCGCCGCCGCGGTCCCGCTGTGGCTGGCCGCCCATCTCATCCCGTTGGCGCTCGAGGGGCAGCCGCTGAGCGTGCTGCCCCTGCTGCCCACGATCGCCGTGATCGCGGTCGTGGCCTGGGGTGCGCGGTGGGCCGCCCGGCGTCTGGGCGGACGGATGCGGCAGGACGCGGGCGCGGTCCTCGCGGCGTCGGCCGGGGCGCACGCCGCCGTCGCGGTGCTCGGCAGCGCCCTGCTGCCGACGTCGGCCGCGGTCGGCGCCGCCCCGTGGGCGGCGATGCTGGGAGCGGGATCGATCGCCGCGGTCGGCGCCGGGATCGGTGTGCTGCGCGCCTGCGGGGTGCCGGCGGAGTGGCAGGACCGGCTGCAGGGCTGGCCCGCGGCCGGCCTGGTGGCCGCAGGGATCGGTGGTGTCACGCTCCTGCTGGTCGGGTCGCTCGCCGTGTTGGTCGGGCTGGTCATCGGGGCGCCGCGGGTGCACGACCTGTACGAGACGCTGGCCCCGACGGGCGGCGCGGCGCTCGGCATGACCCTGCTCGGCGTCGCCTACCTGCCGAACGCCGCGATCGCCGGCGCGTCCTGGCTGCTCGGCCCGGGCGTCGACGTCGGGCTCGGCGCCTGGACCCCCTTCGGCGGCGCACCCGGCCCGCTGCCCCCGTTCCCGCTGTTCGGGGCGCTGCCGACGGTGCCGTCGCCGGCCTGGGCGGTCGTCGTCGTGATCGTGCCCGTGGGGATCGGGCTGGTGATCGGCGGGATCTGCCGGGCCGTTCTGGGTGCCGGGTCGACCATGCGCGAACGGATGCGGGCCGTCGGGGCCGCGACGGGAACCCTCGCCCTGGTGGCGGCCCTCGTCGCCACGGTGGCCGGTGGCCGGCTCGCGGCGGGGCGATACGACCCCGTGTCGATGCCCGGCTGGCTCGTCCTGCTCGCCGTGGTGGTGTGGATCGGCGGGCCCGCGGCGGTCCTCGCGCTGGTGCAGCGGGGCGGCCCGACGCCGGAGGAGGCGCGCGACGACGAGGAGCTCGGCTGGTATCGGGACGGGTACGAGGTCGAGGACGCCGGCGAGGGCGCCGAGTACGCGGAGGCCCCGGGCACGGAGGGCTGGGACGACGCGGGCCGGGACGACGCGGGCCGGGACGACGCGGGCCGGGAGGACGCGGGCCGGGAGGACGTGGGCCGGGACGACGTGGGCCGGGACGACGTGGGCCGGGACGGTGCGGACTGGGACGACGCGGGCTGGGACCATTCGGGCGAGCACGTCGGCCCGGAGGCACCCGGTGGACCGGTGGACCGTGTCGAGGGGCCCGAGTACGGACGCTCGGAGAGCGACGTGTCGGCCGGGTCCGGCGGCTCGGACCCGGCCGGCGCCGAGAAAGTTGCCGACGTCCCGGTCGGCTCGTCCGGCCTGGGGGAGCGTGGCGGAGCACCGCGCGACCCGTCCGACGCCGTGGAGCGTGCAGACGGGCAGGGTGAGTCGTCGGATGCCGCGCAGCGTGCCGGAGCACCTGGCGACGCGTCGGATGCCTCCCACCCGTCCGGCGCCCGCGCGGATTCTTCCGCCGCCGAGGACCGTACCGATGCCCTGCCCGACTCGTCGGCGGGCCGTGCCGATGTCCCGGTCGACTGGTCGGACGCCCCGGACCGTGCCACCCCCCCGACCGACCCGACCGGGGACACGGCGGTCGGCCGGGAGGACGCGGCGCGCGACCGGGCCTCCGGCGGCTCGCGCCGCCGCGACGGCCGGGCCCGCGCGGGGCGGGGTCGTGCGGTCGAGCGCGCCCGCGCCCGCAGACAGGAGCGCAGCAGTGGCGGCCGTGGTCGTCCGATCCGCTTCCGTCCGGGTGCTCATTCCCAGGCTCTGCACACGGGGGTGGACAGCTCGTCCGAGAGGGAGCCCGAGCCGGGCGCGGCTCGGGCCGAGCCGGCGGATCTCGTCGAGCCCACTGATCGGGTCGGGCCGCTGGACCGAGTCGCCCCGGTGCGATCGGACGAGCCTGTGGCCCGTGCCGAACCCGCCGATCGCCCCGCCGCTCCGGACCGCGCCGGGCATCCCGAGCCGACCGGGCGGTCCGAGAGCCGGAAGCGGTCCGAGAACCGGAAGCGACCCGAGAGCACGGGGCGGTTCGAGGGCACGGGGCAGTCCGAGAGCGAGTGGCAGTCTGAGCGGACCGAGGGCTCGGCGGATCCGGACGGCCCGGAGCACCACCCCACCGAGCCCGACCCGCGCCCGCGCACCGTGGGCGAGCTCGTGGCGCTCCGCGCCCGGCAGGCGGAGGAGCAGGCGGCCCGCGACGCCGCAGCACGCGGCACGGACACACCATGATCAGCGATCGGACGGCGAGAACCTCGGATGCGAGGCTTCCGCTGCCCGGTTCGAGATCATGGCGGCCGGAGGTGTCGGGCCGGCGGCACGGCGCGCCTCGGCCGGACGGTCGTCGTCGCCGTCCGGAGTACCCGACCCTGAGGGCTGTGGAGAGGCAGGGACACGTTCGATCCGGACGTTTCGGCTACCCGAACACCGACCATGAACGCCGGGCCGGGCGACCGACGCCCCGGCACTGCCCTCGAGGTGCCCGCCCGCTGCCCGTGATCCACGTCCGGGCGGGGGATCGATCCGCGGACGTCTGCCCCGGGCCGCTGATCACGGCCCCGGGCACGGCCTGCTGACCGGATCGGGGCAGGTCCTCGCGCTGTGACCGGCGTCGCCGCCTAGGCTGGAGGGGTCCCGTCAGAGCCGCCCGCCCGAGGAGATCCGTGCCCGCCCCGACGAGCGCACAGCCACCGTCGCGGGACGGCCTACCCGGGCGCGCCCGCCTCGTGGTGCTCGCCTCGGGCTCCGGCACGCTGCTGCAGGCGCTGCTCGACGCCGCGCCGGACCTCGACTACCCGGCGGAGGTCGTCGCCGTCGGGACCGACCGACCAGAGGTCGAGGCGCTGAACCGGGCCGCCCGCGCGGGGGTCCCTGCCTTCACCGTCTCGCCCGCCGCGCACGCCGACCGGACGGCGTGGGACCGGGCCCTGCTCGCCGCCGTGCTCGAGCACCGGCCGGACCTCGTCGTCTGTGCGGGGTTCATGCGGATCCTCGGCGCGCCCTTCCTCGATGGTGTCGGCCGTCCGATCGTCAACACCCACCCGGCGCTGCTGCCCGCGTTCCCCGGGGCGCACGCGGTCCGCGACGCCCTCGCGCACGGCGTCAAGGTCACCGGGACCACCGTCCACCTGGTCGACGCCGGCGTGGACACCGGGCCGATCCTGGCCCAGGAGGCCGTCCCCGTGCTGCCCGGCGACACCGAGGCCGAACTGCACGAGCGCATCAAGATCGCGGAGCGCCGGTTGCTGGTGGCCACCGTCGCGACGTTGTGTACCGGAACGACGGCGTGCAACCAGGCGCTGTGCAACCGAGAGGCGAATGTCCAGTGAGCGAACGCAGGCCGGTGAAGCGGGCCCTGATCAGCGTCTACGACAAGGCCGGGCTGCTCGACCTGGCGACCGGCCTGCACGCGGCGGGTGTGGAGATCGTCTCGACCGGCTCGACCGCGCAGCGGATCGCCGACGCCGGGGTGCCCGTCACCCCCGTCGAGGAGCTGACCGGATTCCCCGAGTGCCTCGACGGCCGGGTCAAGACCCTGCACCCGCGCGTGCACGCCGGCCTGCTCGCCGACACCCGCCGGCCGGAGCACCTCGATCAGCTCGAGCAGCTGGGCGTCGCGCCGTTCGACCTGCTCGTCTCGAACCTCTACCCCTTCACCGAGACCGTGGCCTCCGGCGCGACGCCGGACGAGTGCGTCGAGCAGATCGACATCGGCGGGCCCGCGATGGTCCGGGCGTCGGCCAAGAACCACGACAGCCTCGCGGTGATCACCGACCCGGCCAAGTACGAGTGGGCGCTGGAGCAGATCGCGGCCGGCGGCTTCGTGCTGGAGGACCGGCGTCGGCTCGCGGCCGAGGCCTTCCGGCACACCGCGGCCTACGACGTCGCCGTCGCCTCGTGGATGGGGTCGGTGCTGGCCGGCGGCGAGTCGGCCTTCCCGGAGTGGGCGGGCGCGACGTGGACCCGCAAGGCCACCCTGCGCTACGGCGAGAACCCACACCAGGCCGCCGCGATCTACACCTCCGAGGCCGGCGGGTCGGGGCTGGCCCGGGCCGAGCAGCTGCACGGCAAGGAGATGTCCTACAACAACTACGTCGACGCCGACGCCGCCTGGCGCGCCGCCCACGACCACGGTGACAGGCCGTCCGTCGCGGTGATCAAGCACGCCAACCCGTGCGGGATCGCGGTCGGCGCCGATGTCGCCGAGGCCCACCGCAAGGCCCACGCCACGGACCCGGTCAGCGCGTACGGCGGTGTGATCGCCACCAACCGCGAGGTCACCGTGGAGATGGCCGAGCAGGTCAAGGACATCTTCACCGAGGTCGTGGTGGCGCCCGCGTTCGCGCCGGAGGCCCTGGAGATCCTGCGGTCGAAGAAGAACATCCGGCTGCTGCGGATCGACGCCGAGGTGGCCCGGCACGGCGCGGAGATCCGCCCGATCAGCGGCGGCCTGCTGATGCAGCAGCGGGACGCCGTCGACGCCCCGGGCGACGACCCCTCCTCCTGGAAGCTGGTCGCCGGCGAGGCCGCGGACGGGGAGACCCTCGCCGACCTGGCCTTCGCCTGGCGGGCCTGCCGGGCGGTGAAGTCCAACGCGATCCTGCTGGCCGCCGACGGCGCTGCCGTCGGCGTGGGGATGGGTCAGGTCAACCGGGTCGACTCCTGCCGGCTCGCGGTCACCCGGGCCGGGGACCGGGCACGGGGCGCGGTCGCGGCCTCCGACGCCTTCTTCCCCTTCCCCGACGGCCTGGAGGTGCTGATCGAGGGCGGCGTCAAGGCCGTCGTGCACCCGGGCGGCTCGATCCGCGACGACCAGGTCACCGCCGCGGCCGCCGAGGCGGGCGTGACCCTGTACCTCACCGGCACCCGGCACTTCGCGCACTGATCCCGGCGCCAGCCGGCCGTGATCGTTCCGAAGGTGACGGCGCTGCCGTGACGGCGGCGGTGCGGTCACCTTCGGAACGATGTCGGAAGGGTGACCGGGTCGAGTGTGTCCTTCGATGATCCTTCTGAATGAGACGCTGCTGTCGTGACGGCAGCAGTGCGGTCACATCCGGAGCGATCGTGGAAGGTGATCGGGCGAGCCGGCCCCGTCGATGATCGTTCCGGGGGTGACGCTGCGGTCGTGGCGACTGCTGTGCAGTCACACTCGGGTCGATCTTGTGGACAGCGAGCACGTCCTGTGTCGAGTGCGTGATCGTTCCGAGTGTGACGCTGCTGCTCGGGTGGTTGCCGCACGGTCACTCTCGGAGCGATCACGGCCTCGGTGATCGCTCCGACGGGCACGCTGTTGTGGTCGGCTCCGGGCTGAGGTGTCGCTCGGAACGATCACCGGCCAGCGCTCTCCGGGGCCACCCGATCGCGGGTTGAGGGTGTCGGCGAGCCGCGCTAGAGTTCGAACAAAGGTTCGAACGCCGTCTTCCCCGCGGCGTGGCCCGTCGTGCGGGGGAGGTGTGTCGTGAGCTGCCGTCAGGCTGCCCGCGCCGTCCGTTTCTCAGCAAGTCGTGAGCCGGTGTCGCGCGCGGCACCGGTGCCGCTGCGGTGGCCGGGGCTTTGCCGGCGACCGATCCGCCCCGCCCCGTCCGACCCGCTCCCCGCGCACCGTCCGGTCGGGTTCGACAGGCGAGCCGCACACCCCTCTCACGGCCGGGTCGTGGAGTCGACCTACCGCGCGCGTCCCACACCCGGCACGCGCTACGCCGCCGACGCGGCGCGCGTGCTCGCTGCCGGACCCGGCGCACCCGCTCCGACCGGCCTGCACACCCGAAGCGGCGCCGCACAGGTCGTCGACGGGATGTGCGACTGCCTCAGAGGGTGTGCGGAGTTCGTACCCCCGCCCCCTCGCGGGCCCTTCCGAGTCCGGGTGGCGGCGGCGTGAGTGAGGCCTGGGCGCTCGACCCGGATCCCTGGCCGGTCGACTGGCCGGAGCACGGACCGGGCGAGGACCCGGAGGGCGGCGTGATCGTGGGGAGCGGCCGCCCACCCGCCGACGCCCGCGCCCGGGACCGTCGGGTCCACGGAGCGGGGCGACCGGTTCGGCCCGGCCGTGCGCGGGCGTCGGGAACGGCGGTGGACGGCGCCGCCGAGCGGCTGGCGACGGCCCGTGGCCTGTTGCGGCGCGTGGAGGGCCGGTCCTCGGCGGCCCGGCCCGTGCCGACCCCGGGCGACGACGGCCGGATCCTCCCGGTCGTCGCGCCGCTGGCGCCGCTGCTGCCCGGGGGCGGACTGCGGCGCGGCTCCACCGTGTCGGTCCCGACCAGCTCGGGAGCGACGTCCCTGCTGTTCGGGTTGCTCGCCCAGGCCTCGGCCGAGGGGGCGTGGGCGGGCGTGGTCGGGGCGCCCGGGCTCGGCGCGGTCGCGGCGGCGGAGGCCGGGATCCGGCTCGAGCGGCTCGCGCTCGTGCCCAGGCCCGGGGTCGACCTCGTCGCGGTCACCGTCGCGCTGCTCGACGGGCTGGACCTCGTCGTGGTCGCGGGCGCCGAGCGGGCGGGGGTGCGTGCGGCCGACCGGCAACGGCTGGCGGCGCGCGCGCGGCAGCGCGGCGCGGTGCTGCTCGTCCTGGGTTCCTGGCCGGGTGCCGATCTCGTCCTCGGCTGTTCGGGGGTGGAATGGCGGGGCGCCGCGCGCGGTGCGGGCCGGTTGCGCTCGCGGTGCGCGGTGGTGCGGTCGACCGGCCGCGGCACGGGAACCTCCGGCCGCGCGCGGGAGTTGTTGCTGCCGGGTCCCGGCGGCACGGTCGCGGAGCGCGAGGAGATCCGCCCCGCGACGACGATCGACGAGCCCGCGGAGACCCTCGCGACCAGGGCGGCGGTCTCGTGAGCCCCCGGGAACGCTTCGTCCACCACGGTGATCGGCGTCCCGGACCGCTGGACGCCGTCCATGACCGGAATGTGTCCCGGATGGCGATCGCGGGCGGAGCCTGCAAGGGCAACCGCAGCACCGGGTCGGTGATCGCTGTCCTGGACCCCCTGGCGCCACTTGCGGCCGAGATGTGTCCCGGATGGCGATCACCAGCCGAGGTCCGGTTCGGTAACTCGACCGTGATCAGCGTCCCGGACCGCTGGACGCCATGGGTGGCCGGTATCGGTCCCGGCGACGATCACCCAGCCCCGCGCCTCGAGCGCCCACCACCCGGCCGACCGCCCCCACCCGGCCGACCGCCCCCACCCGGCCCACCCCACCACCCGACCCACTCCCACCACCCGACCCACCCCCACCACCCCGCAGACCCGGCCGACCACACTCGGCACCACCACCGGCCGACCCGGCCCGCCACCCGGAGGATCCCCATGGCTGAGCCCGGCGAGCGGGTGCTGGCGCTGTGGTCCCCGGACTGGCCCGTGACCGCGGCGATGCAGGCCGCGCACGTCCCCGCCCACCGCCCCGCGGCGGTGTTCCTGGCCAACCGCGTGGTGGCCTGTTCCGCGGGCGCGCGGGCGGCCGGTGTGCGGCGCGGGCTGCGCCGGCGGGACGCCCAGGCACGGTGCCCCGAGCTCGCCGTCCTCGCCCCGGACCCGGACCGCGACGCGCGGCTGTTCGAGCCGGTGGTCGTCGCCGTCGAGGAGCTGGCGCCGGGGGTCGAGGTGGTCCGGCCGGGCCTGCTGGCGCTGCCGGCCAAGGGCCCGGTCGGGTTCTTCGGCGGCGAGCGGGAGGCGGCCGAGCGGCTGATCGACCAGGTCGCCGCGCGCACCGGGGTGGAGTGTCAGACCGGGTTCGCCGACGGGCTGTTCGCCGGCGTGCTCGCCGCCCGCCGCGGGGTGGGCGTCGAACCCGGGCGCAGCGCCGAGTTCCTCGCCCCGCTCGGGGTGGAGGAGCTCGACCGCGATCCGGCGGTGGACCGCTCCGAGCTGGTGGACCTGCTGCGCCGGCTGGGCCTGCGCAGCCTGGGCGCGTTCGCCGGGCTGGCCCAGGCCGACGTCGCCTCCCGGTTCGGCGCCGACGCCGTCCTCGCCCACCGGCTCGCCCGCGGCCTGGACCCGCGCCCGCCGGTGCGCCGTCATCCGCCCGAGGCGTTCGCCGTCGCGATCGAGCTGGACCCGCCCGTCACCCGGGTCGACGCCGCCGCGTTCACCGGCCGCGCGCTGGCCGAGCGGCTGCACCGCACGCTGGCCGGGCACGGCCTCTCCTGTACCCGGCTGGGGGTGTGGGCGCGTACGGAGGGCGGGGAGGAGCTGGTGCGGGTCTGGCGCTGCGCCGAGCCGCTCACCCCGTCCGGCACGGTCGACCGGGTCCGCTGGCAGCTCGACTCCTGGCTGAGCCGGGGCGGCTCCGGCGCCGTCGTCGAGCTGCGGCTCACCCCGGAGGAGACGGTCACCGCGGGTGCGCTGCAGCTCGGTCTGTGGGGCGACGTCGGCGAGGCGGACGAGCGGGCCGGGCGCGCCCTGGTCCGGGTCCAGGCGCTGCTCGGTCCGGAATCCGTGGTCACCGCGGTCCTCGCTGGCGGTCGCGACCCGGACGAGCGGGTCCGGTACGTCCCGTGGGGCGACGACCGCGAGCCCGGCTCCCGTGCCGCCGGTCCCCTCGTGGGGCCACCCGCCACCCCTCCGGTCGAGGGGCTCGGCCCGTACCCCGACGGCCCCTCCGCCGGGCTGCGGGTGGTCGGCGGGGACCCCGTGCTCGTCGTCGACCCGACACCCGAGCCCGCCCCGCTCCCGCGCGAGGACCCGCGCGGCTTCGCCCCGGACGCCCCCGCGGCCGCACTCCGGGGCACCGCCCCGACCGCGTCGCAGGGCCCGGCCGCCCGCAGACCCGGCCGGTCGCGGCCGATCCGCACCGGCAGGGCCGCGCGGGACCCCGTGCCCGCCTGGCCCGGCCGCCTTCCCGCACCCTCACCGGCGACCGTGCCGGAGGAGCCGATCCCGGTCGAGCTGCACACCGCGGCGGGCACACCCGTCGGCCTCCGCGAGCCCGACCTGCTCGACGCGGAGCCCTACCGGCTGCTGCTCGCCCGGCACCCGCCACGGGAGGTCCGTGACTGGGCGGGGCCCTGGCCGGTGCGCCGGCGCTGGTGGTCGACCGACGGCGTCACGACGTCGCGGCTGCAGGTCGAGCTGGTCGACGGGGTGGCCCTGCTCCTGCAGCACAGGGAGGAGCGGTGGTGGGTCACCGGTATCTACGACTGAACGGCCCGCCGCGGCCGGTCCTGCTGCCGCTGAGGTCAGGACCGTCGTCACGACTGGCGCCGCGGGATCCCGTTCAGGTCGAGGGCGAACCGGCCGACCGTGCCCGCGAGGGCGTCGGAGTTCCGGTCCAGCGCCGTGCGGTCGATGTTGGCCGTCGTGTCGCACGACTGGTGGTAGCAGGCGTCGAACGGACGGTCGGCCTGGCCGCCCCACTGCCGGGCCTGCTGCGCCGACTTGCGCTCCTCGGCGCCGGTGAACAGGCCGCCCGCGGGGATGCCGGCCGCGATGAACGGGCCGTAGTCGGAGCGCCCGTCGAAGTCCGTGCCCACTCCCTGCACGCCCACCGCGGAGAGCTGGTCGAGCAGCACCCGCTCCACGGCCGCCGAGCCCTCGGGTCCCGGACCCGCACCCTGTCCGTCCGAGTCGTCGCCGTCGTAGACGAGGTAGCCGGCGTTCGGCGACCCCACCATGTCCAGGTTGAGGTACAGCGCGATCTTCCGTGTCTCGGCGGGCGAGAGTCCCTCGACGTAACGGGTGGAGCCGGCGAGCCCGACCTCCTCGGCGCCCCACCACGCGAACCGGACGGCGTTGGCCACCGGCGGTGTCGGGCCGAGCGCGGTGGCGACCTCGAGCAGTGCCGTGGTGCCGGAACCGTTGTCGTTGATCCCCGGGCCCTCCGGCACCGAGTCGAGGTGCGCCCCGGCGAGCACGACCCGGTCCGGGTCCCCGCTCGCGGTCTGGGCGATCACGTTGCGGCTCACGGTGTCCCGGGTCGTGGTGGCCAGCAGCAGGGTGACCGGGGCGCCTCCCCGCGTGGCGAGGTCGGCGCCCACGGACGAGGTCACCGCGGTGGTCGGCACGGTCGCCGTGGAGTCGCCGAGCGTGCCGTCGAGCCGCGTGTCCTCGGTGTTCACCACGACGAGCCCCGCCGCACCCGCCCGCTTCGCGTTCTCCGACTTGGCGCCGAAGGGACACGTGCCGCGCCTTACCAGCGCGATCGCCCCGGCGGGCAGGCCTGCGAAGTCCTCGGCCTCGCACCCGGAGGTGTCGTCCTGCGCCACGACGTGCAACGGCGCGGTCACCCCGCCGGCGGGCGTGGCCGGGGAGAAACCCATGGCCGTGGTCGGGACGGTGCGCCCGGCCACGGTCAGTCGCTCGTCCTGTACGGCGAAGGCGCGGACGTCGAAGCTGGGCGTGTCCACCGTGAACCCCGCATCCCGGAGGGTCCCGGCCACGTAGTCGACACTGGCGTCGTAGCCGGGTGTGCCGAGGGCGCGGTTGCCGCCGTTCGCATCGGCGATCTGCTGCAGCCGCTCGAGGCGGGCGAACGCGCCGTCGCCGCTCACGGTCGCCATCAGCCGGGCGGGCAGGCCGGGGTCGGGCGCGACGGCGGTCGCGGACGGCTCCGGTGCAGGTGTCGTCGGGGTGGAGGAGCACCCTGCCAGCAGGACCGCCGCGAGGCCCGCCACCGCCGCCACCACTCGTCGTCCTCGCATGGTTCCCCCTCCGTCACCGCGTCGTCGCTCAGTGTCCGGCATCGGTGGGTGTGGCGACCGGCCCGATCGGGTGGGTCCACGGGTCCACGGGTACCGCACGGGTGCCGCACAGGTTTCTCTCAGGTGGCGGGAGTGGACTGTTACCTACAGCGCAGGACGTCGTCGGAGCAGGTGACGGAGCCCCGACGGCCGCCGGACGAGCGCGACCGGTCGCTGGGGAGCCCCCGGTACCGCGCCACCGGCAGCCCGGATGACGCCGGTCGGGGGCTGGGGAGCGGCCCGGCCGGCGTCATCCGGTGGACGTCCTCCTCGGTCGACGGAGGGTTCGCGAGGGGGCGGCGGCGGCCTCGCCGGAGCGGTCCAGGGCGGTGCGGTCGAGATCATCGAGCGGGTCGCAGGCCGAGTGGTGGCAGCGGTCGAAGACCTGGTCCGCGGTGGCGCCTGACGTGGCTGCAGCAGAAGCCGAGCCTGTACGTCGGCGGGTGGGTGGTCACGCAGGTCGTCGGGGCGCGGCCCGAGGTGGCGGTGCGCGCCGCGGTCGATCCCTTCCTGCCTGTGGACAACTTCGTTGCGGTGACCTGTTAGAACAAATGTTCGAGTACGCTCCAGGGCATGGGATGGAGCAATCCGGACGTCACCTGGCGGGAGCTGGAGGCCAGGCTCTCGGGCAGGCTCGCGGGTGCTGTCGGCTCGAGCCTGCGCGGCGGCCCGGAGGCCGACGGCGGCGACTCGCCTGCCTGGTCCCGCAAGCGTGAGCCGTACGAACCGCCGGCCGAGCACACCGCTCCGGCGGCGCCGACCGTCCCGTACGCGGAGCTGCACTGCCATTCCAACTTCAGCTTCCTCGACGGGGCGAGCCACCCCGAGGAGCTGGTCGAACGCGCCCACGAGCTCGGCCTCGAGGCGATCGCCCTCACCGACCACGACGGGATGTACGGCGTGGTCCGCTTCGCCGAGGCGGCGCGCGAGCTGGGGGTGCGCACGGCCTTCGGCGCGGAGCTGAGCCTCGGGTTGCCCGCTCCGCAGAACGGCGTCCCGGACCCGGAGGGCAGCCACCTGCTGCTGCTCGCGCGTGGCCCGGAGGGATACGGGGCGCTGTGCCGCACGATCAGCGCCGCACAGCTGCGCGGGGCGGAGAAGGGCCGCCCGGTGTACGACCCGGCGGAGGTCGTCGAGGACACCCGGGGGCGCGTCGTCGCGCTCACCGGGTGCCGCAAGAGCACGGTGCAGCAGGCGCTGCGGGCGGGCGGACCCGCGTCGGCCGCGGAGGCGCTGCGCGGGCTGGTCGAGCGGTTCGGCCGGGAGAACGTGGCCGTCGAGCTCACCCACCAGGGCCTGCCCACCGACACCGAGCGCAACGATCTGCTGGCCGGGTTGGCGGCCGAGGCCGGCGTCGCGACGGTGGCCACCACGGGAGCGCACTACGCCACCGCCGACCGGTTCCCGCTGGCGTCGGCGTTGGCGGCGGTGCGGGCCCGGCGCAGCCTCGACGAGGCCGATCCCTGGCTGCCCGCGGCCGGGGCGGCGTACCTGCGCAGCGGCGAGGCCATGGCGGCACGGTTCGAGGAGCGGTACCCGGGGGCAGTGCGGCGGGCGGCGGGACTGGGCCGGGAGCTGGCCTTCGAACTGCAGCTGGTGGCGCCGGACCTGCCGCCCTTCGACGTCCCGCCGGGGGAGACGGAGGCGACCTGGCTGCGCGCGCTGACCTGGCAGGGCGTCGCGCGGCGGTACGGCAGCCGCGCGGAGAACCGGTTCGCCGCGGACATGGTGGCGCACGAGCTGGCGATCATCGAGGCCAAGAACTTCCCGGGCTACTTCCTGATCGTGGCCGACATCGTGGCCTTCTGCCGGCGGGCCGGGATCCTCTGCCAGGGCCGGGGCTCGGCCGCGAACTCCGCGGTCTGCTACGCGCTGGGCATCACCAACGTCGACGCGGTGCGCCACGGCCTGCTCTTCGAGCGGTTCCTCTCCCCGGACCGGGACGGCTACCCGGACATCGACCTCGACATCGAGTCGGGCCGGCGCGAGGAGGTGATCCAGTACGTCTACCAGCGGTACGCGCGCACGCACGCGGCCCAGGTGGCCAACGTGATCACCTACCGGCCCCGGTCGGCGGTGCGGGACATGGCGAAGGCGTTGGGCTTCTCGCCCGGCCAGCAGGACGCGTGGAGCAAGCGGATCGAGCGCTGGACGGGGTTGGACACCGAGACCGTCCCGGAGGACCTGCCGGTGCCGGTGTTGGCGCTGGCCGACCAGGTGCTCGGCTTCCCGCGGCACCTCGGGATCCACTCGGGCGGCATGGTGATCTGCGACCGGCCGGTCTCCGAGGTCGTGCCGGTGGAGTGGGCGCGGATGGCGGACCGGACCGTCGTCCAGTGGGACAAGGACGACTGCGCGGCCGCCGGGCTGGTCAAGTTCGACCTGCTCGGGCTGGGGATGCTCACCGCGCTGCACCTGATGATGGACCTGGTCGAGGAGCACGAGGGGTACACGGTCGAGCTGCACGAGCTCGGCGAGAGCGACCCGGCGGTGTACGAGATGCTGCAGCGGGCAGACTCGGTGGGGGTGTTCCAGGTCGAGTCCCGGGCGCAGATGGCCACGTTGCCCCGGCTCAAGCCACGCGAGTTCTACGACCTGGTGGTCGAGGTCGCCCTGATCCGGCCCGGGCCGATCCAGGGCGGGTCGGTGCACCCGTACATCCGCCGCCGCAACGGGCTCGAGGAGTGGGAGTACGACCACCCCCTGCTCGCGGGCGCGCTGGAGAAGACCCTCGGCGTGCCGTTGTTCCAGGAGCAGCTCATGCAGATCGCGGTCGACGTGGCGGGCTTCTCCGCCGCCGACGCGGACGAGCTGCGCCGTGCCATGGGGTCCAAGCGCTCGACGGAGAAGATGGAGCGGCTGCGGGAGCGGTTCTTCGCGGGGATGGCGGCCCGGGAGATCCCGGCGGACGTCGCGGAGACGATCTTCGGGAAGATGCTGGCCTTCTCGAACTTCGGCTTCCCGGAGAGCCACTCGATCAGCTTCGCGTCGCTGGTCTACTACAGCTCCTGGTTCAAGCTCTACCATCCGGCGGCCTTCTGCGCGGCGCTGCTGAACTCCCAGCCGATGGGCTTCTACTCCCCGCAGTCCCTGGTCGCCGACGCCCGCCGGCACGGGGTACGGGTCCGCGGGCCGGACGTCAACGCCGGCGGTGCCGCGGCGATCCTGGAACCGGACGGGGAGAGCGCCGGCGGCTGGGCGATCCGCACCGGGCTGCGCGAGATCCGCACGATCGGCACCGAGCTCGCCGAGGAGATCGAGGCCGAGCGCGGGTGTGGCGGCCCGTTCCGGGATCTCGCCGACCTGGCCCGCCGGGTGCGGCTCACCGGGCCACAGGCGGAGGCGCTGGCCACCGCGGGGGCGTTCGGGTGCTTCGGGATCGAGCGGCGGGCGGCGCTGTGGGCGGCCGGGGTGGTCGCCGCGGTGCGCCCGGAGCACCTGCCCGGCAGCGCGGTCGGGTTGGCGGCGCCCGCGTTACCGGGGATGACGGAGGTGGAGGAGACCGTCGCCGACGTCTGGGCCACCGGCGTCTCGCCGGACAGCCACCCGCTGCAGCACCTGCGCGCGGAGCTCGAGGGTCTGGGAGCGGTCCGGATCGACCGCCTGGACGAGGTGGCCCGGAGGGCGGGCGCCGGGGAGCGGGCGGACCTGGGCGATCCGTTCGACCCCGACGGCCCCCCGCCGCGGGTGCTGGTGGGTGGCCTGGTCACGCACCGGCAGCGGCCGGCGACGGCCCGCGGGGTCACGTTCGTGAACCTGGAGGACGAGAGCGGGATGCTCAACGTCACCTGCTCGGAGGGGCTGTGGGCGCGGTACCGCACGGTCGCGCTGGGCAGCGCGGCGCTGCTGGTCCGCGGCCTGCTGGAGCGCAGCCCCGAGGGCGTGCTCAACCTGGTCGCGGACCGGCTGCAGCGGTTGCCGCTGAAGGTGGCGGTGAAGTCGCGGGACTTCCGGTGAGCGGTCCCACCGGAAGCCCCGCGAAGCCTCGGACTTCGGCGGTTCAGCGCACCAGCGGCGCGCCCATCGGCCGGGCGCGTCCGCCCAGCTCCTGCGTCATGCCGTCGACGAAGATGTACACGGCGGTGAGGCAGAACAGCGCCGCGGTGATCCCGGCGATGGCGAGCAGGCCGGTCGAGCCGTTCAGCGTGGCTGTGAGCACCAGCGCCACCGTGACCGTGACCAGCGCGAACAGGGTGGTGAAGGCCAGCGGCAGGCGCAGGGTGGCCAGGGTGAGCACCGCGAACACCGCGAGCCAGGCGATGAGGAAGGTCGCCTGCGCGGCGGAGGCGTTCTCCGCCGGGATCTTCAACCAGTCGTTGACCAGCGAGAGCACGAGGTAGCCGTAGCTCAGCCAGAAGGTCGCGAACACCACGAAGATCGCACCGACCGCGCCCTGCCCGATCCGGATGGCCCACCCGCCGGCGACGAGCAGGCCGAGACCGGAGACCAGCAGCGTCATCGGGACGAGGGTGCCCACCGCGGCCGCGGGCAGGTAGCCGAACAGGTACAACGTCAGGCCGATCCCGCCGACCAGGAAGGCGGGCAGCCCGAGCAGTGCCGGGTTGCCGGTCGGTGCGGGCGGGGCGGCGGGCGCCGCGGGGCCGGCGGCGGCCGCGGGCTCGAGGGTGGGTTCGGACAGTCCGTGCTCAGTGCTCATGTCACGCTCCAGATCGAGGGGGCGTCCGGGCGCGGAGCGTCCAGCGGCGCGGGCGAGGAGTGGGCTCCGTCACACACATTGACGTCCACATCGGCCGGATGCGGATTCTCAATTTGGCACAGCACGCGTCCGACCTGCGGCGGAACTCCCAGGACTGCCCACGTCGGACACAGCGGGGACACGGTACGGACACGGTGCGGACACGAGAGGGCCCGGACGCCGCGCCTTCGTGCGTCCGGGCCTGCTCGAGGTCGCGGGCGCATGACCCGCGGTCCGCGAGGACTACTTGACCAGCGCGTTGCCCATCGGCATCGGCCGGCCGCCGAGGTCCTGGCTGAACCCGTCGAACAGGATGTACGCGAAGAATGCGCAGAAGATCAGCGTCGTGATCCCCGCGATCGGGAAGAGCCCGGTGTTGCCGGTGCTCACGCCCAGGAACGCGAGCACGAAGGTGATGTCCACGAACACGAAGCCGGCGGTGAACGCCAACGGCAGGCGCAGCGTCGCCAGCGTGAGGAGGAGGAACACCAGGGTGAAGGACAGCAGGTAGGTCCGCTGCACGCTCGCCACCGCCGCGGCGTCGGTCACGCCCCACCAACCGCTCGTGAGGCCGGTGAGCAGCAGGCCGAAGCTGAGCCAGAAGGCGGAGAACACGCCGAAGATCGCCGCCACCGTGTTGGCCGCCACCCGGGCCGCCCACACCGCGGAGATCAGCAGGAACAGGCCCGCCGAGAGCGAGACGATCGGGACCATCCCGCCCGGCAGGGTGGCGGTGTCCAGGTACCCGAGGAACCAGAGGCCCAGGGTGATCCCGGAGGGCAGGAAGGTGACCAGGCCCAGCAGGGCCGGGTTGGCCGCGGGCGCGGCGGCCGCCTGCGGCTCGGCCGCGGCATGTGCCCCCGCCTGCACGTCGCTTTCCACGCTCATGAAGGTGCTCCTCGTCGAGTGGGCGCCGGCAGGGGAGTCCGTGATCGCCGGCGTAGCGATTGTGTGCGGCATCACAGCGGATGCGGACCCTACGAACGGACGGAACACGACCTCGACTTTCGACGCAACGCGGGAACGGGCAGGTCAGCTGGCCGAGGGGCGGGCCACGATGGAGTGGAGCGGGTTGCGGACGGCCGGGGCGGAGGATCCGGGACCGGCCTGCGAGGATGGCGGCCGTGAGCGGCGGTGACCATCTCGGTGACGGTCCCGTCGACGGCGACGAGCCGACCACCCCGCTGCGGCGGCCTGCCCCCGCCCGCCACGGACGGGAGCGCGGCGGCGTTCGCGGTTGGCTCGAGATCCACGGCGCGCTCCTGCTGGTGCTGCTGATCGCGCTCGCCGGAATGGTTCAGGTGCTCACCGAGCACTGGCGCCAGGGCTCGGCGCTGCTCGGCGGTTCCCTGCTGGTCGCGGCGGTCCTGCGCGGCGTCCTCCCGCCCCCGCGGGCCGGGCTGCTGGCCATCCGCGGCCGGGTCGTCGACGTCATCTGCTACACGTCCTTCGGCATCGCCGTGCTCCTGCTCGCGCTCACGATCACACGGGGATCACTGACCGTCGGCTAGGTTCGCCGCCATGTCCACCCGGGAGCCGGACCGGAGCGAACGGATCGTCGAGACCCTGGTCGCCGCGTTCGAGGACCTGATGACGGCCGATCCGGCCGCCTTCCGCGTCAAGTTCCGCAAGATGGCGGCGGACCCGTTCGCCTTCTACCGCGGCAGCGCCTGCCTGTTCTACGCCGACGTCGCCGGGCTCGGGGACCCGTGGGCGGACGAGCGCACGAGCCGGGTCTGGATCCAGGGCGACCTGCACGCGGAGAACTTCGGCACCTACATGGACGCCGCGCAGGCCCGGGCCGACCACGCCCTGTTCGTCGACGCGTTCCGGGCAGGCCGGATCCCGGGCGTCGCCAGCTCCTGAATGCACGAACGGCACTTTCGTGCGGACCTACCGCACGAAAGTGCCGTTGGTGCGAGAACCGACGTCGGACGCCTCAGAAGCCCGCGAGCGCCTCGTTCAGGGTCGTGCTCGGCCTCATGACGGAGTCCGTCCTGGCCCGGTCGACGTAGTAGTAGCCGCCGAGGTCGACCGGCTCGCCCTGCACACCGTTGAGCTCGCCGACGATCGTCTCCTCGGCCGCGGCCAGCCTCTCGGCCAGTGGCGCGAAGATCGCGGCCAGGTCGGCGTCCTCGGTCTGCCGGGCCAGCTCCTGTGCCCAGTAGAGGGCGACGTAGAAGTGGCTGCCGCGGTTGTCGAGCTCGCCCACCTTGCGCGAGGGCGACTTGCCGGTCTCGAGCAACGTGCCGGTGGCCGCGTCGAGCGTCGTACCGAGCAAGCGGGCCCGGGGGTTGTCCGTGGCGTCGGCCAGGAACTCCAGCGAGACGGCCAGCGCGAGGAACTCGCCGAGGGAGTCCCACCGCAGGTGGTTCTCCTTGACCAGCTGCTGCACGTGCTTCGGGGCGGAGCCGCCGGCGCCGGTCTCGAACAGGCCGCCGCCGTTCATCAGCGGGACGATCGAGAGCATCTTCGCGCTGGTCCCGAGCTCGAGGATCGGGAAGAGGTCGGTGAGGTAGTCGCGCAGCACGTTCCCGGTGACCGAGATCGTGTCCTCGCCCGCCTTCGCGCGCTTGAGCGTGTAGCGGGTGGCCTCGGCGACCGGGAGGATCTCGATCGTCAGGCCGTCGGTGTCGAGCTCGGCGAGCTGCGACTTCACCTTCTTGATCAGCTCGGCGTCGTGCGCGCGGGTCTCGTCCAGCCAGAACACCGCCGGCCAGCCGGTGGCACGGGCCCGCGAGACGGCCAGCTCGACCCAGTTGCGGATCGGCGCGTCCTTGGTCTGGCAGGCCCGCCAGATGTCCCCGGCCTCGACCTCGTGCTCGATCAGCACGGTGCCGTCGGCGTCGACGACGCGGACGGTGCCGGCGGCCGGGATCTCGAAGGTCTTGTCGTGCGAGCCGTACTCCTCGGCCTTCTGCGCCATCAGGCCCACGTTCGGGGTGGTGCCCATGGTCGTCGGGTCGAAGGCGCCGTGCTCCTTGCAGAACTCGACGGTCTCGGCGTAGAGCGGCGCGTAGGAGGAGTCCGGGATGACGAACTTGGTGTCCTGCTGGGCGTCGTCGGCGTTCCACATCTGGCCCGACGACCGGATGGCGGCCGGCATCGAGGCGTCGATGATGACGTCGGACGGGACGTGCAGGTTGGTGATGCCGCGCGAGGAGTCGACCATCGCCAGCCGCGGCCCGGAGGAGTAGCCGGCGGTGATGGCGTCCTCGATCGCCTTCCTCGTGTCCGCGGGCAGCTTCTCCAGGGCGGTGAGGATCGAGGCGAGCCCGTCGTTGGGGTTCGCGCCGACCGAGGCGAGGTCCTCGCCGTACTGCGCGAAGACGTCGGCGAAGTACGCCCGCACCGCGTGCCCGAACAGGATCGGGTCGGACACCTTCATCATCGTGGCCTTGAGGTGCACCGAGAACAGCACGCCCTGGTCGGCGGCCTCGGCGACCTGCTCGGCCAGGAAGGCGTTGAGCGCCGACGCGCTCATCACCGCGGCGTCGACGACCTCGCCCTCGAGGACCTTCAGGCCCTCCTTGAGGACGGTCCTCGTGCCGTCCGCGGCCGTGTGCTCGATCGACAGGGTGGTCCCGGCCGGCATCGTCACGGACTTCTCGGAATGCCGGAAGTCCCCGCTCGACATGGTCGCGACGTGCGACTTCGAGTCCGGCGACCAGGCCCCCATCGAGTGCGGGTGCTTCTTGGCGAAGTTCTTGACCGAGGCCGGGGCGCGCCGGTCGGAGTTGCCCTCGCGCAGCACCGGGTTGACCGCGGAGCCCTTGACGGCGTCGTACGCGGCGCGGGCCGCCTTCTCCTCGTCGGTCTGCGGGTTCTCCGGGTAGTCCGGCACCGCGTACCCGGCGGCCTGCAGCTCCGTGATCGCGGCCTTGAGCTGCGGGATCGACGCCGAGATGTTCGGCAGCTTGATGATGTTGGCCTCGGGCGTCCTCGCCAGCTCACCCAGCTCGCCCAGCGCGTCCGGCACCCGCTGCTCGTCCGTCAGCCGGTCCGGGAACTGCGCGAGGATGCGGCCCGCCAGGGAGATGTCGCGGGTCTCGACGCCGACCCCGGCCTTGCCGGCGTAGGCCTCGATGACCGGCAGGAAGGAGTGCGTCGCCAGGGCCGGCGCTTCGTCCGTATAGGTGTAGATGACCTTCATCGCTGCTTCGCGCCTCGCAAAAGTGTCGCCTGGTGGGCTCCGTACGACAGGAGCACGCCGCTCCCCGCCCGACACGCTATCCCGTACGCCTGTCCTGGTGTGTGCCGAGGTCGGTGCCGGGTACCCCGACGCCGCACGTCACACCCCCGGGGAACAGGCCCGCTCCGCTACGGTGAGGGTCGGGACCGTCACGGGGAGGGGTCATGGCGCTGGGGCCGAGGTTCAAGGTGCCCAAGCTGGAGGCATCCGCGTTCAAGGGCTGGGCCTTCGTGCTGGTCACCGGCACGCTCCTCGCGGTGATCGCGCTGATCTTCCAGGGCACCGGCACCACCGGCGAGACCGGCTGCGTGATGGAGGTGCAGGGCAGCGCGCCGCTCGACGTCTACCGCAGCGCGAGCACCCAGTTCGAGCCCGTCGACACCCTGCGCGCCGGCCAGCTGGTCGACGCCGAACGCGGGGTGATCGAGAACGGCTTCCGCAAGCTCGTCGGCGACAACCGGTGGGCGGTCAACGAGCGGCTGGCCGCGACCGCGGGGAGCACGTGCTGACTCCGCGAACGCATGATCCGGCGCGCTGCGGGAAGCTCTAGCCGTGCCGACCGTCAGCTCCGTGAACGTCAACGGGGTGCGGGCCGCGTCGACCAAGGGGTTCCTGGACTGGCTCGCCACCACCGACGCGGACGTCGTGTGCCTGCAGGAGACGCGTGCGCTGCCCGTCGACCTGCCGGCCGGCTTCCTCGCCGCGACCGCCGGGTGGCACCTCACCCTCGAGCCCGCCGCCGCCAAGGGGCGCAACGGCGTGGCCGTGCTGAGCCGGGAGGCGCCCGTCGCCGTGCGGACCGGCATCGGCGCGGCCGAGTTCGATAGGGCCGGCCGCTACGTCGAGGTGGACCTCCCCGCGTTGACGGTCGCCTCGCTCTACCTGCCGAAGGGCAGCGCCGGCACACCGAAGCAGGAGGAGAAGGACCGCTTCCTCGTCGCGCTCGCCGCACACCTCGCCGAACGACGGGAGAAGGCCCTGGCCGACGGCCGGGAGATGGCCGTGGCGGGGGACTTCAACATCGCCCCCGCCGAGGCCGACATCCGCAACTGGAAGGGCAACCTCGCACACTCCGGCTTCCTCCCGCACGAGCGGGACTGGATCGCCGCGCTCTGCGCGAGCGGGTGGACGGACGTCGTGCGCGCCGTGCACCCGGGCGTCGACGGCCCCTACACCTGGTGGTCCTACCGCGGTCGCGCCTTCGACAACGACGCCGGTTGGCGCATCGACCACGTCCTCGCGACGGCGGGCCTCGCCGCCCGTGCCGAGCACGCCGTCGTCGAACGGGCCCCCGCCTACGACGCGCGCTGGTCGGACCACGCGCCCGTGACCGTCCGGTTCGGCCCGCCGTGATCCCGAGCCGCATGGTCGGGGGGCGCTACGTCGTCCTCGACGGGTTGGGCGCGGGGCTGCTCGGCCCGGTCTGGCGGGCCGAGGACCGCCTGACCGGGCGCTACCTCGCCGTCCAGGAGCTGCACGTCCCGGGCATGAGCGCCGCCGAGCACGCCCGGTTCCGCGAGCGACTGCTGCGCGAGGCCCGGCGGATCGGTGCGCTCGCCGACCCGGGGCTGCTCGCGGTGCACGACGTGCTGTCGGACGGCGGGATCGACCACGTGGTGACCGAGCTGGTTGTCGGGACCCGCCTGTCCGACCACGTCGCCTCGGGTGGCCCGCTCGCCCCGCACGACGCGGTCGACGTGGCCCGCCGGCTGCTGCGCACGCTGCGCGCCGCGCACCACCGGCAGCTCGTGCACGGCGCCGTCCGCCCCGGGGCGGTGGTGCTCGGCGACGACGGCCGCATCGCCCTCGCCGACGTCGGGCTCGCCCTGCCGGCGGAGGAGGCCGGCGTGCCGTTGTGCGACCGGCTCGAGCCGCAGGGCGTCGTCGCCCCGGAGCGGGAGGCCGGCGGGCCCGCGACGGGCGCGGCGGACATGTGGGCGCTCGGTGCCACCCTCGCCTTCGCCGGCGCCACCGCGGAGCCGCTGTCCTCGCTGGTGTCGGCCCTGCGTCGGGAGGACCCCGCGACCCGCCCCACCGCCGCCGACGCCCTCACCATGCTCGGCGGCAACGGCTCCTCGCACGACGCCCCGGGCAGCCGCCCGTGGTGGAAGATCTGGGACCGCCTCCGCCCCTGACCCCGCGAGTCGGGGTCTTCGACAGCGCGAGTCGGGAGCTCCGGCACCGCAAGATCGCGAGTTCTGGCTGCGTCAATCGCGAGTTCTGGCTGCGCGAGTCGCGCTCTGGGTTTCGGTGAGTCGCGCTGTGAGCCTCCGCGAGTCGGGCTCTGGGTTTCGGTGAGTCGCGCTGTGAGCCTCCGCGAGTCGGGCTCTGGGTTTCGGTGAGTCGGGCTGTGAGCCTCCGCGAGTCGGGCTGCGAGTCCTCGCGAGCCGCCCGCGAGCTCCCGGGTCGCGCTCCCGATCCCTGCGGGAGGGCTAGCGGTTTCCCGGTCGGGCTACTCGGCGACGTCGGCAGGAGTACCGCCGGTGACCGCGACGAGCTCTGCGAAGGTCGCCGGGAACACCGCATGGGCGATTCCTCCCGCCGCCCAGATCTCGCTGTACTGCGCGAGGGCGCGGTCCACGAGGGTGCGCAGCGGGGCCGGATGCCCGACGGGTGCGACCCCGCCGATGGCCTGGCCGGTGGCCGCGGCCACGAAGTCCGGCGTCGCCCGACGCACCGCCACCGCCCCGACGAGCCCGGCGACCTTGGCCGTGTCCACCCGGTGCGCACCCGAGGTGAGGACGAGGAGCGGTTCGCCGTCGGCGTCGAACACCAAGGAGTTGGCGATCGCGCCGACCTCGACGCCGAGTGCCGCAGCGGCCGCCGCCGCGGTGCTGACCGCGTCCGGCAGTACCTGCATGCGCTCGACGTGCTCCTCCGCCGCGCCGCCTTCGCGCAGCGACGCGATCACCTTCTGCACCTTCGGATGATCCTGGGCCGGCATGGCGGCATTCCAGCACGGCCGGTCCGGAATCGGCACCCGGATTCGCGAGCCCCGACTCGCGCTGCCGGATCTCGCGACTCACCGAAACCCAGAGCCCGACTCGCGCTGCCGGACCTCCCGACTCGCGGGAGCTCACCCAGCGCGACTCGCGGGAGCCTTCGGCGGACCCCCGGGGACGGTGGAGGCGCACCACGCGGAGAGGCCGGCTGCCCCCGGCACCAGCGCTATTCCCGGCCCTCCTGTGAGGATCTCGCCGGTCGACCGGGCGGGGGACCGGACATAGTGTGGGGGGATGGCCGAGATGCTCCCCGAGCCCGTGCCCGCCCACCTGTCGGAGCCCGCCGTCCCGGCGTCCCCCGCCGAAGCCGCTCCGTCGGAGTCGGCGATCCGGCGTGCGCTGCGTCGGGTCCGGGACGGTGCGGTGCTCGACGTGATCGAGGCGGCGGTGCTGCTGGCCGCGCGCGGTGAGCAGCTCGACGCGTTGCTCGCCGCGGCGTCGACCGTGCGGGACGCGGGCCTGGTTGATGCCGGCCGT